>DATLDY010000117.1:0-25951 GCA_035525655.1 Burkholderiales bacterium
TCGTCCGCGGCGATGCGCAGGTCGCAGACATTGGCGACGTTGACGCCGGCGCCGAGGCAGTAGCCGCGAATCATGGCGACGACGGGCTTGCCGAAGCCGGCGAGCTTCGCGAGCGCCGCCTCGGAGATGTCCTCGTAGCGCTGCACCGACTCCTTGCCCGAGCGCTGCTTCTCGAACTGCGAGATGTCGGCGCCGGAAATGAACGCCTTGTCGCCCGCGCCGGCGAGGACCACGACCCGGACGGCGGGATCCTTCTCGAAGTCGCCCAGGATCTGAGGAACGGCTTGCCACATGTCGAGCGACACGGCGTTACGCCGCTCGGGGTTGTTGAAGATCACCCAGCCGATCGCGCCGTCCTTGCGGCCGATCAGGCGCTCGCTCATTTCACCATTCATACGACGCCTTCGGCGCGCAGGCGCTTGATCGCGCCGGCGTCGTAGCCGATCTCGGCGAGGATCTCGTCGGTGTGCTGGCCGACGTCGGGCGTCGCGGTCTTCAGCGTCGCCGGCGTGCGCGAGAGCTTCACGGCCTGGCTCAGGATCTTGAACTTGCCCAGGCGCGGATGGTTCACTTCGGTCGCTGCGCCGAGGTGCTTCACCTGCGGGTCGGCGAACACCTCGTCCATCTTGTAGATCGGGCCGGTCGGCACGCCGATCTTGTTCAGCGCCTCGATCCATTCCGCGGAGCTGCGCTTGGCGAGCTCGCCGGTCATTGCCGCGTTGAGCGCGGCGCGATTCCTGGCGCGCAGCTCGTTCGTCTTGAAGCGCTCGTCGGCCGCCAGGTCCTTGCGGCCGAAAAGCTCGCAGATGCGCCGCCACATGCCATCGCCCGAGGCCGCGACGTTGATGTAGCCGTCGGCCGTCTTGTAAGCCGAGGTCGGCATGCTGGTCGGATGGTCGTTGCCGACCTGGGCCGGCACCTCGCCCTTCATCGCATAGCGCGCCGCCTGGAAGTCGAGGAGCGCGATGCCCGCGTTGAGAAGGGAGCTCTGCACCCACTGGCCGCGCCCCGAATGCTCGCGCTCGTAGAGGGCGGTGAGGATGCCGAGCGCGGCGAACAGGCCGGCGCCGACATCGGCCACCGCCGCGCCGACGCGCATCGGCCCCTCGCCAGGGGCGCCGGTGACCGACATGATGCCGCTCATGCCCTGCGCGATCTGGTCGAAGCCCGGGCGATCGCGGTAAGGGCCGTCCTGGCCAAAGCCGGAAATGCTGGCAAGGATGATGCGGGGATTCAATTTCGCGAGCGACTCGTAATCGATGCCCAGGCGAAACTTCACGTCCGGCCGGTAGTTCTCCACCACCACGTCGGCGGTCTTCACCAGCCGCTCGAGCACCTCGCGCGCCGCGGGCAGCTTGAGGTTCAGGGTCATTGCGCGCTTGTTGCGGTGCAGGTTCTGCATGTCCGGGCCGTCGCGCGGCCCGCCCATGTTCTCGTTCGGGTCGACCCCGGGCGGCGACTCGATCTTGATCACGTCGGCGCCGAAGTCGGCAAACTGGCGCACGCACGTCGGGCCTGCACGCACGCGCGAAAAGTCTAGAATTCTCAGGCGCGAAAGCGCAGCGGAGGCGGCGATGGCAGGCATCGGAATATTTTAGCCGTCCGGCTGTTCGACCCCTTAGCGGTTCAACGAATTCACAGAGGAGTACGCCACCATGAACAGATTTCTCGCGCTCATCGCAGTATTCGCCCTCGCCTCGTGCGCGGGCGTGCGCGACAACATGCCAAGCTGGATGCCGGGCAGCGGCGCCATGAAGGTCAGCCTCAGCGGCGCGCAGGAAGTGCCGCCAGCCAATACCTCGGGCACGGGCAGCGGTTCCTTCCGCGTCGCCGAGGACGGCACGGTCAGCGGCAGCGTCACCACCACCGGCGTGCAGGGCACCATGGCGCACATCCACCAGGGCGCCAAGGGCCAGAACGGCCCGGTCATCGTGCCGCTCACCAAGAACGGCGACACGTACACCGTTCCAGACGGCCGCAAGCTCACGCCGGCGCAGATGGAAGCGCTCAAGGCCGGCAACCTGTACGTGAACGTCCATAGCGATCGCTACAAGGGCGGCGAAGTACGCGCACAGCTAGCGCCCTAGCGCTTTTCCTCCTCGCCGGCACCGCGGCCGCCCAGTACCCTGAGCGGCCGCTGCGTCTGGTCGTCCCGCAGGCAGCGGGAAGCGCCACCGACAACATCGCGCGACTGGTTGCGCCCGGCCTCGGCAAGGACCTCGGCCAGCCCGTCGTCGTCGACAATCGTCCGGGCGGCGCGCTCACCATCGGCATCGATGCAGTCGCGAAGAGCCCGCCCGATGGCTACACCATCGGCATGGGCCCGGTCGGCGCTCTCGCCATCACGCGCCACATGGTGGAGAAGCTGCCCTACGACATCGAGCGCGACCTGCAGCCGGTGGCGCTCATCACCACCGGGTACATGCTGCTGGCCGCGTCGCCGAAGGCGCCGTTCAGCACCGTGCCGGAGCTGATCGCTTATGCGAAGAAGAATCCCGGCAAGCTCTCCAACGCTTCATCGAGCAACGGCTCGCCGGGGCACGTGAGCGGCGAGCTTTTCAAGTACATGACCGGCACCGAGATCGTCCACGTGCCGTACAAGGGCGGCGCGGCGGCGATTGGCGATCTCATCTCGGGCAACGTGCAGCTCATGTTCGAGAGCACCAATTCCATCGCTCCGCACGTCGCGTCGGGCCGCGTGCGCGCGCTCGGCGTCACGGGCGCGAAGCGCGCGACCAGCCTCCCGGATGTACCGACGCTCATGGAAGCGGGCGTGCCGGGCTACGAAGTCACCGCATGGACGGGCATCATCGCGCCAGCAGGACTGCCGCGCCCGGTGCTCGACCGCCTGAACCGCGCGGTAAACACCGCCATCAACGAGCCGCAGGCGAAGGAACGCCTGGCGCAGCTCGGCAGCGAAAGCGGCGGCGGCACGCCGGAGGACTACGCCAACATCATCCGCAAAGACTCGGCCAAGTGGGCCGAGGTAATCAAGCGCTCGGGAGCGAAGATCGACTGAATTCCGTACCCGGTACGGAATTATTTCAGCGAGAACATCTTCTTCCCGGCGTACGGCATGTCGGCGGTGAGGATCTCGCCGTTGGCGGAATCGGTGATGTAGAGCGCCTTGCCGCGAAACGCGATGTTGGTCATCAACCGGTGGTCCTTGCCGGCATGCACGAGATGCGTGGGCAGGCAGTTCGAGTCGAAGCGCCAGATGCCCACGCCGAGGTGGCAGACGCAAAGTCCGTCTTCATCGTCGAACTCGATACCGTCGGGACCGGCATGGCCGCCGGAAAGCTGGATCGCGACGCCGGTCTTCGACGGCGTGCCACCGGCCATCAGCGGCAGCCGCCAGATCTGCTGCGCACGCGTGATTGCGACGTAGACCTGCGTGTTCTTCGTGTTGATCGTGATGCCATTCGGCGAAGGCGCATTCGCCACCAGCTTCTGCAGCTCGCCGTTGTTCCTCAGGCGCCAGACACGGCCCGTCGGATCGGCGATGCCGCTTTGGCCCTGGTCGGTGAAGTAAAGGTCGCCGTTGTCGGCGAAGTGCAGGTCGTTCAGGCCCTTGAAACTCTCGCTGAACGCGCTGCCGACGATTTCCTCGACCTTGCCGGTCTTCGGGTTAAGCGCGAGGAGACCGCGCTTGTAGTCGGCGATGAAAGCCCGCCCGTCGCGGTGGAACTTGAGGCCGTTGGGCCAGCCGTCGTACTCGGTGACGAGCTCCCATTCCCCCTTGCGGTCAATGCGGAAGATGCGGCCGAATGGGATGTCGACGCACCACAGGTTGCCCTGGCGGTCGAAGGACGGTCCTTCGAGGAAGCTGTCGACCGGAGCGCCCTGTCGGTTCGGATCCGACCATTTTGTGCGCTGCTTCTTGCGGTATTTAGACGGCAGCGCGCTGAAGCGCCGCACTTCGATCTTCTTGACCGGCTGGAAGGGGTTTAGCATGGAATGCCGCGAAGGATACGGGTGTTCACCTGTGATCCGCAAACCACCACCACGGAGACGAGACCGATGAGACTGTTCGCAGGCCTGCTGCTTGCCCTAGTAACGTGCGCCGCGATGGCGCAGACCAACGTCCGCGTGCGCGGCACGATCAGCGCCGTCAATGGCGACGTGCTCGCGGTCAAGTCGCGCGATGGCCGCGACATCCAGCTGCACCTCACCCCCGACGCCCAGGTCGTCACGGCGAAAAAAACCACGCTCGCGGAAATGGGACCGAACGCCTATGTCGGCGTGACCTCCGTCAAGGGACCCGACGGACGGCTCGTGGCGAAGGAAGTGCATGCCCTTGGCCCGCAAGTGCCTCAAATGCATGGCGCGTGGGATTCGACGCCGAACTCGTTCATGACCAACGCCAACATCACCGCCAATGCTCAGGCGAGCGGCGGCAACGAGCTCACGCTCAAGTACAAGGACGGCGAGCAGAAGATCCTCGTTACCAAAGACACGGAAGTCGTCACCTTCGAGCCAGGCAGCCGCGGCGATCTCAAGCCCGGCGAGACAATTTTCAGCGGTGCCCGCGTCGAGAGCGACGGCAAGTTCGTCGCCGCGCGCGTCGCCGTGAGCAAGAACGGCGTCAAGCCGCCGCAGTAACCGCTTTGGCAGCACTGTTTCCGGCGATGCGGCCAAACACGGCGCCGTTCGTGAGGCCCGACCCGCCGGGGTAGTTGAACCAGAAGATGCCCCCGACGAGCTCACCCGCGGCGTAAAGGCCGCGGATGAGCTCGCCGTCCGAGCTGATCACCTGCCCGTCGGTGTTGATCTTCAGGCCGCCGAAGCTGAAGGTGATGCCGCAGGTCACCGGGTACGCCTCGAACGGCGGCGTATCGAGCGTATTCGCCCAGTTCGTCTTGTTCACCTCCAGCCCTTCGGTGCGCCGCCCGTCCTTCACGTTCGGGTTGAACGGGATGTCGGTGCGCACCGCGGCGTTGTATTTCCTCAGCGTCTCGAGCGCGCTCGTCTGGTCGGTGTCGTCCATCTTCGCGACCAGCTCCTCGAGGGTGTTGCCGGTGATCCGGGTGACCTGCTTGATGCGGTACTCGTCGCGCAGCTGCTGCTTCAGCTTGGCGTCGAAGATCTGCCAGGCGAACTGCTTCGGCTGCGACAGGATCACGCGCCCGTACTTGGCGTAGGTGTAGTTGCGGAAGTCCGCGCCTTCATCCACGAAGCGCTTACCGTCGGCGTTGATGTATACGCCCCACGGGTACGAGTGCTTCTGGAAGCCGTCGCCGACCGCGAGGTCGCCGGTCTCCGGCGCATTGCGGTCCCACGCCACGGCGTGGCAGCCCGACCAGTTGCCGTGCGCCGCGGCGCCGATGTCGAGCGCCATGCGGATCGCGTCGCCGGTGTTGAAGCGTGTGCCGCGCACCTTGGCGAGCTCCCAGCCCGGGCCCATGTAGCGCGTGCGCCATTCGGTGTTGGCTTGGAAACCGCCGGCGGCGAGCACGACCGCCCTGGAAGCCAGCGTTTTGGTCTTTCCCTGGTGCTTCACCACCACGCCATGCACGCCCGCATCGTCGGCGACGAGCGAAAGGGCACGCGCGCCGTACCAAATCTCGATGCCGGCTTTTTTCGCGATCTGCGTTTCCGACTCGACCAGGCCGGGCCCGCCGCCGACCGCTTCCACCGTAAGGCCGCCCCAGAACTTGAACTTGCCGCCGATCTTGAATGCTTGGCGTCCCCACGCCGCGGTGAAGCGCACGCCGCGCTTTCGCATCCACTGCGCGGTGGGGAGGCTCTGCTTGACCAGGATCTCGGTGAGATCCGGATCGCAGCGGTACTCGGTGACGCGCGCCATGTCGTCGAGGAATTGCTCCTCGGTGTAGGTGCCGAAGTCGGTGTTGGCAATCTCATCGGCCGACAGATCCGGAATCAGCGTCTTCAGGTCCTGCGGCCCGGTGTACACGAGGCGGAACAGGCCGGCGGTAAAGCGCGAATTGCCGCCCGCCTCGTCTTCCGGCGCGCGCTCCAGCACCAGCACCTTCTTTACCTGCTCGCCGGCGGCGAGCGCCGCGCACAGGGCGGCATTACCCGCGCCCACAACGATCACGTCATACATCAGTCGGCCTTCACGTTTGCTTTTTGAATCACGTCTTTCCACCTCACCTGCTCTTTTGCGATGTACGCGGCGTAGTCCTGCGGATTCGAGCCCACCGCCTCGGTGTCCTCGGCGGCAAAGCGCGCGAGCACCGCGGGCACGTGCGCCGCCTTCGCCGCTTCATCGGCCAGGCGCTTGATGATCGCGGACGGCGTTTTCGCCGGCGCGTTCAATCCGTACCACTGGCTCGTCTCGAAGCCCGGGTAGCCCTGCTCGGCGACCGTGCCTACGTCGGGAAGCGACGGCAGCCGTTTCGGCGTCCCGACGGCGATGACGCGCAGCTTCCCGCTCTTTACGTGCGGCATGAGCGGCGGCGTGCCGGCCGAGGTGGCCTGCGTGCGGCCGGCGACCAAATCAATGAGATTGGGGCCGGTGCCCTTGTAAGGCACATGCTGCAGGTCGATGCCCGAGACGAGCTTCAGGTATTCCATGGCGAGATGGCCGGCGCTGCCATTGCCGGCCGAGCCGTAGTTCAGCTTGCCCGGCTCGCGCTTGGCGAGCGCGACGAACTCGCGCAAGTCCTTGGCCGGCACGCTCTCGTGCACGACGAAGATATTCGGCACCTTGGCAAGCAGAGACACGGCGGCGAAATCGCGATTCACGTCGTAGCCGAGGTTTTTCTCCATGAACGGCGTCATCGCCAGGCTGCCGACATGGCCGATGATCAGCGTGTAGCCATCGGGCTCGGCATGCGCAACGTCGTTCATGGCAACGTTGCCGCCGCCGCCGCCCTTGTTCTCGATGTACATCTCCTGTCCGAGGCCCTTCGACATCTCGGCCGCGATCGAGCGCGCCACGATGCTGCTCGATCCGCCGGGCGCAAAAGGCACGACCAGGCGAATCGCTTTCGCCGGATAGGTCTGCGCCTGGACCGAGGTGACGGCGAGCGCGAGGAGCCAGAACGCAAATCTCATCGGTACAGGCCCTGCTTCTCCAGCCACTGCTGGATGAGCGCAGCCACCTCGGCGTTGTTCCTGTCCATCATCAGCATGTGCGAGTTGCCGCGGATCCCGGCCTTGGGGAGATCGACCACCTCGACTTTACCGCCCGCCTTGGTGATGGCATCGCCGAAGGCGACGCCGTTTCGCCGGATGGAAGGCCAGCGTGCGTCGGTTTCGATGTTGTCGCCGTAGACGAAGAGGGTCGGGATGCCCTTCAGGCGGTCGGCCTGCTTGGGATCGCCCTGCCCGGCGGGCTCGACTGCGATCAGCGCTCGCACCTTGTCGGGCCGCGCCTGCGCCACCTTGAAGCCGAATTGCCCGGCCTGCGAGTGGAACAGGATCACGCACGGGCAGACCTTGTCCACCAGCGCGGTGTAAGACGCGATGATCGCATCGTCGGTGGTAGTCCAGCGCGGCACCACCTGGCGCACGAAGTTGTCGTAGCTGTCGACGGGGAACTGGCTGCCCTTCATGCGGAAGCGGCCGAACGGCTCGTCCTTAGGCAGGAAGAGCGGCTCGCTCTTGAAGATGTCCGGGTACATCGCCCATCCGGCGCGGCCGCGCTCTACCGCATCGGAGTTGTAGACATCCCAGCCCTTTTTCACGAACCAGTTGAGCCATCCCTCGCGCCCATCGGGCGTCGTCTCGTACGTCACGCCGGTAAGGCCGCCGCCGTGCCACATGAGGAGCGGGACCGCGCCGCGCTGCTTCGCCGGCAGGAAATATTGGACGTACATCGATTCCACGAGGTAGGTGCCGTTGAGATCGACCTTCGCCGGCACGCCGCCGGGCGTGAAGACGACCTCCTTCACCGGCTTGCCGCTGACGGTGACCTCGCGGCCGCCGACATGGAACGAGCCCATGTCGCGCAGCGCGAGCGGGCTTTGCTGCGCGCACCCGGCCAGCATCACTGCAGTGATGAGCAAAATCCGCTGCATGGCATTCCTCCTCAGAACTGGTAGCGCCGCAGGCCGCCATCCACCGGGATCACGGTGCCGGTGATGTAGCGCGCAAGCGGCGAGGCAAGGAAACAGACGAGGTTCGCAAGGTCGGACGGCTGGCCGTACTCGCCCACCGGGATGTCGTGCTCGCTCTCGTGCTTCCTGAATTCGGGCGAATAGTTGCGCAGGATCTGCTCGCTGACGATGCGGCCCGGCGGGATGCAGTTCACCGTGATGCCGTGCTTGCCGACTTCGCGCGACAGGCCTTTCGCCCAGGAGTGCACCGCTGCCTTGGCGGCAAAGGCGCCGTTCAACCCTTCCGGCTCGGATTTGCCGGTGACGTTGATGATGCGGCCCCACTTATGCTCGATCATCTGGCCGACGAGGAGGTGCGTGAGCTGGCGGTGGCGCCGGAAGTTGAGCGTCAACGCCTCCTCCCATTGCTCGTCGGTCGAGGCGAGCGTGAAGCGCCGGCTGCCGCCGGCATTGTTGACCAGGATGTCGACGCGGCCGAGGCCCTTGAGCGCCGCCTCGGCCACGCGTTGCGCCGCGCCTTCGGCGAGAAAGTCCTGCTCGATGATGATTAGAGGGCCGATTTCCTTCTGCAGCTCCTCGAGCAGATTGCGCCGGCGGGCCGCGACCGCGAGCTTCACGCCCTCCTTCGCCAGGGCAACGGCAACCGCGCGCCCGATTCCCATGCTCGCGCCGGTGACGAGGGCGCACTTGCCTGCGATGCCGAGCTCCATCTAGCGCTTGAATTCCAGGATATGCAGTCCCGTGTTGGCGCGGTCGACGGCGTAGACGTAGCCCCGGTCGTCGACGTCGAGGTTGTTGGTCTGGATCGCCACCTTGCAGCGCTCGCCGGTCGGCGTCTTGATGCAGCGCTTGTCGGTCTTGTCCGTGGTCGCCGGAATGTAATAGCCGACCTCGCGCGGGTTGAACGGGTCGGAAATGTCCACCGCGCGCACGCCGGCGTTGAACCACGCGAAGAAAAGCATCTTGCCGGCATACATCGGCGGCTGGTTCTCGTTGGATGAATGCGAGCCGAAGCGCCCGCCGCGCGTGCAGAAATCGCCCGGCTTCTCGGGCACGTTGAACGTAGCGACGCCCACCGGTGTCTTCTCGTCGGTGACGTCCACCACGAACACGCGCTGGCGCGGCTCGGTGCATTCGTTCGCCAGCGACTCGTTCACCACGAAGACGAAATCGCGCGGCGTGCCCTTGTCGGCCGCGAACTCCGGCAGGCGCATGCCCAGTACCGGGAGCGCGGTGTGCGCGCCATTCATCGACGAGAGGTTGAAGCGTGCAACCTCCGGCGCGCGCAGGTTTTCAGCGGTCGGCTCGTGCGGCCCGGAGAGGAGCTTCTGCCGATCGACGATCTGCATGACGCCGGACTTGTTCGTGCCGTAGCCGAAGTACACGCGGTTGCCCTTGGGCCCGGTCGAGATCGGGCCGTGCAGCTCGGTCGGTGCCTCGCCGCTGCCGCCCGGTTGCTGGCCGGCGAGGCCGAAATTGCGGATGAACACCGGCCGCGCCGGGTCGGACAGGTCGTATACCTGCGTCATGCGCCGCGTTCTCCAGCCGTCGACGCCGGAGACGAGGTACGCGATGCCGGTATCGCACTCCCACCAGTTCTTGTGAGTGCCCTTCAGCTTCTCGACAACGCTCATCACCTTCAACGGCTTCTCCGGCGCGGTGACGTCCCACACCTCATGCGCAAGGTTGCCGAACGTGCGCAGCAGGTAGACCTTGGACCTGTCTCCTTTCGGCAGCGTGCTGCCGTTGCACACGCGCACCATCTGCGCGCCGCCGGTTTCGCCCTGCCCCGGCTCTCCGGGGATATGGGCGAGAAGGCGCGGGCTGCGCGGATCGGTGACCTCCACGATGGAGGTGCCATTGTCCTCGTCGCGCCCGGTCAGCGAATTCATCGTCTTGCCGCCGTGGTGGCCGATGTAAGCGATCCAGCGCCCGCGCTGCTCGTGAATCACCGGCTGGTAGGCGCTGCGGCCCTGCAGCGGCTCGTGGCCGAGGAGCGCCATGTTGGATGCAGCCGCGCCGTGCTGCGCCGATACGGCGCCCGAAGCGGCCATCAATGCGGCAAATACAGCGGCACGAATCTTCATCGAGCTCCTCCGTGGTGGCGGGAGCGCAATCGTACCCGAGCCAAATGGGCTACGGCACGTGGCTTGCAGCACGCGCGGCATGAAGATTCTGAAAGCCTTTGCAGTGGCCGGGATTTTCGCGCTGCCGGGCGCATGGGCCATGGCCGCGCCCGACGACGCGGGCACGCCCGCGCGGTTCGACAGCCTGGATCGCAATGCAGACGGATTCGTCTCGCGCGATGAGGCGAAGGATGCGGAGGAGCTGCACACGCGCTTCAGCGAGCTCGACGCCAACAACGACGGCAAGCTCACACGCGAAGAATATGGCGTTCTCGCGCGCGAGTCGCGCACCCGCCGCGACGATGCGAGCGCCGGCTCCAGCCGCGCCGCGCCGGGCAAGCGGTCCGACAATTCGAAGTAAACCCAATGGAGATGTTCATGCTTCGCTTCAGCTGCACTTTCCTCGGCCTGGTCTGCGCGAGCGCGACGCTAGCCGCGCCGCGCGCCGAGAGCGCGCTCGAGTGCGGCATCGCCGCCGACATGGCGGTCGTCGCGCATTCGCTCGCCAAGGAGCAGGTGCAGCGCGCCAAGGCCGACACCATCATGGCGCGCATCTACGACGTCTCGGAATCCGATCGCGGCAGGGAGCTGATGAAGGAAATCCTGGACGCGGCCTACGTGTCGAACGCCGCCGCCGGGGGGACGACTCCCGGCCAGTCGGGCCAGAAGTTCGCCGAGGACCTGTACGCCACGTGCCTGCAATCGGGCGGCGACATGGATCCTGTCCTCGGCAAGAAGCTTTAATCCAGCTTCGCGCCCGAGTCCTTCACCAGGCGGCTCCACAGCTTCGAGTCGGCGGCGAGGAACGCCGCGAAATCGTCGGGCGAGCGCGACCCCGATGCCTCGGTGCCGTGGGGCGCGAGCGCTTTCGCCGTGTCGGGCATTCTGACCGCGTGGTTCGCGGCGTCGAAGATTTTCTTCACCGCTTCGGCCGGCGTGCCCGTGGGCACGAAGAGCCCGTACCAGAACGAAATCTCGTAGTCCGGCAGGCCGGCTTCCGCCATGCCGGGCACGCCGGGGACGAGCGGCGTGCGTTCGCGGCTCGTGACGGCTAGCGCCTTGAGGCGCCCACCCTGCATGAGCGGCAGCACGGAAGGCGGCGTGGCGAACGAAAGCTGCGTATCGCCTGCCAGCACGGACTGCACCGCGGGAGCACCCCCTTTGTACGGCACATGCACGATGTCGACGCCGGCCACGCGCTGGAACAGCACGGCCGCCATGTGCGGCGCGGATCCATTGCCGGACGAGGCGTAATTCAGCTTGCCCGGGTTCTTTTTCGCCTGACCGATGAGCTCGGCCAGCGAATGGATGCCGAGGCCCGCGTTGACGGCCACGATGAGCGGCGAGGAGCTGACTTTGGTGACCGGCACGAGATCGCGCGCACTCTGGTAGCCGATATTCGAATTGAGCAGCGGGTTGACGAAGATGCTCGACGGACTGGCGATCAGCACGGTGTACCCGTCGGGCGCGCTCTTCGCTACGTGCTCGGCGGCGATGCTCGAGCCCGCGCCCGGCCTGTTGTCCACGACGATCGGCTGTCCGAGCACGCGCTGCATCGGTTCCTGCAGCGTGCGCGCGACGACGTCGGCGGCGCCGGCGGGTGCGAAACCGACGACCAGGCGGACCGGCTTCGACGGGTAAGGCTGCGCGAACAGCGGGCCGGCAAAGAGCAGAAGCAGAAGGAATTTCATGCGAGTGCGGCCTCCAGCGAGGAAAGAAGGGCGCCGAGCTTCGGTGGTTTCGCCTCGACGCCGATCGCCACCTGCGCATCGCGTAACGCAGCGGAAGCCACCGGCCCGATGGAGGCGACGAGCGTCGCGTTGAGCGCCTTGCGCAGCGCTTCGGTCTTGCCGAGCTGCCCGGCCACGACGAACAGGTTGCGCACCTGCTCGGCGTTGGTGAAAACCGCGGCGTCCATCTCGTGGCGCTCCAACGCCGCGATGAGCCCGGCGAGCGGCTGCGTGTCCTTTGGCAGCGACCAGCGGTACGTCGGAATCTCGACGACCTCGGCGCCGCGGGCTTCGAGCGCGCGATCCAGCTCGGCATTGACGCTGCCGTAGCGCTGCACGATGACTCGCGCCGCGTTCACATCAACGTCGGCTACCGCGTCCAGAATTTCGTGCGTAGTGAACGGATCGCCCGCGCTGCGATCGATGCGCACGCCGCGCGAGCGGAGGGCTCCGGTGGGCTTGGGGCCTCGTGCGGCGACGATGGTCTGGTCGAGGATGGCGAGGAAAGCCTGCGTGATGCCGAGGCGGTCGGTCGTGTCGAAGAGTGCGCGCGTACCCACCCCGGTCTGGAACACCGCGAGCTTCGGCGGCTGCGCCTGCAGCGATCTCACCAGGCGCTCTATGGCCCCGGCGTCGAGGTCCGGCAGCTCGGCGAGCGCGGGCGCGTGGTAGGCGACGCCACCGCGCTGCGTGATGAGCTCGACAAGCTGCTTCCCCATGCGCGCCTCGAGGATGGCGATGCGCTTCGCCTTCACGATTTAGCGCGCGATGCGCGAATTGGCGAGCGCGAGACGCTCCGACACGTTGCGCACCAGCGCCCGCGTCAGCTGCAGTTGCGCGCTGACGCTCATCTTGTCGAGCGCTTCGGGGACGAACTCGGCCAGGAGAAGGTCGGTGTGCGACTCGACGGTCGCATGGCGCGCCTCGCCGCCGGCGATGTACGCCATCTCGCCGAAGAATTCCTTCGCCCCCACCATGTTGAGCAAGCGCCCCTGCAGCGTGACCTTGGCCTCGCCGCGCGCGAGGAAGTAAAAGCTGGTGCCCTTCTCCTTCTCGCGCATGAGCACCCGGTTCTTCGCGAAACGCGTCCAGCGTCCGGCACGCGCGAGCTCCCAGATCTCGGCATCGGCGAGGTTCGCGAGCATCGGCACCGCCTTCAGCACGACGTACTTCTCGCTGTCCGGGATGGCCTCGGGCGGCAGCACGCTCTGGCCGACCTTGGAGAGCTCGAGCGCGAAGTCCGCCCAGCTCGGGTAGCGCTGCGAGGGGGATTTCATCAGGGCGCGCAGGACGACGGCGTCGACCGCCTTCGGCAGGTCCTTGCGCGCCTCGGAGGGCGGCAGCGGGTCGAGCTTGATGATCTTGCCCATCAGTGCTTCGAGGTTCTCGGCGAGGAAAGGCTTCTTCCCAACGAGGAGCTCGTAGAGCACGACGCCGAGCGAGTACATGTCGGTGTGGAAGTTCACTTCCTTGCCCTGGATCTGCTCGGGCGACATGTAATAAGGCGAGCCCATCGCCGCTGTCTGCACGACCTGGCTCTTCTTCAGGATGGCGGCGCCGAAGTCCGCGATCTTCACCTCGGTGCCAGACACCACCATGATGTTCGCGGGCTTGATGTCGCGGTGGACGATGCCTTCCCTGGCCGCGTACTCGAGCGCGCCGCAGCACTTGAACCCGATTTGCAGCACGTCGGACACCGGGAGCAGTTTTTCCGGCGTCACGTAGGCGGAAAGGTCCCCGCCCATGATGAGCTCCATCGCGATGTGCCCTGAATCCTCGCCGACGACCGCGTCGAGGATCGCGACGATGTGGGGATGGCGCAGCTTTCCGGCAAGCGACGCCTCGTTCAGGAGCTGCGAGCGGTACACCGTGCCGAACTCCGGGTCGCGGAATACCTCCGGCTCGATGGTCTTCAGCGCGACCTCCTTGCCGGTGAAGGTGTCGCGCGCAAGATAGACGGTGCCCGTCGCGCCCTTGCCGAGCAGCTTCTGGATGTCGTATTTGCCGACCTGGAGGCTGAGGTCGAGAGTGAAGCCGGATTTTTCGGTCATGTAAGCTGCGTCGAATGTACCTCAATATGAAGCTTCTCCTCCTCTTGGTGGTTGCGATCCCTGCGTGGGCACAGGTCACGATGCAGGAGTACCCGATCCCGAGGGGCCACGGCATACACGACATCTGGGCGGACGCCACGCCCGATGGTCCAGTGTGGTTCTCGGCACAAGGCAGCGGCAACCTCGGCATCCTCGACCCGAAGAGCGGCAAGGTGGAGTTCGTGGCGCTGGGCCGCGGCTCTGCACCGCACGGCGTGATTGCCGCACCGGACGGCGCGCCGTGGCTCGCCGACGGCGGCCAGAACGCGATCGTGCGGGTCGATCCGAAGACGCGGGCCGTGAAGCTGTGGAAGCTGCCCGAGGACAGCGGCTATACCAACCTCAACACCGCGATCTTCGATGCGCGCGGCATCCACTGGTTCACCGGCCAGAGCGGCATCTACGGGCGCCTCGACCCGAGGAGCGGCGAGATGAAAATCTTCGATGCGCCGAAGGGACGCGGGCCCTACGGCATCCACGCCACGCCCGACGGCACCGTTTATTTCGCTTCGCTAGCCGGCTCGTACATCGCGCGCATCGATGCCGCGAGCGGCGCTGCGAAGGTGATCGAACCGCCGGTACGGCGGCAAGGCGCGCGCCGCGTGTGGTCGGACTCCAAGGGAAACGTCTGGGTCGCCGAGTGGAACGCCGGCAACCTGAGCCGCTACGAGCCGCGGACCGGAAAGTGGTCGGTGTGGCAGGCGCCCGGCGACGAGCCGCACGTATACGCGGTGTACGTGGATCCGAACGACAAGGTCTGGGTATCGGAGTGGAGCGCGCAAGCCATGCTGCGCTTCGATCCGCTCACGCAGAAATGGGAGACCTTCCGGTCATCCAGCCGCACGGCAAACGTGCGGCAGATCCATGGGCGGCGCGGCGAAGTGTGGACGCCGGAATCGGCGGCCGACAAGATCGTGGTGTATCGGTACAACTGAGGCTGCAAATAAAAACGGCGCTCTAGCCGCTGCGGCCAGTTTCTGCCTGGCCGCAGCGGCGAGCGCTCTCCCTGGTACTACCCCTTGTTCAGTGCAGTGTGCGCGCGAAGGTGCGGCCGCGCAGGAAGTCATACGCGTGCGGCTGGTCCTTCACGAGATCCGAGATCGCGAGGGTGATCTCGTCGTAGATGTCGTCGTACTGCGAGTCGAGCTTCGGAAACACACCGATCTCGGTGACGAAGAGATCGGCATCGGGAATACGGGTCTGGTCGAGATCGCGCGGCAGCATCGCGCGGTCCTGCACGGAGAAGCCATGCAGACTCGGGCAGCGTGCGAAGAGCGCGCGGATCTTGTTCGCTACGTCGGCTTCGAGGCGGACGAGCAGGCTGTCGGGCAGGCCGGGCCGGAATTCGAGGGTCTTCATCTGTAGAGCCTTCCAGTAACGATGTGTCACTGTGAATACTACAGACGAAACTAAAAACGCGACATCGGGATTTACCCGAGCGCACTACAACCAAACCCCGAGATCGGAATTACTACGCGAATATTAAAACTGTGACAGCGCGGCGACACCTCGCGTCGCGCGGCGGGGAAAATTTACTGCGTCAGTGCAGCGAACGCGCAAACGTGCGGCCACGCAGGAGCTCGGACGCCTCGGGCGCCTCGTCGAGAACATCAGACAGCGTCTTGGCGATGTCCTGGAAGATCTCGCCGTATTGCTCCGCCGACAGGCGCGGCGCGATGCCCACATCGCTCACGAAGAGCTCGTCGTTCTCGCTGCGCACCGAAAATCCCCACAATTCCGGGCAGCGTGCGAAGAGCGAGTCCACCTGGGTCTGAAGCTCGGTTTGGATTTTCATGGCTCTACGCTAATCCCCCCAAGGTTGCGTACGCCTGCGGCGGGCGCGGCCCGCACGGGCTAATCGCCTGCCTGACACCGGCGTCGTGAGCGCGCGACATGCGTGGCAGCCTAGCGTCACCATTCGGCGTAGGAGAGCGGAGGAATGCGCAACCTTGCGTAGTTTTGCGCTTCGGCGCGAAAGATATTATCTTTACGCCCAATGTCCGCCCATCCCCTGTTCGCGCACGACGATGAGCGCCGCCTGCCGGGCGCACGCGGCGGCGCGACGCTGGCGTCGCGCATCGTCGCCGAGGTGCGCGAGGCGCTTTTCGAGCACCGCTACCGCCCGGGCGACTTCCTCGGCACCGAGAAGGACATTGCGGCACGCAACGGCGTCAGCCGGATGGTCGCGCGCGACGCGGTGCGCACCCTGGAAGCGATGGGCATCGTGGAGATCACGCGGGGCGCCGGCGGCGGCGCGCGCATCACGCACGGCAATCCGCGGCTGTTCGCCGAGGCGCTGGCCGTACAGCTTGAGCTCGCCGACATCGAGCGCGAGGAGATCCTGGGCGCGCAGGGGGCGATCGAGGCATTGGCCGCGGAGCTCGCCGCGCGAAACGCGAGCGCCAAGGAGACCGCGCGCCTGAAAGCGCTCATCGCCGAGGCGGAGGACCTGCTCGACGATCTCGACGCGTTCACGCGCTCGAGCCTGCAGTTCCACCTCGGCATCGCGGAGGCCTCGCACAACCGCGTGCTGTACTACCAGCTCATTTCGCTGCAGCACGTGTCGTGGCCCAACCGCAACCGCACGCTGAACAAGGTGGTCGCGCGAAAGATCCTGGACGCGCATCGCCGGCTCGTCGCGCTGATCGAGGCGGGGGAGGCGCGCGGGGCGCGCGAATTCATGGAGGCGCACGTCGGCATGATCCGCGAGCGCAGAGTTGCCGAATCCAAAAGACCAGTTTGTTGCTAAAGAGGAGAGAGAAGATGGCGAAGTTCCTGATCACCCCGCATTTCCGGCTTCACGAGTGGGTCGCCGAGGAGAAGGGCTACTTCAAGGCCGAGGGCCTGGACTACGAGTTCCGCGAGGCCTTCAAGGGCCAGGACCTCGCCAAGGCGCACGCCACGCCGAACAAGGTCGGCGCCTACCAGAACATCGAGGCCGGACGCGACAGCAACGTGAGCTGCGCCTGCCACTGGACGGTGAACGTCGCTGCCTCCAAGGGCCACGGCAAGATGTACGCGGACGCCTACTCGGTGTCGCCTTCGGCGGTCTTCGTTCCGCCGGAGTCGCCGATCAAGACGCCGGCGGAGCTGCGCGGTGTGCCGATCTCGGTCGGCCACCAGTCCGGCAGCCATTACTCGACCATCCAGGCGCTCGAGCAGTACATGCCGCTCGCGGACATCAAGCTCTCGTTCGCCGACGGCATTCTCTTCTCGCGCATGGAGAAGCTGATCGACCGCAAGGTGCCCGCGGCCGCCGTGTTCTCCGGGCCCTACTACTTCCTCGAGCAGCTGGGCTTCCGCAAGGTGATCGACACGACCTTCATGATGGCGGCGATGCTCAACAACGATCCGGACCTCGAGGACGTGAAGAAGTACTACCGGGCGCTGCGCAAGGCGCAACGCGACATCGACCTGCGCCCCGAGCTCTATACGCACCACTACCGCAGGGAATTCCCCGCGCGCTTCCTCGACCAGATGGATACGCGCCGCTGGGGGCCCGGCGAGCGCATCGTGTTCGAGACCTACACCAAGGAAGTCTTCGAAGACTCCTTCAAGTGGATCCGCGAGCGCGGCATCTTCGAAGGCCAGGACATGGGTGCGGGCAAGTACGAGGACGCTTGCGTCTCATTGCCGGCGTGATCAGTTGAACGTCAGGCTGCGCTGGTCGATGCGAAAAACATCGGCCAGCCAGTCGATCATCAGCTCCTGTCCCAGCGTCGGATTGTCGTGCTGGCAGTGCTCGGCACCGGTCTCCTCGGCGCTGGTCAGCCGCAGCGTGACCTTCACGCCCTTCGACTTCGCATACTCGTAGACGGTCTTCGAGTTCTCCACGCCGAGCACATCGTGCCCGCCGTGCAGCACGAGGTACGGGCAGCGCATCTCATCGAGCACGCCTTCGAGCTTGAACGGTCGCGCTTTCGCGATCGCCTCCGCCATGCTTTTCGCACCAAACACCCATTTCATGTGATTGGCGAGCGCATGGCCCTCGCCGCGGTCGCGAAAGCGCTGCTCGACGTCCCAGATCGCACCGTGCGAGATGCAGGCAGCCAGGCGGTGCTCCTTCGAGCCCGCGCGCGCCGCGTAGTAGCCGCCGAGGCTTGAGCCGCTCACTGCAATCCTTGAAGCATCGACATCCGGCCGCCTGGCCAGCCAGTCGATGCATTTTCCGACCGGGACTTCATAGTCGTAGCGTGTCGGAAGCTTGTGCCGGCGCAATGTCCCGCCCTGACCCGGGCCGTCGACCATCAGCACCGCGATGCCGCGCTGGACGGCGCCGCGCCCGGTCATGAACCACATCTCGTCCTTGAACGAGTCCAGGCCGCCGAAGGAAATCAACACCGGGCTCCTGGCCTGCCCACGCGGACGAATGAAATAGGCCGGCATGGACACGCCGTCGTACGGAATCTGCACCGCTTCCCCGCCGACGTAGCGCAGCCACTTCTGGCTCGCTCGCTCGCACTTGTCGAAGCTCGCCATGCGCCGCGGATCGTCCGGCAGCAGCCAGAACTCGGCGGAGCGGTAGTAGTCCGCCGCGCGCAGCCAGCAATTCATGGCGCTGCGGATGTGCCCGGCGCGCTCTTCGTCGTCGCCGCGCTTGTCGTTGCGTTCGGCGACCACCAGCCATTCCTCGTGCCAGCTGTCGGCGTCGCCGGGCTTCATGCGGCTCGCGGCCTGGAAGCATTCGCTCACCGCGCCGCCGCCCTCCTGCGTCTCGCCCAGCGCGCGGCGGAACTGGTAGGACATGAAGAAGTGCTCCGGCCAGTGGTGCCAGCCGAAGGGCTCGTAGCGCGCCGTCATTGCGGAACGAAGCCGATGTCCTTCACCAGCTTGCCGTACCTGTCGTAATCGCTTTTCAGGACCTGGGCGAAGAATTCGGGCGACTCGGTGCGGATAATGAGGCCGGCGGCTTCGAGCTTCTCGACGATGTCTGGCGTGCGCATCGCGCGATTGATCTCCTCGTTCAGCCGCAAAACAATTTCGCGCGGGGTTTTCGCGGGCGCCGCGTAGCCGAACCAGCCGCCCGACTCGTAGCCGGGCACGTCTTCCGCCGCAACCGGGTGATTCGGCCAGAGGACTGGACGCGTCTTGTTGGTCGTTGCAAGAAGGCGCAGCCGCTCGGACTTGATGTGCGGCGTCATGCCGGTGATGCCGTCGATGCCGGCCTGCACCTGGCCGCCCATGATGGCGGTGGCGATCGCCGAGGAACCCTTGTACGGTACGTGCGTGTAGGTGAAGCCGCCCATGGTTCGCAGATGCTCGAACGCGAGGTGCGGGAAGCCGCCCTCGCCGTTCGTCGCCACGGTGAGCCTGCCGGGATTGGCTTTCGCATAGGCGACCATCTCGCCAATGGTCTTGAACGGCGCGCCCGGGTTGGCGACGATGGCGAGGTAGTTGAACGTGGTTACGGTGATCGGTGCGAAATCCTTGAGCGGGTCGTAAGGTACGTTCTTCGAGGTATGCGGCAGCACCACCATGTTGCCGCCCTGCACGCAGGCGATGGTGTAGCCGTCGGCGGGCTGCTTCGCCACATAGTCCAGGCCGAGCATGCCGCTCGCGCCGGGACGATTCTCGACGACCACCGGCTGGCCGAGGCGCTCGGCCATCTTCGGCGCGATGAGACGCGACATGATGTCGGTCGTGTTCCCGGGCGGGAACGGAATGACGATGCGAACCGGCTTCGACGGGTATTGCTGCGCAAAACCCGTGGCGGCGTATAGGAACAAGGCGAGGAAAAACGCGCGTTTCATGGGTATCCTCCTGCGAATGATTGTAAGAGCTTTCGTTCTTTCTCTTGTCGTGCTGAGCGGAACGGCGGCGGCCGAGGACTATCCGAGCAAGCCGATTCGCGTGCTCGTCGGCTTTCCGCCCGGCGGCGCCATGGACCTGGTCGCGCGCCTGCTGCAGCCGCGCCTCGCCAAGGCGCTCGGCCGCGAGATCGTTGTGGATAACCGGCCCGGGGCGAGCGGCGTCCTCACCGCCGAGCTTCTCGCGCACAGTGCGCCCGACGGCTACACGCTTGCGCTCGTCAACCACGGCGCCCTGGTGATCAGCCCGGTCATGACCAAAGTGCCTTACGACCCGGCGGGAGACTTCACGCCCATCGCGCGCGTCGTCGAGCTGCAGAACATTTTCCTCGCCAAGCCGCCGCTGCCGGTGCGCTCGCTAAAGGAGCTGGTCGCCTATTCGAAGGGGAAACCCGGAGTGCTGAACTACGCGACGCCCGGCGCGGGCAGCGCAGGCCATTTGTCGGGCGAGCTTTTCAAGGCGGCTGCCGGCGTCGACTGGGTCCATGTGCCCTACAAGGGCGGCGCGCCGGCGATGACCGACTTTCTCTCCGGCCAGGTCGAGCTCTTCGTCGCCATCGTGTCGACCGCGGTTCCGTACGTGAAGCAGGGCAAGGTGCACGCGCTCGCGGTGTCGGGCGCGCGAAGGAGCGCCGCGCTTCCCGACGTGCCGACGGTGGCGGAAAGCGGGTTTTCCGGCTACGAATCGACGAGCTGGTATGCGCTCATGGGGCCCGCGCGGCTCCCGCCGTCCATAACGAAGCGATGGGAAAAGGAGATGGGCGTCGTGCTAGCCGACCCCGAGATCCGCAAGGGCCTGCTCGAACGCGGCCTCGAGCCTTTTCCGAGCACCGCGCAGGAGCTCGCCGAATTCCAGCGGCGCGAAACCGCGAAGTGGGCGCCGATCGTAAAGGCCGCCGGCCTGCAGTCGAATTAAGAATGGATTCCCGCCTGCGCGGGAACAACCACGCTTAGGGAATGATCGGCAACAGCAGGTAAGGCTTTTTCTCGAAGTGCAGCGTCACCTTGCCCCCGAACACCGCAGGCGGACGGTCGGTCTCGTCGGCGTGGGTGAACGGGCCGCAGCCCTTCATTGGATGCTTCATGTTGGAGAGCGTGGCAGCGGCATCGTCGTGCTCGTAGTCGCGGCCGCGGATATCGAGCGCGATCGTCCAGCCTTTCGGCACCACGATGCAGGTTGGCCAAATCTCGATATCCAGCTCCTCGCTTTTCCCTGGAATCAATTTTTGAAGGTCATCGTGCGTATGCCACGGTCGATACGGCAGGCTGCGCTTCGAGTCGAGCTTGCGATGCGAGGCGCGCAGCCAGCCTTGCGCGACCGGCGTCTTGGGATCGAGCGCGCCCTGGAACAGCGCCTCCTTGCCGGCCGGATCGAAGATGCGGAGCACCACGAAGAGGTCGGCGTCGTCCGTTGCGGAGGAGACGAAGAGCTTGAGCGCCGAGGGCCCGGTGATCTCCGTTTCCCTTTCGGCGACCATCGAGAAGCTCACGCCCTTGCTCGTCAACGGATCATAGGAAACCGTTTTCCCAGTCTGAGGTTCGCGCTGGGAAAGCGCCATCGATTCCGCATCCAGATAAAAGCGCGTCCATTGCGTGCGCGCGAGCGGCCATTCGTTCTCGTGGCGAACGACGAACTTCTCGCCGGGATGGCGCACATTGAGTTGCACGCGGGGCTGCTTGTCCCAGCCGTTGGGCTTATTTTTCAGGAAAAAGTCGAAAAACCGCTTCTGCAGGGAAACGCCGTAGTCGGTGTAGAACGGCGCCCAGTGCGAGCCGCCGTGGGCTTCCAGCCACTTCTGCGTCGAGCCGCTGCGCATGAAGCCCTCGAAGTTGCCGCGCGTGTGGAGGCCTTGCCCGCCCCAGTTGGCGGCGGTGAGGAGCGGCACCGTGACCTTGGCGAGATCGGGGCTGCGCTCGGCGTAATACTCGTCCCAGCACTCGCGGGCGAGAAACGACTTCCACATGTCCTCGCGATTCTTCTTCAGCTCCTCTTCGGAGAGCGTCTCGGGGCCGCACACCAGCTCGCCGGTATTCGGGTTCTTCTTGCCGCGCTCGCCGACGCCGTGCTGCACCGTCTTCACCTGCATGTCCTGCCAGTTCTTGCGGAAGTCGCAAGCGATACCGCCGTGGCGCGCGCTCTCGCGGTAGGCGTCGTTCCAGCCTTCCCACACGCATATGGCGGCGAGATGCGGCGGCTGCGACGCAGCCGCCCGCCACTGGTTGCTCGCATAGTAGGAAATGCCGTTCAACCCGACCTTCCCCGAGCACCACGGCTGCGCTGCTGCCCATTCGATGCACAAGTGGAAGTCGCGCGTCTCGCGGGCGTCGTTGTGCGAGAGATAGCCGGGCGAGCGTCCGGCGCCGCGTGAGTCGAAGCGCACCACCGCGTAGCCGTCCGGAACCCATTTTTCGGGGTCGACCACTTCCCAGTTCTGGTAGCGATTGGAGGAGCCGGCGAGCGCGTCCGGATTCTCGCGCGCCATGATGTCCCAGGCGGTCTTGTAGCCTTCCTGGAACGCGAGCCCCTTGCCGTACGGCCCGTAGCTCAGGATCGCGGGGTAGCGGCCTTCGCCCTCAGGGCGGAAGATGTCCGCGCGCAGGACGAGGCCGTCGTCCATACGTACGGGAACGTCCCACTCTATTTTCATGCGGCCGCATTCTAGCGGCCGCCTGGATTTACTGAAGAGTCCTGGCGAACGTGCGCCCGCAGAGCAGCAGCGGCGCGCCGTCGGGGCGGGTGGCCACGTATTCGTGCAGCGTGGTGGCGATTTCGTTGCAGAGCTTGTCGTGCTCGGGCTCGGTGAGCGGCGGAAAGACGCCAACGTCGCTCACGACCAGCGCGCCTTCGAGCGCTGTTCCGGGAAACTCATGGAGCAGCCGGGCGCCGTCCTGCACGGCAAAACCGTGCAGCGCGGGTAGCCGGGCAAAGATGCCGGTGATCGCCGCGGCGAGCTCTTCCTCGGCGGCCGGGAGGGCGGAATGCAGGGTGCCTAGCGGTTCGGGCTTCATGCCCACGCTGCCGCAAGTTCCGGGCCCGTGCCGCCGGAGGTGTCGTCGTATCTCTACAAGTCGAGCTTGAACAGCTTCACTGCGTTGCCGCGGCCGATTTTCAGGCGATCCGCTTCGGAGATTTCCACCGCATCGAACCACTGGGCTGCGTGGTCGACATTCTCGAAGGGCCAGTCGACGGAGAACATCAGGCGGTCGGAGCCGACCTCGAGCATGGCATCGATGAGGGCCGGCGTGCGGAAATTGCCCGAGGTGGTGATGTGAAAATTCTCGCGCAGGTAATCGCCGAGCAGCCGCTTCGCGGGATAGCGCGGCGGCGCCTGCGTCCACTTGTTGCGGTTGTCGCAGCGCCAGATGCTGTACGGCAGTCCCTCGCCCATGTGTCCCAGGACGATCTGCAGGCCGGGGTGGCGGTCGAAGAGGCCGCTCGCCATGAGGCGAAGCGCGTGCACCGCGGTTTCCTGCGCGAACGCCCAGGTGGGCCCGAGCAGCCACGGGTGGCCGGCGTAGATCTGGGCGGCGCTCGGTAGCGGGTTGCGCGGGTGCAGGTAGAGCGGCGCCTCGAGCTTCGCGCACTCGGACCAAAATCCGGCGTATCGCGCATCGTCGAGATACACCATCGACTCCTGCTCGTGCACTTGCGAGAAGCCATTCACGAGACTGCCGACGAATCCGAGCTCCTTCACGCAGCGCTGTAGCTCGCGCGTCGCCTCGTCCGGATCCTGCATCGCGAGAGCGGCGAAGCCGCGGAAGCGCGAAGGGCGCTTGGCGATCTCGGCCGCCAGGTAGTCGTTGGCGCGGCGCGCGATCTCGGCCGCCTTCTTGGCGTCCGGAATCGCCTGCACCGCGGGTGCGTTGAGCGAGAGGATCATGATCTCGACGCCATGGCGGTCCATCTCCTCGATGCGCCGCCCGTGGATGTCGAGGATGCGCGAGGAAAGCTCGGGCCACAGCGCATCCGGGAGGAAGCCTTTCGAATCGTTCAGCGTCTCGGGAATCGCGAAATGCTCCTCGAGAGCGATCTTGCCTTTCATGCTGCCTCCTCCCTTACAATGGTCGAAAGAAGAATACATTCTGCAGCCAACGAGGGGGCTTCATGCGTTTCTTGTCCGCCGCGCTTGCCGGGGTTTCGCTGCTCTTCTCCGTCACCGACCTTTGCGCGCAGGGCGAGCCGCTTCGCATCGGCTTCCTCACCGTGCGCACCGGGCCGCTCGCCGCGGGCGGGCGGCAGATGGAGGAGGGGATCAACCTCTTCCTCAAGGAGCGCAACAACACCTTGTCCGGACGAAAGGTGCAGATCATCTTTGCCGATACGGCGGGCCAGCCGGCGCAGGCAAAGACCAAGACGCAGGAGCTGGTCGAGCGCGAGAAGGTGCACGTCATCATCGGGCCGCTCGCCACCTTCGAGGCGCTGGCGATCGATGATTACATCCTGCAGGCTCGCGTGCCGCTCATCACCCCGACTTCTGCGGCGCAAAACGATCTCGCGCAGCAGAAGAAGAGCGACTACGTGATTCATGCGATGGGCACGGCGGCGCAGCCCACCTACGCGCTCGCCGACTACGCGACGAAAAAGCTGAACATGAAGCGCATCGCCATGATCGCCGACGACTTCACCTATGGCCACGAGGGCGCGGCGGGCTTCCACCGGGTGTTCGACGATGCGGGCGGAAGGATCGTGCAGAAGCTCTGGCCGCCCCTCAACGTGCCGGACTACGGCTCGTTCATCGGCCAGCTGAAAGGCGACGCCGACGGCATCTACGCCGGCTTTGCCGGCTCCAATCCGCTGCGCTTCCTGCGCGCCTACCGCGAGTACGGCGTGAAGCTGCCCGTTTTCGGCAATGCCACGCTGGTGGACGAAGGCGTGCTCAAGAACATGGGCGAGGAGGCGCTCGGCGTCTATTCGGCCACCTGGTACGCAGTCGACCGCGACACGCCGGACAACCATCGGTTCGTCGCCTCGATCCAGAAGGAATACAAGGTGACGCCGGGCTTCTACACCGCGGGCACTTACACCTCGGGACTGTGGCTCGAGGAGGCGCTGAAGCTCGTCAATGGCAAGTTCGAGGACAAGGCCGCGTTCGTCAAGGCGCTGCACAACGTCAAGCTCGAGCACGGGCCGATCGGACCCATCCGCCTCGGCGAGTACTCCAAGCCGATCCTGAACATCTACATCCGCCGCGTCGAGCGCAAGAACGGCGAGCTGGTGAACAGCACGGTCGCGACCTACCCGAACGTGAGCCAGTTCTGGACGTACGACGCCAAGGGCTTCATCGCCGGGCCGCAGTACTCCCGCGAATATCCGCCGATGAAGCCGTAACGATGAGCGCGGCCTTGGAGCTCGAGTCGATCGGCAAGGGGCCCGAGCTCGTCCTGCTTCATTCCCTTCTCTCCGACCGCAGCGCCTACGACCGGGTGAAGGCGGAGCTCGCCGGCACGTTCCGGCTGCACTTGTTCAATCTTCCCGGCTATGGCGGCTCGAAGTCCGAGGGCGAGGACACCATCGATGCCTACGCCGAGCGCCTCGCCGCCCACGAAGTGTTCGCCGGCAAGCCGGCGCTGCTGGGTAACGGCTTCGGCGGCTTCGTCGCGCTCGCGCTGGCGATTCGCCATCCCGGGAAAGTCTCGAAGCTCATCGCCGCGCCCGCGCTCGCCGGCTTTCCGCCGCAAGCCAAGGAGCCTTTTCGCATCATGGCGGCCAAGGTGCGCGAATCGGGCATGCAGGCGGTGCTCGACGCCGCGATCCAGCGCATGTTCCCGCCGGCTTTCATCGCCGCGCATCCGGACGTCGTTGCCGAGCGCAAGGCCGCGCTCGCCAAGGCCGACCCGCAAAGCTTCGCGCGCGCCTGCCTGGCGCTTTCCCAGCTTGATCTCAAAACAGAGTTGGGAAAGATCAAGAACAAGACCCTGGTACTGGTCGGCACGCTTGATCAGACCACCCCGGCCGCGCTCGCGCGCGAGCTGGCGAACGGCATTGCCGGTGCGCAATTCCAGGAGCTCCCCGGGTGCGGTCACTGCCCGCAGATCGAGCAGCCCGACCCGTTCGTCGCCGCGCTACGCGGCTTCCTTACTTAGGCTTTATTGGTTCAGGAGCGGGATGCTCTTGTAATCCGGCCCCTTCGGGATCGAGCGCAGGTAGGCGTGGATCGCTGCAAGATCGGAATC
>DATLDY010000118.1:0-15281 GCA_035525655.1 Burkholderiales bacterium
CCCCCCTTGACAGGGGGGCGGCAGAATCAAGAGCAATGACGGCCCTAGTGCTCGCAACCGCCGCCTTCATCCTCACGCATCTCGTGAGCGGCACGCCGTTGCGGACGAAACTGGTGAACGCCATGGGCGAGTGGCCCTATCGCGGGCTGTATTCCGCGCTCGCCTTCATCACGCTCGGCGCGATGATCTCGGCCTACATCGGAGTGCCGCGCGAATCCTTGTGGCCGGCGATGCGGCTGCTGCCGGTGATCGTCACGCCATGGGCCTTCATCCTCATCGCCTGCGGCTACTTCCGCAATCCGACGATGGTCGGCGCGGACAAGCTGCTGAAGAGCGACGACCCGGCGCGCGGCATGATCCGGATCACGCGCCATCCGATCATGTGGGGCCTGATGTTGTGGGCAGGCGCGCACGTGGTGGCGGGCGGCGACCTGAAGAGCCTCGTCTTCTTCGGCGGCCTGTTCCTGGTCGCGTTCGCCGGCACGCTCAGCATGGACCAGCGCAAGCGCGCCAATCCGGATTTCGTGCGCTTCGCTGCCGTGACGTCCCATGTGCCTTTCCTCGCCATCGCGCAAGGCCGCAATCGCCTCGTGTGGCGCGAGATCGGCTGGACGCGGCCGGTTATTGGCCTCGCCGCCTTCGCGGTGTTATTCGCGACCCATTCCTGGCTCTTCGGCGCGCGCCCGTACTAGCTCAGTAGAGGCGGCTCCGGTAGCTCTCGCGCACCGACGCCTCGACCTCTTCGAGCGTTTGCGCGGGCTTCGCCTGGTCGAGGAGGCAGCGCGCGTGCGACGGCAGGTCGGCGACCGGCGGCCAGGATGCGGGCTCCCACAGGCGCGAGCGCAGCATGCATTTGCCGCAATGGACGAAGGCCTCCTCCACGGAGACCACCAGCGCGAGCGCCGGCACCTTGCCCTGCGCCGCCATTTGCTCGCGCACGGAAAGGTCGCGCGTGATGCGCGCGGTCCCGTTCACCCGCAGCGTCTCGGGCCGGCCGGGGATGAGAAACAGCAATCCGACCCGTGGGTTGGCCAGCACGTTGCGAAAGGTGTCGGCGCGGCGGTTGCCCGGGCGGTCCGGAATGGCGAGCGTGCGCTCGTCGAGCACGCGGACGAAACCCGGGGCATCGCCCTTCGGCGACGCATCGGGCCGGCCTTGTGCGTCGGCGGAAGACACCACCACGAACGGCGAGCGCGCGATGAGGGTTCGGCAGTGCTCGTCGAGCCGGTCGATCTGCTTGTCGAGCGCGCGGCGCGCCGGCTGGCCCAGCACCGCGCGCAACGCCTCCTCCGAGGAAACCAGGTCCGTCATTCGGGACGGATGTTGCCGTCCTTGATGATCTTCGCGAATGCGTCCTGCTCGGCGCGCATGAACGCGCCGAACTCGCGCGGGCCCATCGGCAGCGGCACGATGCCAAGCTTCGCAAACGTGGCCTTCACCTCCGGCTTCTCGACCGCGCGCAGCATCTCCGCCGCGAGGCGATTCACTACGGCCTGCGGCGTGCCCGCCGGAGCGACCGCGCCGAACCACGATTGCGCCTGGAAGCCGGGGTAGCCGGACTCCGCGACCGTCGGGATGTCCTTCGCGAGATCCACGCGCTGCGGCGACGAGACAGCGAGAACGCGCAGCCTCCCGGAAGCGAGGTGCGGCGCCGCGTCGGAGAGCGGCGCGACGAGCACGTCGGCATGTCCGCCGGCGACCGCCATTGCTGCCTGCACACCGCCCTGATAGGGCACCGTGTTGAGGTCGATGCCCGCGAGAGACTTGAACATCTCTCCGGCGAGGTGGATGCCGCTGCCGGTGGTGGATGACGCGTAGTTGAGGCCCGGCTTGGATTTCGAATACGCAACGAGTTCCTGGAGGGAGCGCGCCGGCACCGCCGGGTTCACCGCGAAGGCGAGCGGCGTGGCCGCAAGGCCGGCAATCGGCGTGAAGGCCCGCATGCCGTCGTACGGGAGCTTGCGCACCAGCGGGTTGATGACGAAATGGTTGCCGATCATCAGGACCGTGTGTCCGTCGGCGGGCGCCCGCGCCACGATCTCGCTGCCGATCACGTTGTTGCCGCCGGGCTTGATCTCGACGATCGCGTTTTGCCCGAGCGCGGCGGTCAGCTGCTGTGCCGCCACGCGCGCGACGATGTCGACGGTGCCGCCGGCGGGATTGGGAACCACCAGGCGAATCGGCTTCGTCGGGAAGTCTTGCGCCGTGGCGCTGGCCGCGACGGCGAGGAGAACCAGGAGAGTCTTCATGGCCCCGCACTTTGGCCGTCGGCGGCGGGGGATACAATCCGCGGCGCTGGAAAGGCACCTGTGACGGAGGTTCACAAATGGCGCGGATCGGGGATCGCGGCGAGATGGAGGCCTTCGTGCGCTCGGTGGAGCTGGGCGGGTTCTCCGCCGCCGCCCGTGAGCTGAAGCTCAGCCCTTCGGCGATCTCGAAGCTGGTGACCCGCCTCGAGCAGACGCTGCGCGCGCGCCTGCTCAGCCGGACGACGCGACAGCTCACGCTGACGCCGGAAGGCGAGCTGTTCCTCGCGCGCTGCCGGCGGATCCTCGCCGAGATGGAGGATGCCGAGACGGAGGTCGGACGCTCGCGCGAACGTCCGCGCGGACGGCTGCGCATGAGTGTCGGCGTGGGCTTCGGCGTGCACCAGCTCATTCCGGCGCTGCCGCGCTTCCAGGAGCGCTATCCGGAGGTCGAGGTCGACCTGCACGTGGAGGACCGCGTCGAGGATGCAGGGCGCGAAGGACTCGACATCGTCGTGCGGCCGGGCACGCTGATGGATGATTCGCTGGTGGCGCGCCCGCTTTTCGAATTCGAGCGCGTGCTGTGCGCAGCGCCCGGCTACCTCGCGCGCCACGGCGCGCCGCGCACCGCCGACGAGCTCCTGCAGCACAACTGCATCGCAGTTTCGACGCGACCGCCTTACGGCCGCTGGACCTTCGACACACCCGCCGGACGGCAGGTGCTCGACATAAAAGGCGCGATCACCGTCAACAATGCCGACTGCGTGCTCCGCCTCGGCGTCGCGGGGCTCGGCATCGTGCGCCTGAACGAGTTCATCGTCGCCGATGCGTTGCGCCGCCGCGATCTCGTGCGCGTCCTGCCGGAGCTGCAAAGCCGCGAGAACGTGCCGATGTTCGCCATGTACCCGCAGCAGCGCCACCGCCTGCCGCGCGTCGCCGCGATGCTCGACTTCCTCGGCGAAACCTTCGGCGCGCGGCCCTGGCGAAGCGCGCGATAGTATCGGCTACCTATGCTGCGACTGATTGCTCTCTTCCTCCTCCTCGGAACCGCCGCGACCGCGGCTGCCCAGTACCCGGCGAAGCCGGTGCACCTTCTCGTGGGCTTTGCGCCCGGCGGCGCGAACGACATCCTCGCGCGCATCGTCGGCCAGAAGCTGGCAAGCGCGATGGGCCAGCCGGTGCTAGTGGAGAACCGGCCCGGCGCGGCGGGGTTGATTGCGGCCGAGGCGCTCGCCAAGGCGCCGCCCGACGGCTACACGCTGATGCTGGGCTCGACCGGCACGCAAACGATGGCGCCGCACCTGATCAAGGTGCCCTTCGATGCGCTGAACGCCTTCATCCCGATTTCGCTCGTCGGCTCTACGCCCAATGCGCTCGTGGTTCGCGCCACGCTGCCGGTGCAGGACGTGCGCGAGCTCATCGAGTACGCGAAGACAAGGCCCCGCCTCCTGACCTACGCGAGCTCGGGCAATGGCACCACGCTCCACCTCGCCGCCGTGCTGTTCAGCGAGATGGCGGAAGTGCAGCTGGTGCATGTCTCCTACAAGGGCAACGCGCCGGCACTCAACGATGTGCTCGGCGGCCAGGTGGACATGATCTTCTCCGCGCTGCCGCCTCTCCTGCCGCTCGCCAAGGCCGGCAAGGTGCGCATCCTCGGCGTGGGCTCGATGGAGCGGCATCGCAGCGCGCCGGAATTGCCGACCATAGCCGAGATGGGACTGCCGGACTACGAAAGCGGCACCTGGTACGGCATCTTCGCGCCCGCCGGGCTGCCCGGTCGCGTGCTCGACCGCCTCGCGGCCGAGATGAAAAAGGCGATCGACGATCCGAAGGTGCGCGAGCAGATCAATGCGCAGGGCGTCGATCCGAAGTCGAGCACGCCGGCCGAGTTTCGCCGGATGTTCGGCGAGGAATACGCCCGCTGGGGCGGCGTCATCAGGAAAGCCGGCATCAAGGCCGACTAACCAGCCGGTCTAGGGGCGCTTGGAACTGTCTGGAACGACTTCGTCGCCCGCCTTCGGCGGCAGGCTGGCGGACTCCGCCATCCCCTCAAGCCGTGTGCGCACGTACAGGGCAAGGATCGAGAGGTGGCGTATGCGACTTGCCAGCAAACTCTGGCTGGTGGTCTCCAGCTGCGCCATGGAAAGCTGCTCTTGCATCTCGTGCAGCTTGGCGATGAGATCCGCCAGTAGCTCGCGGTCGGTCATTGCTGGAATATACGCTTACGAAATGAAATAGGGTCTGTCCCTGTTTATTTCTTTAGCTTCTGCTGCACCCGGGCGTCGAACTTGGCCACGTTCACCACCACGCGCTCATGGGTACCGTCGCCGATGAGATCGCGCTCGTCGCGCGCCTCGAGACTGAAGTGGATGGTTCTCCCCTCAACCTTCTGGACCACGGCCGTTGCGAAAATTCTCATCCCCACGGGCGTGGCCGCGATGTGGCGCACGTTGAGCACCGTGCCGAGGCTCTGGTGACCGGGCGGCAGGAGATGCTCGACGGCGGCGAGAGCGGCGGCTTCGAAGAGGTTGATCATCACCGGCGTGGCGAGCACATGCACGGCACCGCTGCCGACGCGGGGCGCGGTGTGTTCTTCGCCGACGACCAGCTCGGCGGTTCCGCTGACGCCGGCAGCAATATGCGACAGGTCCATCCGGCTATGATTGTTGCTGAATTTATGACCTTTGGATCGAGCAAACGCGTCCTCATCGTCGGCTGCGGGTTCGGCGGGCTATGGGCGGCGCAGGCGCTGCGGCGCGCGCCGGTCGAGGTGACGGTGATCGATCGCACGAACCACCACCTCTTCACGCCGCTCCTCTACCAGGTCGCGACCGCCGGGCTTTCGGCGCCCGACATCTCGGCGCCGATCCGCCACATCCTGCAGGAGCAGGCAAATGCCACGACGCTGCTCGCGGAGGTTGCGCGCATCGATTTGGCGAAGCGCGCCGCCGTGCTCGAGGACGGCATGGAGGTGCCGTACGACTACCTGATCCTCGCGCCGGGCACGGTCAACAGCTACTTCGGCCACGATGAATGGGCGGCGGATGCGCCCGGCCTGAAGACGCTCGAGGATGCCTTCGACATCCGCACGCGCATCCTCAATGCCTACGAGCAGGCCGAGCGCACGACCGACGCGGCCGAGCGCGCAGCGTGGCTGACCTTCATCGTCATCGGCGGCGGCGCCACCGGCGTCGAGCTCGCCGGCACGCTGGCCGAGATCGCGCGCCATACGCTGCGGGGCGAGTTCCGCCGCATCGACCCGACAACAGCCCGCGTCGTGCTCATTGAAGGCAGCGACCGCGTTCTGCCGCCTTACACGCCCGCCCTCTCGGAGAAGGCGCGCCTGCAGCTCGAGCGCCTCGGCGTCACGGTATGGCTTTCGCGCCGCGTCACGGGTGTGGATGCGCGCGGCGTCAGCATGGGCGGCGAGCGCCTCGAGGCGCGGACCGTGATCTGGGCGGCGGGCGTGACGAGCTCCCCGCTCGGCGCCACGCTTGGCGTGCCGCTCGAGCGCGGCGGTCGCGTCAAGGTGGCGCCAGACCTCTCGCTACCCGGGCACCCCGAAGTCTTCATCGCCGGCGACCTCGCCGCCGTAGAAGGCGTGCCGGGCATCGCGCCCGCCGCGAAGCAGATGGGAAGGCATGCGGCGCTGAATGTGCTGGCCGAGTTGCGCGGAAAGCAGAGGAAACCGTTCCACTACCGCGACTACGGCCAGCTCGCGACCATCGGCCGCAACGCCGCGGTGGCGATGTTCGGCAAGCTGAAGCTTTCAGGCTTCCCCGCGTGGCTCCTCTGGCTCGTCGCCCACATCTACTTCCTCATCAACTTCCGCAACCGGTTCGTCGTGATGACCGAGTGGGCGTGGTCGTACTGGAACTACCAGCGCTACGCCCGGATCATCACCGGACCCGGGGCGAGCCGGACAGCGGCGCGTCCGCCTTCGAATCGCTAGATCCGCCCAAGGGCAGGATCATCGGCACTTCGCGGCGGTACTTCTGGAACGTGGCGCCGTGCGCGGCCGCGAGGTCGCGCTCCTCGAGGAAGATGCCGATGAAGATATACGCCGTGGTCGCGACCGAGAACAGCAGGTGCCCGGCGCTCATGTGCGGCGTCGCCCAGAACGCGACGAGGAAGCCGAACATGATCGGATGGCGCATGTGCTTGTAGAAGCCCACCGTCTTGAAATCGACCTGGCTGTACGGCACGCCGATGAGGCGCAGGTACACCTGGCGCAGGCCGAAGAGGTCGAAGTGGTTGATCATGAACGTGGCCAGCAGCACGATGAGCCAGCCGAGCGCGAACACGCCGTAGAGCACCGCCACGCCCGCCTTGTCGTCGACATGCCAGACGACGGCCGGGATCGGCTGCCACTTCCAGAATAGAAGCGCGAGCGCCGCGCTTGCGAAGGCGACGTACGTGCTGCGCTCCACCGGGCGCGGCACGATCCGCGTCCACCAGCGCTTGAAGGCGGGACGTGCCATCACGCTGTGCTGCACGGCGAAGATGCCGAGCAACACGACATTGACAAGCAACGCTGCGCCGAGGGAGTCCGGCGCGGCACCGTCGATCGACCTCGGCACGAGGAAGTTGCCGACGAAGCCGATCGCATACAGGAACGTGGCGAGGAAGAACGCGTAGCAGGCCGCGCCGTAGAGGAAGGTGAGAGCACCCATGGCTGAATCTCCTTTGCAGCCGCGATGGTGGCTCGCGCCGCCGGGATATGCCTGAGGCGGGAGTCCCGGGTACGGGCGAATCGCCTCAGGAAGACCGGGGCTTGTGTCCCATGCCGCGCTCGCGCGCGAGCACGATGGCCTGCGAGCGGTTCTGCACGCCGAGCTTGTCGAAGATATGCGTGATGTGGTTGCGCACGGTCTTCTCCGACAGCCCGAGCTCGGCGGCGATGTGCGCGTTGTCGAGCCCTTGCGCGATGCGCTCGAGCACCTCGCCTTCGCGCGACGTGAGCTGCGTGAAGGCATTGCCGGCCTTCGGCGGCACGATGAAGGCGCGCAGCTCGTCGAAGAACTGCCGGAAAGCCGGCTCGTGGGCGAGCAGGATGTGGTTCACGCTGTCGAGCGTGACGAAGCGCGCCCCCGGAATCTCGCTCGCCGCGAGGCGCCCTTCATCGACGGGCACGCGCACGTCGCCACGAGCGTGCATCACGAGGGTCGGGCAGCGCACCCGTGGCGCGGAGGCCCGCACCTGCAGCTCGAACGCCGTGCGCAGGATGCGCGCCGCGTCCTCGGGGCTGCTCGACACCTTCTGCAGCTCGCTCATCGAGCGCAGCTGCTCGAGGCTGCCGCCGGGCATGAACTGGCTGGCGAACATCTGGCGGTACGAGGCGTCCTCGCGTCCCCAGCCGAGCTCGACCAGCTTCAATTGCGCCTCGATCTCGGCCGCGTGCTCGGGCAGCGCACCCCGGCGCAGCGACCCGCGAAGATAGGCACCGAGGAGGGCGAGATGGCTGACCCGATGCGGATTGCGCACGGCGTATTCGATCGCGACCGCGCCGCCCTGCGAATGGCCGAAGAGCGCATAGCGCTCGAAGCCGGCGGCTTCGGCGACTGCCTCGAGGTCGCGCACGAAAGCCGCAAACGATATGTCCTCGACCGCGCGGTCCGACAGGCCGCAGCCGCGCTCGTCCATGCGCACCAGCGTGTATTCGCGCGAGAAGGCCTCGATCCACGGCCGCCATATCGGGCTCTGCCACTCGTGTTCCAGGTGGGTGAGCCAGTGCGGGGCCTTCAGCAGCGGCGGCCCGCTGCCGGTAACGGCGTACGCGAGCCGCGTGCCGTCGAAGCTCTTGCAGAAACGGATCTGCTGGTTCACCAGAGCCACGCGGCGCCGCGCACGCCGCTCGAGTCACCGTGGCGGTTGCGTTCCAGCCGGGTCGCCACATGGTCGGAGAAGACAGTGCGGCTCCATAACCGCGGCACTTCGGTGTACAGGCGATCCACGTTGGACAAGCCGCCGCCGAGCACGATGACGTCGGGGTCGAGCACATTGATGACGCTGGCGAGCGCCCGCGCCAGGCGCTCCACGTAGTGCTGCATCGCCACGCCGCCGCGCCAGGCGAGGTCCTTGGCGCTCAGGTGCTCGCCGCTCAGGCGCTCGTGCTCGGCTTCGAGCGCCGGCCCTGACAGGTAGGTCTCGATGCAGCCGGAGCGGCCGCAGTAGCAGGCGGGCAACGGAAGGTCGCTTTCCGCCGGCAGCGGCAGCGGGTTGTGTCCCCACTCGCCGGCGATCGAATTCGCGCCGACGTGCACCCGCCCGTCGACCACGATGCCGCCCCCGACGCCGGTGCCGAGGATCACGCCGAACACCATGCGCGCGCCTTCGCCCGCGCCATCGACCGCCTCCGAGAGCGCGAAGCAATTCGCGTCGTTCTCGATGCGCACCTCGCGGCCGAGCGCGCGCTCGAGGTCGGCCTTGAGCGGCCGGCCGATCAGCCAAGTGGAGTTCGCGTTCTTGACCAGGCCGGTCACGCTCGACAGCGTGCCCGGAATGCCCATGCCGACGCTGCCCTCCCCGCATTCCTCGACCAGGGCGGCGACGGTGCGAACCGTGGCTTCATAGTCGCCGCGCGGCGTGAGCACGCGTTTGCGGAATACCTCGCGTCCTTTGTCGTCGAGCGCGAGCGCCTCGATCTTCGTGCCGCCGAGGTCGACGCCGACTCTCAATGGCTCAGGCTAAGGGCGGGATTGAGGGCGCAAGCCTCCTGCCAGGAAAGGATGTTGAGCGAGCGCACGAAGCGGCCGACGCCGACCGTCTGCGCGCAGAGCATGCCGAGCTCGACGATCTCCTCCTCGCTGAAGTGCCGGCCGAGCTGTTCGTAGACCGCGTCGGAATCGATCGCCTCGTCGCCCGACTTGAAGAGGTCCGCGTATTCGAGCGCAGCCTTCTCCCGCGGCGAGAGCAGGGTTCGCTGGTTCAGCAGGTCCTCGACCAGGGCCTCGGTGAGCCCCTCGTCGCGGGCCACCTTGGAGCGTACGGTCGAGCAGTAGCCGCAGCGGTGCGCCACCGAGATGCGGATGCGGCACATCTCCTTCAGCTTGTGCGGCAGCCGGCCTTCGTAGAGCACGCTGTTCCAGCAGCGCACCCAGGCGAGGCCCGCGCTCGATCGCACCATGATGCGCACCACGCGCGGATCGGGCGCCCCGGTGCGCTCCGCCGCCGCGATCAGGCGGCGTTTTTCATCATCCAGCTCCCGGTCTTCCGCGAATCGCAGTCTCGGCATGGCGTGCTCCGAATAGTCCATGTCGCGCATTGTGCGCGATTGTCCACTCCCTGCTTTTCAGGGACCCTGTTTGCAATGGCACTCTACGGCATCCTCGGCAATATCCACGGCAACCTCGAAGCGCTGAAGGCGGTGCTCGCGGTTTTCGATTCCCAAAGAATCAGACATATTCTTTGCGTCGGCGATGTCGTCGGCTACAACGCCGATCCGGACGCCTGCGTAGCGCTCCTGCGCTCGCGCGGTGCCCAGGTGATCGCAGGCAGGTACGACCTCATCGGCACGCGGCTGCTCGGCTTCCAGCACTGCCCGAACAAGCTCCGTTACGCAATCAAGCGCACGCGCGCCGTGCTCCAGCCCGAAACCGCCGCCTGGCTGAAGGCCCTGCCGCAGAACCACGTAGTTGAAGGCTCGATCGGCATCGTGCAGAGGCAGCAGGATGCGGCAGACGTGCCCGGCGCCCGCGTGTGCTTTTTCGGCGAGAGTCCCCAGCCGAAGGTGTGCGACGCCACCGGCGATGAGGTGCGCGAGTTCACGCCGCAATCCTTCACCCGCCTGGACCCCGAGCGGCGCTACTTCATCCACGCCGGCTCGGTCGATGCGCAGCGCAAGGCCGGTCAGCGCCTTGCGGAATTTGCCGTCTTCGACAGCACGGCCATGACGGTCGAATTCCTGCGTACGCGCTACGACGCCGCCTCGACCGAGGCAAAGGCGGCCGTGTTCGGCTACCGCATTACCCCGTTCACCGATTCGCTCTACACGCTGCGCCGGCGGCTTGTCCTCGCGCCGCAGGTGGCGTGGACGCTTTGCCGGCGCGTGGGAGCGCTCCTGCGCATCAAACCGCTTCGAACCGCAGGCGCTTGATGCGGTCCATGTTCTGGCCTTCGATGCGGATCAGCTGCGTCGGCCCCCGGCGGCGCGGCGAGTGTAGATCGCCCTCGTTGTAGAGGTAGGCCATGCCCGGCTGCAGCTTGTACGTGCGCAGGGCGCGCGCCTTGCCCGCCTTGTCGGCGCTCGCCGGCTCGACCAGCTCGTAGTCCGTCATCTCCGTCTCGCCGCTCGCCTGCCCGTAGATCGCCCATGAGGGGCCGTGATCGTGCGGCGGCGACTCCTTCGCCCCCTTGTAGTTATGCGCGAGGATGCAGAAGCCCAGCGCCGGATCCTCGTAGATCACCTTGCGCTCGGGCGTGTCGTCGGTCACCAGGGCGGCGAAGTCCGGGTCTTTCAGCAGGGTTTCCAGGCGCATGCAGACCTTGCGCCGCCCGGACGGACCCGGCTCCGCGTTCAGGATCGTGTGGCATTCAGCGGCGAACTGCTGGAGCGTCATAGGCATCGTTGCTTCCTCGGTCAGGCATCGAAATCGGGGTCAGAGCCCGATTATCTAGAATAGCCGGCGTGCAGGCGTTCGGCAGTTTCGATTATGTGATTGTCGGCGCCGGCAGCGCCGGCTGCCTGCTTGCCAACCGGCTGTCCCGAGATCCGAATACGAGCGTGCTCCTGCTCGAGGCAGGCGGCCGCGACGACTACTTCTGGATCCCGATCCCGGTCGGCTACCTCTACACCATCGCCAACCCGCGCACCGACTGGTGCTACAAGACCGAGCCCGACGAGCACCTCGCCGGCCGCTCGATCCACTATGCGCGCGGCCGCGTGCTCGGCGGCTGCTCCTCCATCAACGCCATGATCTACATGCGCGGCCAGAAGGAGGACTGGGACCACTGGGCATCGCTCGGCAATCGCGGCTGGGCGTGGGACGACGTCCTGCCGATCTTCCAGGCGCTGGAGGACTACGAGCGCGGCGCGACCGACGGCTACGGCGCCGGCGGCGAGGTGCGCATCGAGGACCCGCGCGTGCGCTGGGAAATCATCGACGCCTTCCGCGAAGCCGCCGCCGAATGCGGCATCCCGAAAGTGAAGGTATTCAACAACGGCGACAACTTCGGCTGCGCGTACTTTCAGATGAACCAGAAGCGCGGCCGGCGCTGGAGCGCGACCAACGCCTTTCTCCGGCCCGCGCTAAATCGACCAAACCTCACTGTGCTCACCGACGCGCACGTGACCCGCGTGCGCATGGACGGCCGCCGCGCCATCGGCGTCGAGATCGTCAAAGGCCGGCAGGCCCTGTTCGTCGAAGCGAAGCGCGAGACCCTGCTCGCCGCGGGATCCATCGGCTCGCCGCAGTTGTTGCAGCTGTCCGGCATCGGCAGTGGCGCGCATCTCCAGTCCCTGGGCATCCCGGTCGCCCACGATTTGAAGGGCGTCGGCGAGAACCTGCAGGACCACCTGCAGATCCGCCTGCAGTACAAGGTGAAGAACGTCCGCACGCTGAACGGCGTCGCCAACAGCTGGCTCGGCAAGGCGACGATGGCGGCGGAATACTTTTTCTTCCGCACCGGGCCGCTCACCATGCCGCCGTCCCAGGCGGGCGCCTTTGCCCGAAGCGACCCGGCGCAGCCCACGCCGAACATCGAGTGGCACGTGCAGCCGCTCTCGCTCGACAAGTTCGGCGATCCACTGCACAGCTTCCCGGCGATCACGCCGAGCGTGTGCAACCTGCGCCCTAGCTCGCGCGGCTGGGTGCGAATACGGTCCACCGATCCCGCCCAGTACCCGGAAATCCGGCTGAATTACCTGTCGACGCCGGAAGACCGCAAAGTCGCCGTCGACGCGATGCGCTTCACCCGCCGCATCATGGCGTCGCCAGCGCTCGCGAAATACCAGCCGGAGGAATATCGACCCGGAGCCGCTGTGCACGATGAAACCGCCTTGGCTAAGGCGGCTGGGGAACTGGGCACGACCATCTTCCATCCGGTCGGAACCTGCAAGATGGGACGCGACCCGATGGCGGTGGTAGACGACGAGCTGCGCGTGCACGGCATCGACCGGCTCCGCGTGGTCGACGCATCGGTATTCCCCCGCATCACGTCGGGGAATACCAATGCGCCAACCTACGTGATCGCCGAGAAAGGCGCCCGCGCCATCTTGAAATCCCTACAATCCGGCCTAAGTTAAGCGGTAACGGAGAACCTTCCCCACCATGAAACGCATCCTCCTGTTCCTCGCCACAAACATCGCCGTGATGCTCGTCCTGTCGGTCGTGGTGAGCGTCCTCGGCCTCGACCAGTGGCTGACTGCCGAAGGCATCGACTACAGCTCGTTGCTGTGGATGTCGGCCATCTTCGGCTTCGGCGGCGCATTCATCTCGCTGCTCCTGTCGAAGTGGATCGCCAAGATGTCCGTGGGCGCGCAAACCATCGACGGCTCCGAGGGCACGACGCAGTACTGGCTCGTCCAGACGGTGCACAAGCTCGCCGACGCGGCCGGCATCGGCCGGCCGGAGGTGGCGGTGTACGAAGGCCCCGCCAACGCATTTGCCACCGGCGCGTTCCGCAATTCGTCGCTGGTTGCCGTGTCGACCGGGCTCATGGAGTCGATGAGCAAGGAAGAGGTCGAGGCGGTGCTCGGCCACGAGGTCAGCCACGTCGCCAACGGCGACATGGTGACGCTGACCCTCATCCAGGGCGTGCTGAACACTTTCGTCTTCTTTCTCTCGCGCGTGGTCGGCTTCATCGTCGACAAGGCGGTGTTTCGCACCGAGCGCGGCGTCGGCCCCGGCTTCTACATCACGATGATCGTCAGCCAGATCGTGTTCGGCATCCTCGCCTCGGCGATCGTCGCCTGGTTCTCGCGCCAGCGCGAGTTCCGCGCCGACCGCGGCTCGGCCAACCTGCTCGGCACGCCGCGGCCGATGATCGCCGCGCTCGAGCGCCTGGGCGGCATCCAGACCGGCGGGCTGCCCGACGCGGTGAAGGCCTTCGGCATCTCGAGCGAGTCGCGCCTCGCGCAGATGTTCGCCACGCATCCGCCGCTCCAGGTCCGCATCGCCGCGCTGCAAGCGGCACGCTGAACGAAAAAAGAAAAGGGGTCAGAGCAATTTTCCTGTAACACCTACGCTCGTTAGTAGTTACAGGTAAATTGCTCTGACCCCTTTTTCGTCCACCCTCCTCGCCTGGTATTTCGTGGCGGCGTGGGGCTCGGGCTACATAGCGACCAAGGTCGGGCTGCAGTACGCGCCGCCCTTCACCTTCCTCTCGCTGCGCTTTTGCTTCGGCCTCGCGTTCCTCCTCCCGATCATCCTGGTTTGGAAGCCGCGCTGGCCAGGAAGCCGCGCCGAGTGGGCGCATTTGGCCGTCGCGGGACTCCTCATGCATGCGGTGCAGCTCGGCGCGAGCCACTATGCCCAGTACCTTGGCATGTCGGCCGGCGTCACCGCCCTCATCATCTCGGCGCAGCCGCTTCTCACCGTCATCATCGCCTCGCGCTGGTTGCACGCGCGCATGGCACCGGGGCAATGGGCGGGCGTGGCGATCGGCCTGGCCGGCGTGGCGCTCGTCGTGTGGCACAAGATCGACATCCGCGAGGTGAGCGCGGGTACCCTCGCGGCCGCGCTGATCGCGCTGTTCGGCGTCACGGCGGCGACGCTCTACCAGAAAACTTTTTGTCCCAGCACCGATCTCAAGGCGGCCGCGGTGGTGCAGTTCGCCGCGTCGCTAGCGGTCCTCGCACCCCTCGCTGCGTCGATCGAGGGATTTCCCGTACGCTGGAGCTGGGAACTGATCGGATCCATTGCCTTCCTCGTGATCTTCGCCTCCTACCTCGCCGTGAGCGCCCTGCACGTCCTGATGCGCCATGGCGAGACGACGCGCGTCACGAGCCTGATGTACCTGCCGCCGATCTTCGCCGTCGTGCTCGAGGCGGCGATGTTCGGCATCGTGCCGAGCGCGCTCACGATCGTGGGCATCGCGGTCACCTGCATCGGCGTCGCGATGACGGTCTGGACCGGAAGGTAGGCGGGTGCGGGACATCGCCTTCTTCATCGTGCTGAACGCCTTCGGGCACCTCTGCTACGTCGGCAGCCGCATGACCACGGCGCTCTTCGCCCTCGACCTCGGCGCCTCGGCCTTCACCGTCGGCGCGCTGGTCGCGAGCTTCGCGATGCTGCCGATGCTGCTTTCCGTGTGGGCCGGACGCTTCATCGACCGTGTCGGACCGCGCGGGCCGGTGATGCTGGGTCTTGCCGGCGTAGCCCTCGGCGCGACGCTGCCCTTCATCCACCCCTCGGTGGCCACGCTCTATATCTCGAGCCCGCTCATCGGCACGTCGTTCATGCTGCTGCACATCGCGATGAACAGTGTGTTCGGCGCCTACGGCACGCCGGAAGCGCGCGCGGTGACGTTCTCGTGGCTCGCGCTCGGTTTTTCGATCTCCAATTCCGTGGGGCCGGTGCTCGCCGGCTTCGCCATCGAGACCTTTGGCCATGCCGGCGCGATGATCACCCTCGCCGTGCTGCCGGTGATCGCGCTCGCGCTGATCTGGCGGCGCGGGAAACCGCTGCCGCGGCCGACGCACGCCGGCCGTGCGCGCAGCGGCGGCGTCATGGAGCTGCTGCGCGTCCCCTCGCTCAAGTACACCCTGATCGCGAGCGGAGTCCTCAACATGGGCTGGGACATCTACAGCTTCCTGATGCCGGTGTACGGCTCGAGCATCGGCCTGTCCGCCAGCACCATCGGCATCGTCATGTCCACATTCGCGCTCGCGACTTTCGTCGTCCGCGCGGTGCTCACGCAGCTCGTGCGCCATGTGCGGCCGTGGTTCCTGATCAGCTCGGCAATGACCGTCGCCGCGGTGGCGTACCTGCTGTTCCCCTTCGTGCACAGCGTGCCGCTCCTCATGGCGCTGTCGTTCCTCCTGGGAATGGGCCTCGGCTCGTCGCAGCCGGTGATCATGGCGCTGCTCTACGAAGC
>DATLDY010000123.1:0-4586 GCA_035525655.1 Burkholderiales bacterium
TTTCGCGCGCCGTCTGGCTCTCCTGCACCGTCGTGCCGGTAACGACCAGCGTGGAAACGCCTGCGCCCCTCGCGCGCGTGACGACGGATTCGAGGTCGTCGCTAAAGCTGTCGTGCGTGAGGTTGGCGCCGATGTCGATCATTCGAAACCATGCGGGAGACCGTATCCGAGCCGGATCTTCAGCGCCTTGATCGTCTCCTTGATCGTGCCGGAAAGCGGCAGGGCAAGGCGCGCGAGGTCGGCCTCGTGCAGGACGATGCTCATGTCCTTCTCGGCCCACGGCATGCCGGAAAGATCGGCGCGGTTGTCCATCGCCCAGTTCTGGCCGCTGCCGGCGCGCAGTGCGGCGCGCAGCTGGTCGGAGTCGACGCCGAGCGCTTCGCCAAGGCGCAGGCCTTCGTCGCTCGCCGACGCGCACGCCCAGAGGAGGAGGTTGTTGACCATCTTGCCGACCTGGCCGGCGCCGGCGGGGCCGAGATGGAAGATGTCCGAGGCGAAGGCGCTGAACGCCGGACGGCAGGCGTCGAAGGCGGCTTCGTCGCCGCCGCCGTAGATCAGCAGCTTGCCGTCGATGGCCGCCTTCTCGCCCCGCGCGAGCGGGACGTCGAGCAGGACGATCTTGCGCTCCAGCAGGCGTTCGGCCAGGCGCTGGCTGTAGCGCGGCGCGACGGTAGAGCCGATCGCCACCACGAGGCCGGGCTGCGCAGCTTCCACGACCCCTGCTTCTACAACTCCGTTGGCGCCGAAGATAACCGCTTCCACTTCATGGTCGAATCCCACGACCACGATCACCAGTTCGCTCGCGCGCGCTACTTCGCGCGGCGAATCAAGCACGTTCACTCCCATGCCGATCGCGTCGCGCCGGGCGGCGTCAACCGGATCGAAGCCGGCGACGTTGTAACCTTTGGCAATAAGATGCCGCGCCATCGGCGCGCCCATCTTCCCGAGACCGAGGATTCCGACTTTGCGTATTGCGTTCATCGCGGGCGGCAGGTATAGAAGCGGGCGAGTATAACGATGAGGAGGATGCATCAAGTGAATCTCATGGGCCGCATTGCATTGGGTGTCGTCGTGGTTGCACTTTCGGCGGCCGCCCAGGCGCAGAACTGGCCGCACAAGCCGGTGAGGATGATTCTTTCGCTCGGGCCCGGCTCGGGCGCCGACATCGGTGCGCGCCTGTATGCCGATCGCCTCACCAAGCTGTGGGGCCAGCCCGTCGTGATCGAGAACCGCCCGGGCGGCGACGGCGTCATCGCCATCAATGCGGTGATCCAGGCGAAGGACGACCACGTGCTGCTCTGGGGCCCGACGGCTAATTTCGTCGGCCATCCGTACAGCTTCGACAAGCTTCCCTACGACCCGAACGAGCTGGTGCCCGTGGCGCGCGTCTCGGGCACGGTGGTCACGCTGGGCGTGCCGGCGAGCATGAACGTCGGCTCGCTGAAGGAGCTTCTCGACGCGGCGAAGCAGAAGCCGAACTCCCTCAACTGGACGACCGCGGTGACGATGACCGACATCATCCTCGAGGGCTTCCTCAAGACGCAGGGAATCGACGCCGTGCAGGTGCGCTACAAGCAACCCGCGGAAGCGGTGAACGACCTCATCAGCGATCGCATCCAGCTCTACAGCTCGGCCTACGCGATCGTGCGGGCGCAGGCGCAGTCGGGCAAGGTGAAGCTCCTCGCCGTGCAGGCGCGTCACCGCGTACCGGGACTAGACCTGCCCACGGTCGCGGAGCTCGGCTTCCCCGGCCTCAACTTCGAGGGCCTGGTCGCCATCATCGCCGCGCGCTCGAGCAACCTTTCGAACGCGGCGCGCGATCGCATCGGCGCCGACATCAAGGCTGTGTCCAAGGAGCCGCAGATCGCCGAGCGCCTGGCATCCACGGCGCAGCTCAACACCCCCGGGGATGCGGCCGAGCTCGCCGCGTCGATCGATGAGCAGGTGAAGCAGCTCGCGGAGTCCGCGAAGCTCCTGGGCATGAAGCCGAAGCAGTGAACGCATTTGTCCGCATCGCGCTCAGCGTCGCCGCCTTTGCCATGGCGGCGCCGCTTGCGGCGCAATCGTGGCCGCAGCGTCCGGTCAAGCTGATCCTGCCCCTGGGACCCGGCGCCGGCGCGGACATCGGCGCGCGGCTCTTCGCCGACGGCCTGTCCAAGCGCTGGGGCCAGCCGGTGGTCGTCGAGAACCGGCCGGGCGGCGACGGCGTGATCGCGCTGAACGCGGTCATCGCGGCAAAGGACGACCACACACTTCTCTGGGGGCCCTCGTCGGCGTTCGCGGGTTACCCGTACACGCTCGACAAGCTGCCGTACGACAAGGACGAGCTGGTGCCCACCGCGCGCGTTACCGTAACCGTGGTCGCGATCGCCGTGCCGGCATCTTCCAAGGCGTCCACGCTGAAGGAGTTCGTGGCGCTCGCGCGCGAGAACGCCGGGCAGTTCAACTGGACGAGCATCACCCAGATCACCGACATCACCACCGCCGGCTTCATCAAGAAGAACGGCCTGCAGATGGAGCGCATCGGGTACAAGGACACGGTGAGCGCGCTCAACGACCTCGTCGTGGGCCGCATCCAGTTCTACACCGCGGCGTACGCCATCGTGCGCACGCAGGCGCAGGCGGGTCGCATCAAGCTGATCGCGGTGACCAACAAGAACCGCGTGGCGGGCCTCGACCTGCCGACGGCGACAGAGTCGGGCTTCCCGGAGCTCGAGTTCGACGGCCTGGTGGGCATCTGGGGCACGCGCTCCAGCGGCTTCTCCGACGCAGCGCGCGATCGCATCGCTGCTGACGTGAAGGCGGTCGCCGCGGACCCCACGGTGGCCCAGCGGCTATCCGCAACCGCACAGGTCATCAATCCGGGAACCGGCGCGGACCTCAGCGCGTCGATGGAGGAGCAGGCGGCCACGCTAGCGCGGGTGGCGAGCATGGTCGGCATCAAGCCGAAGTTCTAGAGTTTCTTCAGGCGATAGAGGAGCTCGAGCGCCTCGCGCGGCGTGAGCTCATCGGGGTTCACCTTGGCGAGCTCTTCGCGCAGCGGATCGACTTCGGGCTCGGGCTCCGGCTTTTTCGGTTTCGAGAACAGGTCGTCCTGGCCGCCGCGGCTAACGGCGGCTTCCTCTAGCAGCTCCAGGTATTTCCGTGCGCGGCGGATCACTTCTTTCGGCACGCCGGCGAGCGCCGCCACCTGCAGGCCATAGCTCTGGCTCGCCGGGCCTTCTTCCACGGCGTGGAGGAACACCACCGTGTCCTTGTGCTCGACGGCATCGAGATGCACGTTGGCCACCTCCTTGTACTCGAGCGCAAGGCGCGTCATCTCGAAGTAGTGCGTGGCGAAGAGACTCAGCGCGTGGTTGCGCTCCACCAGGTGCCGCGCGATCGCCCACGCGAGCGCGAGGCCGTCGAAGGTCGACGTGCCGCGCCCGACCTCATCCATCAGCACCAGGCTGTTGGCGGTCGCGTTGTGCAAAATCGAGGCGCTCTCCGTCATCTCCACCATGAACGTCGAGCGGCCGCCGGCGAGATCGTCCGCCGCGCCGATGCGCGTGAAGATCTGGTCGATCGGGCCCAGCCGCGCGGCGCGCGCCGGCACGAACGATCCGACGTGGGCCATCAGGCAAATCAGCGCGACCTGCCGCATGTAGGTCGACTTGCCGCCCATGTTCGGGCCGGTGATGAGGAGGAGCGAACGCGTAGGCAACAGGCGGCAATCGTTGGCGATGAAATTCTCGATCTGTCCTTCGACGACCGCATGGCGGCCGCCCTCGACCTCGATGCCGCGCTCCTCGGCGAATTGCGGGCGCACGTAGTTGTGCTTCGCTGCGCTCGCGCCGAATGACGTCAGCACGTCCGCCTGTGCCAGCGCACGGGCGATGCGTTGCAGCACCGGCACATGGGCGTTCAAATCGTCTAGGAGCGCCTCGTAAAGCGATTTCTCCAGCGCTAAAGAGCGGTCGCGCGCGGAGAGCGCCTTGTCCTCGAAGGTCTTCAGCTCCGGCGTGATGTAGCGCTCGGCATTCTTCAGCGTCTGGCGGCGGCGATAGTCGGTGGGCACCTTTGCCGCCTGCGCATTACTGACTTCGATGAAGTACCCATGCACCGAGTTGTAGGCGACGCGAAGGTTTGGAATCCCCGTGCGCGCCCGCTCGCGCGTCTCCAGCTCGGTCAGGAATTCGCCGCCGTTGGTCTGCAGCGCGCGCAGCTCGTCGAGCTCCGCGTTGTAGCCATCCGCGATGACGCCGCCGTCGATCACGCGCGCGGCCGGCTCGTCCTTTATGGATTCTTTTAACGTCGATAAACAATCGTCCGGCGTGTCCAGGTCTTCGATCAGCGCCTGCAAAAGAATCGGGCTCTGACCCCGATTAAGGGTGTTGCGCAGCGCCGGCAGGAGCGTCAGGCTGTCGCGCAGGCCTGCGAGCTCGCGCGGGCGGGCGCTTTTCAGCGCGATGCGCGCGGTGATGCGCTCGACGTCGGAGAAGCCGCGCAACGCCTTGTGGATCTCGTCCGGGTGCTCCTGCAGGCAGGCGACGACTTCCTGGCGATGTTTCAACGCGTCGCGATCGCGCAGGGGATGGTGCAGCCAG
>DATLDY010000144.1:0-9373 GCA_035525655.1 Burkholderiales bacterium
GAGATGACGATCAGCGTCTCGCTGCCGCCCCACAAGCGATCGATCACCTGCGCGACCTCGTCCGCGCTCGCCATGCCGACCGCGAACGGTGCCAGCGCGAAATCCCCGAGCTGGCGCTGCAGGAACGGGATCTGGACTTCCAGCGCGTGCTCCTGCACATGCGCCACGTCGCTAGCCACGATCTGCGGCAGATCGCGTACCTGGTCCAGAGCGGCACGGTCGATCGCCACCGTGCCGAGCGGGGTGGCAAAGGCGGCGTCGGTGGGGATCGCGAGCCCGCGCACCGCAACCCGGTGCACCGGCCCGAGCAGGACCACCCGGCGCACGATGCCGCGCGCGGCGGCCAGCTCGTCATAGGCTTTGGCTGCAACGGGACCAGAGTAGATGTACCCGGCGTGAGGAACGATGAGGGCTTTGGGAAAGCCGAGGCGCGCGCCGGTCGCTTCGACCCCGCCGAAGAGCTCGTCGAGCTCGGCCGCGAGGCTGCGCGAGTCCCCGGGATAGAACATGCCGGCTACGGCGGCATTGCGAACGGAAGCCATATCGCTATTGGGACTGAGCCTCGTCAAGAAGTTCCAGGACGCGGGCAAGCACATGGTCGACCGACTGGCGGCGCACCGCTTCCCGATCGCCGGCGAAGCGGCGCGTCTCGGCCGTGGGCGTGCGTCCCTTCGTGGTCCAGGCGAAGCACACCGTGCCCACGGGCTTTGCAGCGGTTCCGCCGGTAGGGCCGGCGATCCCCGTAATGGCGAGGGCTACCGTACCGCCGCTGTGCTCGAGCGCGCCGCGCGCCATTTCGCTCGCCGTTTCTTCGCTGACTGCGCCATGGCGCGAAAGCGTCTCGGCGCGCACGCCCAGCATCTCCTGCTTCGCGGCGTTCGAATAGGTAACGAATCCGCGATCGAACCACGCCGACGAACCGGCAATCGCGGTGAGCTCCTGCGCCACCCATCCGCCGGTGCAGGATTCCGCGGTGACGATGACGTCGCGGCGCGCCTTGAGGCGCGCGCCAAGCTTTTCGGCGAGCGTCATCCGAGCACCCGCTTGATGAGCGCGAGGACGAGAAGCGTGTAACCGGCGGCGAGCAGGTCATCGAACATCACGCCGAACCCGCCGTGGAAGCGGCGCTCGAACCAGCCGATGGGGGCCGGCTTGGCGATGTCGAAGGCGCGAAACAGGACGAACCCGGCCGCCTGCCACGCGAATTCGCGCGGCAGGAGCGAAAGGATCAGAAGGAAGGCAACGATCTCGTCCCACACCATAGCGCCGTGATCGTGCACGCCCAGGTTACGCCCGGTGACGGCGCAAGCCCAGATACCGAGGAGGAAAAGCCCGACTAGCAAGCCAACGATGGCGAGCGGCGGCAGCACTGCGCCGAGGAGCCAGCCCAGCGGCCACGCGACGAGCGTTCCGGCGGTGCCGGGGGCCCGGGGCGCAAGGCCGGCGCCGAGACCGAACGCGATGACATGCGCCGGATGCGAGAACGCGAACGCTGGCGAAGGCGCCGCGACGCTCATGCCGGCTCGCGAAAGTGGTCGTACCCGCCGCGATGCGCGATCGGCCGACCCGCGGCATCGCGCACGACGAGGTGCGCCTTGCCGCCCTCGATGACACCGATGCGCGTGAGCGGCAGCGCGAGCTCATGGCCAAGCGACTCGAGCCGCGCGCGGTGCGCGGCCGGCGCGGTGAAAAGAAGCTCATAGTCGTCGCCGCCCGAGAGCAGGCAATCGAGCTCCAGTTGGGCATCGCCCACGGTGCGGAAGGCCGCAGGGCGCGGGATGCGCGCGTAATCGACCACCGCGGCCACCTGCGAGCGCTCGACGATGTGGCCGAGATCGCCGGCAAGGCCGTCCGACACGTCGATCGCCGAATGGGCGAGGCCCCGCAGTCGCTCGCCGAGCTCGACCCGCGGCTCGGGCAGATGCAGGCGCGGCGCGACCTCCTTTATGTCCGGGCGACGCAGGGCAAGCGCCGCTCCGCCGAGCTCGCCGGACACCCAGATGTCATCCCCGGGCCGGGCCCCGCTGCGATAAAGGGCCACACCCGAGGGCAGCTCGCCCACCGCGGTGATGCTGATCGTGCGCGAAGGCGCGCGCGTGGTATCGCCGCCGATGAGCTCGACGCCGTGGCGCTCGGCGAGCGCGAAGAAGCCGGCGGCGAAAGCTTCGACCCACGGCGCATCCGCGGAGGGCAGGCCGAGGGCGAGGAGCGCCCAGCGCGGTGCCGCGCCCATCGCCGCCAGGTCCGACAGATTCACCGCGAGCGCCTTGTGTCCCAAAGAGCGGGCATCCGCGCCGGCAAGGAAATGCCGGCCTTCGACCAGCATGTCCGTCGTGAGCGCGAGCTCGAGGCCGGCATTGGGCCGCAGGATGGCGCAGTCGTCGCCGATGCCGAGCAGCGCGCGCTCATTTCGCAACTGAGGCGCGCGGTCGAAATAGCGCCGGATGAGCTCGAATTCGTTCAGGCGGCGAGCTATGCCGGATTTCGCGCCCGCCCGACTTCGTCGGGGCGCAGGCGGGCGGCGATCTTCTCGAGCACGCCATTGACGAAGCGGTGGCCCTGCGAGCCGCCGAAGCTCTTGCCGAGCTCGACCGCCTCGTTGACCACCACCTTGAACGGCGTCTCGGGATGCGCGACGAGCTCGAAGGTGCCGATGTAGAGGATCGAGCGCTCGACCGGCGAGAGCCGCGCGAAGTCGCGATCGAGGTGCGGCACGATGAGGCCCTTCAGCTCGGCGACGCGGTCGCGCACGCCGCGCACCAGCGCCTCGGCAAAGGCGCGATCGCCCTCTTCCGAGCCCTCCAGCCCGCGCGTCGCATCCATCGGGTCGCCGCCGGAGAGCTGCCAGGCATAGAGCGCCTGCAGCGCGATCTCGCGCGATTGGCGCCTAGCGGTCTTCATGCAATCGCTGCCTCAGCTTGGCCATCTCGATGGCGACGCGCACCGCCTCGGCGCCTTTGTCGAGCCGCGCCTCGGCCTGCGGCTCGTCGTTGGTGGTGAGGATTCCGTTGGCGATCGGCAGGCCGGACTGCAGCGCGACATCGGTGATGCCGCGCGCCGATTCGTTGGCGACGACCTCGAAATGATAAGTGTCCCCGCGGATCACCGCGCCGATGGCGATGAGCGCATCGAAGCGCCCGGTCTGCGACAGCCACTGCAGCGCGATGGGAATCTCGAGGGCGCCGGGCACCGAAATCACGGCGCACTCGGCGCCGAGCTTCTTCGCCTCCTGCTGCGCGCGCTCCAGCAGCTGCGACGCTATCGCGTCGTTGAAGCGGCTGGCGACGATGCCCAGGCGCATCGTCCGCTCAGGTCGCCGCGCGCTGGACGTAGCCGGCGACCTCGAGGCCGAAGCCCGCCATGCTCGGCATCTTGCGCGGCGCGGCCATCAGCCGCATGCGGCCGATGCCCAGATCGCGCAGGATCTGCGCGCCGATGCCGTAGAGGCGCAGGTCCGCGGAGCGCCCCGCCGGATTGCGCACCGTGTGGCGCGATTCGCCGAGGCGTGCCTCGAGGGCCTCGCTGGTTTCCGTGCAATTGAGCAGCACCATCGCGCCCGTACCGGCGTCGCGGATCGCGGCGAGCGCATCCGCGACGCTCCAGGAATGCGTGCCGTGCCCGGCATCGAGGAGGTCGATGAGCGACAGCGGCTCGTGCACCCGAACCAGGGTTTCCTTTTCGCGCGACGGCGTGCCGAGAACCAGCGCCAGATGGATCGAGCCGAGCGCGCGGTCGCGGTAGGAGACGAGGCGGAAAGCGCCCCACGGCGTCTGGATTTCCCGCTCGAGCGTGCGCTGCACCAGCGATTCGTTGCGGCTGCGGTATTCGATCAGATCCGCGATGGTGCCGATCTTGAGCTGGTGCTCCGCCGCGAATTGCATGAGATCGGGCAGGCGCGCCATGCTGCCGTCGTCGCGCATGATCTCGCACAGCACGGCGGCCGGCGTGAGGCCCGCGAGCCGCGCGAGGTCGCAGCACGCCTCGGTGTGGCCCGCGCGCACCAGCACGCCGCCGGGCTGCGCGATCAGCGGAAAGACGTGCCCGGGCTGCACGATGTCCTCGCGGCGCGCATCGGCCGCGGCGGCGACCTTCACGGTGAGCGCGCGATCATGCGCCGAGATGCCGGTGGAGATGCCTTCGGCCGCTTCGATGGAGACGGTGAAATTCGTGCCGTGCCGCGAACGGTTGTGCTCGACCATCGGGCGCAGGCCGAGCCGGCTGGCGTGGTCCTCGGTGATCGGCATGCAAATCAGGCCGCGCCCATGCTTCGCGAGGAAATTGATCTTGTCGGCGGAGACGAAGTCCGCGCCGAACACGAGGTCGCCCTCGTTCTCGCGATCCTCGTCGTCGACGAGGATCACGATCCGGCCGGCGCGCACCTCCGAGATGATCTCGGTGATGGGGCTGATGGCAGCGATGTCTCTGCGCATGGCCCCTGATTCTATTCCCTACGCTGCGTTGTTACTCTTGCGTCTCGGCCTCGGCCTGCCCGGTCTTCTCACGGATGCGTGCGGACTTGCCGGAGCGCTCGCGCAGGTAGTAGAGCTTGGCGCGGCGCACATCGCCTTTGCGCTTCACCTCGACCGATGCGATGAGCGGCGAATAGGTCTGGAAGGTGCGCTCGACGCCCTCGCCCGACGAAATCTTGCGCACGATGAACGAGGAATTGAGGCCGCGGTTCCTTTTTGCGATCACCACGCCCTCGAAGGCCTGCACGCGCTTTCTCTCGCCTTCCACGACGTTCACGTTGACGAGCACGGTATCGCCGGGCTCGAAGTCCGGGATCTGCTTCGCCAGCCGCTTGATCTCTTCCTGCTCGATGGTCCTGATGAGGTCCATGTTCAACTGCTCCTATTCCCGTTCCTGTGTTCCTGCTGGAACTGTGCCAGCAATGCCTGCTCTTCCCTGCTCAACGCCCGCGCCTGCAGCAGGTCCGGGCGCCTGAGCCAGGTCCGCCCCAACGCCTGCTTCAGCCGCCAGCGCCGAATGTTCTCATGGTGCCCCGACAACAGCACCTCCGGCACCCGCTCTTCCCCATACACCTCGGGCCGCGTGTACTGCGGGCAGTCGAGCAGGCCCGCAGCGAACGACTCCTCGAGCGCCGACTGCTCGTCGCCCAATGCCCCCGGCAGCTGGCGCACACAGGCGTCGATCAGCGCCATTGCCGCAAGCTCCCCGCCCGAAAGCACGAAGTCGCCGAGCGACAACTCCTCGTCTACGCGGGCGCGCAGCAACCGCTCGTCCACGCCCTCGTACCGGCCGCACAGCAAGGTGATCGCGCTCTCCTTCGACATCTCGAGCACCTTGCGGTGATCCAGCTTCTTTCCCTGCGGCGAGAGGTAGATCACCCTGCCCGCCCCGGCGGCTCGCGCCGCATCCAACGCCTTTTCCAGCGGCTCGGCGAGCATCACCATGCCGGGCCCGCCGCCGTACGGACGGTCATCCACCGTCCGGTAATTGTCGGTCGTGAAATCGCGCGGATTCCACGTCTGCAACCGCCACAGCCCCGCCTGCAGGGCCCGGCTGGTGATGCCGCTTTCCGTCACCGCCGCCAACATCTGCGGGAACAGCGTCACCACGTCGAAGCGCATCACCAGTCCGCGCCCCACTCCACCACCACAAAGCCCGCGGCGAGGTCGACGTCCCTCACGAACGCCGGCACCCACGGGATGAGATGGGTGCGGCCGCCCGCGACCTCCATCACGTCCTGCGCGCCGTTGGTGAAGAGCTTCTTCACCGTGCCGAGGCGCTCGCCCTGCACGTTGCGCACTTCCAGTCCCACCAGGTCGGCGAGGTAGAAGTGCCCCTCATCCGCCTGCGGCAGCGCTTCGCGCCGCACCGATATTTCCGCGCCCTTCAGCGCGACGGCCTGCTCGCGGGTGTCGATGCCATCGAGCTTCGCCACGACGGTGGCGCCGTGCACCTTCGCCTCGGCGACCGTGTAGGCGCGCTCGCCGATCCACCAGTCACCGACCTGCGGCAGGACATCGAGCACGCCGCCGCCGGGCGCCACCTTGATCCAGCCGCGCACGCCATACGACCCGGCGACGCGGCCCATGCCGATCAGATGATCAGGCGGCCTTCTTGGCAAACTGCTTCACGAGCCGGAGGGCGGTCGGCGAAAGCTGCGCGCCAAGGCCCTTCCAGTGCTTCACGCGCTCCAGGTTGACGCGCAGTGCCTCGCGCCCTTCGGGCGCCTTGGGATCGTAGAAGCCCAGACGCTCGAGAAACTTGCCAGAGGCCGCGCGCCGCGAGTCCGCTACCACCAGGTGGTAGAACGGGCGCTTGTTGGCGCCGCCGCGCTGCAGTCGAATCACCACCATTGGGAATGCTCCGAAACCGCGAAAAGGCGCGGATTATACGGGAAAAAGTGGCTGCATTCGAGGATTCCGCCGGCCGGCGGGCCATAACCGCCGCCGACGGCTTTTTCGCGGGGACGCCCAGGTGCAGATGCGACAATAAAAGCGGGGAGACACATGTTTCAGGCGCTGCGCGAGATCGAGGGCGGGATCAGTCTGTCGTTGAACGTCGCCGCGCGCGTCGGCCGCCTGCGCAAGGCGCCGATCTTCGAATCGTTCCTGCGCCAGGTCTACTTCACGGGCGTCACCGCCGCGACGGGCGTGGTCATGCGCGCCACGATGCTGGGCGTTCTCATCATCGCCGTGATGATGGACATGCTCGACGCCGACGTCGACCTGGCGGTGAAAATCCTGCTGCTGCTTGTTTTCCGCGAGATCGGTCCCCTCGCCGCGGCGATCGTGGTGATCCTGCGAACGGGCACGGCGGTGTCGGCTGAGATGGCGGTGATGCGCGTATCGGGGCAGACGCGGGCGCTGCATTACCTCGGCATCGACCTCTACGACTACCTGGTGCTGCCGCGCGTCGCGGGCATCGTGCTCGCGACTGCAGCGCTGACCATCTACATTCAATTCCTCGCGGTGCTCGGCGGACTCGTGCTGAGCCCGTTCATCATCGAGGCGTCGTTCACCGAGCTCACCGGGCGCCTGTTCGACCTCTTCACGCCGATCGACTTCGTCTATTCGGTCATCAAGAGCGTGCTGTTCGGCTTCGCCGTGGCGGCGGTGTGCTGCTGGCACGGGCTCAATCCGCCGGATCTCACGCAGAACGCCGTGCCGAAGGTGGTCACGCGCGCCGTGACGCAAAGCGCGATGCTGGTCCTGCTGATCAACGCGGTGTTCGCCTACCTCGTATTCGGCATCCTGTTCTTCGGGCTCGTAAAGGCGAACCTGTGAGCGAGCTCGTCGTGCATTACGAGCGGCGCACCCCGCACCACCACGTGGTGCTCAGCGTACCGAGCGGCAAGGTGACCCGCCTCCACCTGCCCGATGAGGACGCGAAGGCACATCTCGTCACGGCGCTGCTCAAGGCTCGCGGCGAGCCGAACGAGGAGCTCGAGCTGTTCGGCACACCGACCGGGGACCTGAAGCCTCGCGAGCGGGACCGGGTGCGCTCGCGCATTGGCGCGGTCTCTCCGGTCGTCGGCCTGATGACCAACCTGAACGCGTGGGAGAACATTTCGCTGCCCGCCGCGTATCACGGCAGCCCGCCGCTCGAAGACGTGCTGACCCTCGCGCACGAGGTGATCGCAGCCTTTGGCGCCGAGCCGGAAGTTTTTCTTTCGCGGCTTCCCGACGAGCTCGGCACGCTCGAGCGCAAGATCGCCGCGTTCGTGCGGCTTCTCGTGTCGGCGCCTGAGCTCATGATCTTCGATGCGCTGGAGGACGGCTTGAGCCATGCGGAATGCAGGCGCGTCGCGAGCTTCGAGGCCGTATACCGCGCCTACCAGCCGGCAGGCACGGTTCTTTATGTGGACACGAGGGAGGACTCATGAAAGTCGCATTGCCGCCCGGACGATTCTCGCGGCTCCTGCTCAAGGTAAACGCGTTCCTGCTGATCGCGCTCGTGGCGGCAGCCGCCTTCATGGGCCTCGTCGCCTACAAGCAGGGCTGGTTCCTGCACCAGTCGCCGATCCACTTCATCACCCCGAACGCCCTGGGTCTGAACAAGGGCATGCCGGTGAAGCTGCACGGGTTCACCGTAGGCTCGGTCAGCGACATGCAGCTGGCCGACGGCGGTGTCGACGTGAAGCTCTCGATCATGAGCGACTACATGATCCGCATTCCGCAGGGCTCGCACGCCCGGCACGCGCGTGAATCGGGCGTCATCGGGGCCGCGGTGATCGACCTCATCCCCGGCGAGGGCACGCTGCCCCTTGCCGAAGGCGCGCTCATCCATTTCGAGCCGGCACGCGGCATCTCCGAGATCGTCGACGACTTTCGCCGCCAGGCGATCCCGGCCTTCAACGAGGTCAAGCAGGCGATGGCGCACGTCGGCCGCGCCGGCGAGGACGTGACGCAGATCCTGGCGGGCCTGCGGCGCGAGATAGAGCAGCTGCCGGCGACGCATCGCGCCATGCGCAAGCTCGTCGATGAGGCGACCGCCGCCACGTCGGACCTCAGCTTCCAGACCACCGCGACGCTCGACGCCGTGGAGCGCGTCGCGGGCACCATGGAACGCGCCGTGCCGGTGCTGTCGTCAAAGCTCGCCTCCGGTATCGAGTCCATCGATGCGGCCGCGGGCCAGCTGCGCAAGACCGGCGAAGAGGCGCAGTACACGCTGAAGAGCGCACGGCCGCTCCTCGACCGCAGCGAGTCGGCGGCGCGCGAGGCAAACGACGTGCTCACCGCCGCGAAGCGCGTCTGGCCGCTCAGCGACTCGTTCAAGGACAACACCGACGGCATGCTGCCGATCGATAGCTTCGAAGCCCACGGCAAGGGTTCCACGCGCTGATGCGTTTCGCCGCCGCGCTGCTGCTTCTCGTCGCCACCGCGTGCGCGGCTCCCAAGCCGGCGGCCGAGTCGGTCGCCAAATCGCGCCTCACCGATGCCGAGGCGCGGGCGTCGGCACTCGCGCGATCGGGCGATTATCCGGGCGCGGCAAAGCTCTACGCCGAGGCGCTGCGCCTCGCGACGACGCTGGAAAACGCCGACTCGATTGCGGCCAATGCCATCAACCTGTCGGTGGTGCAGCAGTGGCTCGGTCGCGATGCCGAGGCCCGCGCGGCGCTGTCCGCCGTACTGGACGATCCGCGCACACCGTTTTCCGAGCGGCGCAAGCTCCAGGCGGAGCTGCGCCGTGCCATCCTCGAGCTCTCGGCCAACAACGTGGGTGCCGCGGCGGTGTGGGTCGGCCAGGCCGAGCGTCGCTGCGCCGAGCTCACCTGCGAATACGCCGCCACCCTCCTCAATGTGCGCGCACAGGTCGAATTGGAGTCGGGCCATGCGGCGGACGCGGCGCGCCTTGCGCAGGCCGCTGCCGAGCGCTCACGCGGTGGCGCCAATCGTGCGGAGGC
>DATLDY010000145.1:0-2203 GCA_035525655.1 Burkholderiales bacterium
CCGCCGGTGAAGATCCATTGCTCGATCCTTGCCGAGGACGCCATCAAGGCGGCCGTCGAGGACTACAAGAAGAAGCATGGGCGTGCCGAGGAGAAAAAAGTAGCATGATCACGTTGACTGAAAGCGCGGCGAAGCACGTCCAGTCCTACATAGCCCGCCGCGGCAAGGGCGTCGGGCTGCGCGTGGGCGTGCGCACCTCCGGCTGCTCGGGCATGGCGTACAAGCTCGAGTTCGCCGACGCGGTCAATCCCGAGGACGTGGCCTTCGACAGCCACGGCGTGAAGGTCATCGTGGATCCGAAGAGCCTGCCCTACCTGCAGGGAACCGAGCTCGACTACACGCGCGAAGGCCTCAACGAAGGCTTCAAGTTCCGCAACCCCAATGTCAAAGACGAGTGCGGCTGCGGGGAAAGCTTTAACGTCTAGCGGCGGCAGTCACTTCGAGCTGTTCGGCATCGAGCCCGCCTTCGCGCTGGACGCCGCAGCGCTCGAAGCCGCCTACCGCGAGATCCAGTCCCGCGTCCATCCCGACCGATTTGCCCATGCCGGCGATGCCGAGCGACGCGCATCGCTGCAATGGACCACGCGCGTAAACGAGGCCTACCGTAGCCTGAAGAATCCCGTGCAGCGCGCAAGCCACATCCTCATGCTCCACGGCGTCGACGTCGCCTTCGAGACCAACACGGCGATGCCGGCAGAGTTCCTCATGCAGCAGATGGAGCTGCGCGAGGCGATCGAGAACGCGATCGCCCGCAAGGATACGAACGCGCTGGCGACGGTCCAGGACAATCTCCAGCAGGACAAGCTCGCGCTCGAGAAGCAGATCGCGCAGGCGATCGATGAGAAGAAGGATTACAGCCAGGCCGCAGGGTTGGTTCGCGAGCTGCAATTCCTGGACAAGCTGGAAGCCGAGATCGATTCGGCCTACGAGGCCCTGGACTAATGGCGCTCCTGCAGATCTCCGAGCCCGGCATGTCGGCGCTGCCGCATGAGCATCGCCTTGCCGTCGGCATCGATCTGGGCACCACCAACTCGCTGGTGGCAACGGTGCGCAGCGGCGCCGCGACCGTGCTGCCCGATGCGCAGGGCCGGCCGCTCCTGCCCTCTATCGTGCGCTACCTGCCGCAAGGGAAAGTCGAGGTCGGCTACGCCGCCCAGGCGCGGCAGTCGGACGACCCCAACAACACCATCGTCTCCGTCAAGCGCTTCATGGGACGCGGCGTGAAGGACGTGGACCACCTGCAGAACGCGCCTTACGACTTCGTCGACGCGCCGGGGATGCTCCAGGTGCGGACTATCGCCGGCGTGAAGAGCCCGGTGGAGGTGTCCGCCGAGATCCTGCGCGTGCTGCGCGAGCGCGCCGAGGCCTCGCTCGGCGGCACGCTGAGCGGCGCCGTCATCACGGTGCCGGCATATTTCGATGACGCGCAGCGCCAGGCGACGAAAGATGCCGGCAAGCTGGCTGGGCTCAATGTCTTGAGATTGCTGAATGAGCCCACGGCAGCCGCGATCGCTTATGGGCTGGACAATGCTTCGGAGGGGATGTTTGCCGTTTACGACCTCGGCGGCGGCACCTTCGACCTGTCGATCCTCAAGCTGTCGCGCGGCGTGTTCGAGGTAGTCGCGACGAGCGGCGATTCGATGCTCGGCGGCGACGACTTCGACCAGCGCCTGTTCTGCTGGATCGTAGACGAGGCGAAGCTGGCCCCGCTCTCGTCGCGCGACATGCGCCTGCTCCTGGTGAAGGCGCGCGAGGCGAAGGAATACCTCACCGTGCACGAGGAAGCGAACGTGACGGCCAAGCTCGGCTCCGGCGAGCTCGTGGATATCACCATCGACTCCCAGACGTTCTGCCGCATCACGCAGACGCTCGTGCAGAAGACCCTCGGGCCGGTGCGCAAGGCGCTGCGCGATGCCGGCCTGACCGTGAGCCAGGTCGACGGCGTGGTGATGGTCGGCGGCGCCACCCGCATGCCGCAGATCCAGCGCGCGGTGGCCGAGTTCTTCAAGCGCGATCCGCTCAACAACCTCGATCCGGACAAGGTGGTGGCCCTGGGCGCGGCGATGCAGGCCAACGTGCTCGCGGGCAACAAGCCGCAGGGCGAGGACTGGCTGCTGCTCGACGTGATCCCGCTTTCGCTCGGCGTGGAGACGATGGGCGGGCTGGTGGAGAAGATCATCCCGCGCAACACGACCATCCCGGC
>DATLDY010000146.1:0-21245 GCA_035525655.1 Burkholderiales bacterium
AGGTCGCTAGATTGCGCCAGCGCCGGTCGCCGGGTCGTGCCGCCCGCAGCGGCCTGTCCTCGAGAACCCGGCCCGGCAACACCATCGTGCGGGCGTTGCCGTACCCGCGGTACGGAAGAATCAGCGCCTGACGGGCGTGTTCTGGTGCTGGACCACGAGCCATTGAGTCATTTGAGGACCAGCGCCGACAGCAGCCAGGAAATGAGGCTAAACACGATCGAGGCGAGGATCGCGGGCCACAGGCCGGCCACGTCGAAGCCGGGGACGAAATGAGCCACGCCGAGGAAGAGGAGGCCGTTGATCACGAAGATGAACAGGCCCAGCGTGATGATGGTTACCGGCAGGGTGAGGAGCACGAGGATCGGCCGCACCACGGCGTTCGCCAGGCCGAGGATCGCCGCGGCGATCAGCGCCGTACCGAAGCTCTCGATCCTGACCGACGGCATGAGGTAGGCGACGCCGACGAGGGCGACGGTATTCACCAGCCAGACGACGAGCAGGCGCAGCACGCCAGTTATTCCCAGAGTGCCTTGGGCATCGGCAGGCCGGCGTAGTCCTCCTGGGTCAGCGGCCCGTCCGGCTTGATGCCGAAGCGCTCGAGGACCGACATGATCTGCCGCGCGTGCTGCGCCGAGTGCCAGGTGCAGCGCTCCATGACGTGGTGGAGTTGCTGCACGCCGTAATAGGTTTCCAGCTTGGCGCTCGCCGCCTTTTGCCCGTCGCGCTGCCACCAGCGCTCGAGCCGCTCGGCAACCGATTTTCCATAGGCCGCGATGGTCGCGGAGGACGTCACGTTCGCCGGCGGCGCCGCGTTGTACACCGAGGTCAGGTCGTGCACCCCGTCCTCGATCGCCTGCAGGAAGGAATCGGGCACCTGGTAGACGTGGTAGGCGAGGTCGCGGATGCTGCGATCGCGGCCCTCGGTCGCGCGCTCGGCGAGCCGCTGGGGCGGGATCTGCATGACGTGGCGCTGCGCGGCGGCGAGCACGGCGCGCCACCTCTCGATCAGCTTCTCGGGCGGCAGCCGCTGGAAGTCGACCTTGCGGCCGACGAACTCCGAGACGTCGGCGAGCTCCTGCGCGAACACGTAGGCCTTGCCGCGCGCCACCACCGGCACCGTGCGCACACCCATCTCGCGCAGCTCGTCCATGGCTTCCGGCCGCGCAGAGACGTTGATCGATTCGTAATCGACGCCCAGGCCGGAGAGAAACTCCTTCACCTTCACGCAGCTCGAGCAGCCGGGCCGCCAGTAAACCCTTAATGGGGTCACCCTTAATGGGGTCAGATCAACATTTCCGGACATGAAGGCTAATCATGATCTGACCCCGTTTATTTCGCCACCTGCAGTTTTACTTGGCCACGATTACGCCGCGCACGCCGTGCTTCTCGATGATCTGCGCGGCGAGGCCGCTTTTCCTGACGTCGTCTGCAAACTTGCGCAGGTAGTCGGGAACACCGGCGCGCCCCTTCGGCGCGCCGATCGACTGCTGCACGCCGGTGATCTGCCCCTCTAGCACGCGCGAGCCGGGGGTGCGCTGCTGCTCCTCGACGAGCTTCGGCTTGAGGCCGCCGAGCGCCTCGAGCTTCTGCGCCATGAAGAGGTCGTAGGACGCGGGGATGCCCTTCGCGCGAACCAGCTGGGCCTTCTTGAGGTTTCGCGAAAGCCACAGGTCATACGCGCTGCGCTCCGACACCGCGACGCGCACGCCCTCGCGGTCGATGTCGGCGATGGCCTTCATCGGCGAGCCGGCGGGCACGAGGAAGGTCACGGGAATCTCGAGGTAGGGCGGGCTGAAGTCGACCTCGCTCGCCCGCTGGGGCTCGTTGCCAAGGAAGCCGATGTCGACCTGGCCGGCCTTGACCGCGTCGAACAGCTTGCCGGCCGCGTCGAACTTCACGAACTCGAACGACAGCCCGGCGCGCTTGGCGAGCTCGCGTCCGAGATCGGGCGCGATGCCACGCGGCTCGCCGTTGGCCTCATCGCCCGAGACGATGAGGAAGTTGGAGTAGTTCAAGCCGATGCGCAGCTTTCCGCTGGGGGCGAGCTCTTTCATGGGTTTGCCGCGTAGAAGAGGTTGGTCATGCTCTTGATGTCCAGCATTCTGAACTGCCGGAAGCCGGCCTCGCGCGCCAGTTTCTCAGTCTGGCCCGGCCCCATGCACGTGCCGAGCCCCGGGCCGCCGCGGGCGAGGGACTGCGTCATGCAATGGAACACGCTGAAGCCGTAGAACATCGTGCCGACCGGGTTGCGGTTGTCCTCGAGCCGGTCGCCGGCCTTGGGCTCGATGATGAAGAGCGTGCCATCCGGCTTCACCAGCCGGTGCACCTGCTTGAGCGTCTCGACCGGCGCCGCGAGGTCATGGATGCAATCGCAGATCGTCACCAGGTCGAACTGCCCTGCGGGCATGTCCGTGGTGAAGGTGATCGGCAGCTTGAGTGCCTTCGCCCGTGCGATCGATTGCGCGTCGACGTCGTAGCCCACGACCTCGGCCGCGGGGAAGGCCTTCTTGATCGCCATGGCGACGCGCCCGGAGCCGCAGCCGAAATCGAGCATGCGCCCGCCGCCCTGCAGCCGGGCGATGACCTCCGGCAGGGACTTCAGCCAGTAGCCGGCGAAGCGCTCCTCGTACTGGCCGCGGTTGATGAGGTCGAGCGCCTCGACGCAGTCCGGCCCGAACGACTCGAAACGCACGCCGCCGCCTTTCTCGAACGCCTCGACGACCTGCGGCGCGACGCGCATGAGCGGCGGCACCATGGCCCACATGCCGCCGACGAAATGATCCGTGCCGTCGGAAGCAACGAAATAGGCCATTTCGTCCGACAGGGAAAACTTGCTGTCGGAAAAATCCAGGTAGCCGGCGGCAGCCATGCCTTTCAGCCACTCCTCGACGTAGCGCGGATGCAGGTGAGAGGCTTCCACCACGTCTTGCACGCTCATCGGTCCCTTGCCCGCCATGGCGCGGAAGAGGCCGGTCTTCGTGCCGACGTATGCCATGCCGGCCGTCATCGCGCCGGCCATGTCGCGGAACACCTTGTCGATGGCTTGCCGGGTCTTTTCCTTATCCATTGCCGCAGCATTGTAGACTCGGCGCAATGAAAGACCCGCGCCCCACCACGCTCGAAGGTCATGGCGTGCGGCTCGAGCCGCTCGCCGCGTCGCACGAGAAAGAGCTCGACGCCGCCGCCGCGGATGGCGAGCTGTGGAAGCTCTGGTTCACGTCGGTGCCGGCGCCCGGCGAGACGCGGGCCTACATCGCGACGGCGCTCGCCGGCTTCGAGGCGGGACACATGCTGCCGTTCGCCGTGCGCGAGATGAAGACCAACACGATCGCCGGCAGCACGCGCTACCACGACATCATCAAGGCGTCGGACCGCGTCGAGATCGGCTATACCTGGTACGCCAAGCGCTGGCAGAAGAGCCACGTCAACACGGCTTGCAAGCTCCTGCTCCTTGCCCACGCCTTCGAGGCGCTGGGATGCAAGGTCGTCGGGCTGCGCACCGACAACTTCAACTTCGCTTCGCAGCGCGCCATCGAGAAGCTCGGCGCGAAGAAGGACGGCGCGATCCGCCACCACCAGCCGCGGCGCGACGGCACGGTCCGCGACACCGTCATGTACAGCATCCTCCATTCGGAGTGGCCGGACGTGCGCCGGCATCTGGAGCTGCGCCTGCGGCCTTAGGCCTGTAATTTGCTGTAGCGGGGGCGTGAATCTCTCCCTGCGTCCCGAGCACCTGAAGCGCTACAAGGATTTCGCACGCCTGCTGTTCAAATACGGGCGGCGCGACCTGGTGGCGCGCGCGGGCCTGTCGGAGCTGATGCCGCAGGAGCCCGACGAGGACGACGTCAGCGTCCCGGAAGCGAAGGAGCTGGCGCGCGACGTCGAGAAGCTCGGCCCGACCTACATCAAGCTCGCGCAGCTCCTGTCGACGCGCCCCGACATCATCCCGCCGGCCTATGCCGACGCGCTCGCCCGGCTGCAGGACCACGTCAAGCCGTTCGGCTTCGACGAGGTGGAGAAGATCCTGAGGGACGAGCTCGGCGTGCGCCTCTCGAAGGCGTTCCTCACCATCGAGCCCGAGCCGGTCGCGGCGGCCTCGATAGCCCAGGTGCACTACGCGGTGATGCGCGACGGCCGCGCCGTCGCGTTGAAGGTGCAGCGCCCGGGAATCCGCGAGCAGGTGCTCGACGACCTCGCGGCGCTCGGCGAGATGGCCGCCTTCATCGACGAGCACACCGAGTTCGGCCGCCGCTTCGGCATCGCGGGGCTGTTCGATGAGTTCAGGAAGTCGATGCTGCGCGAGCTCGATTTCCGCCAGGAGGCGCTGCATCTCGTCACCATCGGCAACAACCTGAAGGAGATCGAGGAGATCGTCATCCCGCAGCCGGTGATGACCTTTACCACGTCTCGCGTGCTGACGATGGAGTTCATCCCCGGCACCAAGGTCACCGCGATGAGCCCGCTCGCGCGGCTCGAGCTCGACGGCGAGCGGCTCGCCGACGCGCTGTTCCGCGCCTACCTCAAGCAGATGCTGCGCGACGGCTTCTTCCACGCCGATCCGCATCCCGGCAACGTATTCCTGGTTGACGGCAAGATTGCCCTCATCGACCTCGGCATGGTGGCGCGCGTGCGCCCGGCATTGCAGGACCGGCTGCTGCAGCTTCTCCTTTGCGTGGCCGAGAACCGGCCCGACGAGGCGGTGAAGCTGTTAATCCTGCTCGCCGAGGAGCGCGAGGATTCCGACACGGCCACTTTCCGCCGCGGGGTCGCCGACATCATCGGCCAGCACCAGGAGCTCGCCGTGCATCGTCCGCAGGTCGGGCGCGCGGTGCTGATGCTCCTCAAGGTCGCCGCGGAGAACGGCATCCGCCTGCCGCCGGAGCTGGCGATGATCGGCAAGACGCTCCTCAACCTCGACGAGATCGGCCTCACGCTCGCGCCGCGCTTCGACACCAACGCCGCCATCCGCCGCCACGCCGCCGACATCACGCGCAGCCAGATGATGCGCGACATGTCGATAGGCTCGATGTTCAGCACCGCGGTGGAGATGAAGAACTTCGTGCAGAACCTGCCGGGGCGCGTCAACCGGATCCTCGACCGCCTCGCGAACAACGAGCTCGAGGTGAAGGTCGACGCGATCGACGAGGTGCGCCTGATGGAGGGGATGCAGAAGGTCGCGAACCGCATCACCCTCGGCCTCGTGCTCGCCGCCCTCATCATCGGCGCGGCGCTCGTGATGCGTGTCGAGACCACCTACCGCATCTGGGGCTACCCTGGACTGGCGATCCTCCTCTTCCTCGCCGCCGCCGTCGGCGGCATGGGCCTCGTGACCACCATCCTGGTCAACGACATCCGCGCCAAGCGCCGGCGCCGGACGTACGCCGGCCGGCACTAGCCTTTCGGCGCGAAAGCGTGCTGCAGCCCGGCGTTCGCGAAGGCCTGGGGCACCTTTCCTTCCGTGGCATAGAGGTAGAGCGCCGACAGCACGATCGAGCTGAGCGCGCTGCCGATCAGCGTGCCGAGGACGATCACGCCGATGACGGCCAGGGCGCCGATGATCGCGACCACGAAGCTGCCGGTCTTCAGCGCGAGGACGCCGAACCCCACGGCCACCACGATGGTGGCGCCCATCGTCAGCAGCGATACCACCAAGCCGATCCCGGCATTGCTGACGATCGATTCGCCCCAGGCCTTCTTCACCACCGCGGCCGAGCGCTTGGCCGCGTCCACCGGCCCGAGCTTCTCGACCACCAGGACGGGCACGACGAAGTAGGTGGCGATGGTCCACGCCGCGCCGAGGACGGCAGTCACGATCTTGCCTACGAAGCCGACGCGTTCCTCGATGATGCGCAAGAGGGTTCCGATCGTGGCGGCGAGGAGCGCCCACGCCACGATCTGCGGCATCCGCTCGCGAGCCACGCGCAGGCCGTCGGCGAAGGTCGGATCGCCGCCGCGGAAGCGGATCATGGCGCAGCCGACGAGCGCGCTATTGAAGGCGACGATGACGAAGTAGTTGGCGAAGTAATACGCGAACAGGATAAGCCAGGCGGTGGTTTCACCCAGGGACGCCTCCTGCTCGGCGAGGCCGCTGGCCCAGACGCCGCCGACGAAGCTCGCCAGGACGAACAAGCTGGCGATGCCGGAGAGCAGCGGGAAGAGCAGCAGCTCCTTGTCGAGCATCAACACCTTGCAGCTCTCGCGCATGAGGAGCCAGCCGCCGCGCAGGCGGCCTAGCTTCGGCGCGTTCGAAGGCGCTATGAGCGAACTTGCAGCTGGCTTCGAATCGAAGCCGCAGCGAATGCACAGATGAACGTCCTCCGGCATGAGGCTGCGGCACTTGGGACAGCGCTTCATGACCCCCCCTTCGGTAATCCCCCGGCGAAACCTTACACTAAAGAGGGATGGCCAGCAGGGTGTCGAAGCGGCGGCTGTCGCAGATCACCACGCGCTCTTCGTACAGCATCTGCGGCAGCGCAATGCGGTCCACGTAGCGCCCGCTCGCGAAGAGCGTCGCCTCGCCGTTCTCCATGATGCGAATGACCATGAAGTTGGCGATCGACTTCACCGCGCTAGCGCCCTCGGCCTCGACCAGCACCGACGACACCATGTGCCGGTAGCGCTGCGGCTCGTAGATGTTGGCGTGGCGCAGCGACGCCACGCGATCGCGCAGCATCGGCTGGCCTTCGCAATAGAGGACGGGAAGCGGCAGGCCGCGCGATTCGTTCTCGGCGGTCGTGATGCGATACCGGCCGGCCGCGGTGAAGAAGTTCGGCCACTGCTCGAGGTCGTCGCTGTCGAGCGCGTGCGAGTAGCGCGAATGCAGCCTTTCTACCGCGAGCTGGAGTGCCACGTCGAAATCGGGCTCTGACCCCGATTTCATATTGACATGTAGCCGCGCCAAGCCTTCCACAGTCCCCGCACCGCGGTCTCGGTGATGCGCGAGTCGCCGGAGCCGATGGCGGAGCCGCCCATCTCGATGACCGAAGCGCGGTCGGCCGAAGCGGCCACGCCGCGCTGCACGAAACCGGTGGCGGCGCCGTCCTCCATCGAGATGTAGCCTGCCGGGCCGACGAGGTTCGCCTGCATGAGGCGGCGGCGCAGCATCGCCGCGTCGTCTTCCTCGAAGCCGAATAGCGTCCAGTGGAGCTCGGTGCGGTCGATGCCCTTCGGCACGACCTGGCGCGCCGCGAGCGAATTGCGGATCTGGTGCAGCACGAAGCCCGGGAACAGCGACAGGATCTGGATCGACACCGCGTCGCCGAACTCATCGACCTGCTCGAGCATGCCCGGGTCTTCCAGCTTGAATTCATTGGCCGATCGCATGCCGCCCTTCTCGTAGGCGTCGCCCTTGTCCTCGACCATCTCGGTGTAGGTGCAGTGGTGCGCGCCGCTCTGCGAGACGAACACGCCGCCTTTCTGCGTCAGGCGGTTGATGCGAAAGCGCGTGAAGAAAAGATGCAGCAGGCTCGCGTGGTACGTGTCCTTCACGTTGTCCATGTAGAGCTTCCAGTTGTTCGGCAGCACCTGCGTATAGCTGCCGAGCACGCGCAGCGGCTTGATCAGCACGCGCTTCAGGCGCGGCATGATTTCCGGGCCGACGTAATCCTCTAGCGAGGGTGCCGACTGCGAGAGCGTGCCGAACACCAGGCCGTTAAGGGTTGAAACCCGCAGCTGTTTAGGCGCCTGCGATTCCGGTCGCGCATCCGCCGACATGCCGCCCTTGCCGGCGATGCCCTTGCGGAAGGCGACGTTGGTCAGGTTGCCGGCGTGGTCGTATGTCCAGTTGTGATAGATGCAGTTGAAGCGCTCGGCGCGCCCGCGCGACTGCATGCAGATCAGCGCGCCGCGGTGCGCGCAGCGGTTCTCGAACGCATGCAGCGCGCCGGTCATGTCGCGCGACACGACGATCGGCATCTCGCCGACGAAGGTGGTGACGAAGCTGCCCGGGTCGGGGAGCTCGGCCTCGAGGCACAGGTAGCTCCACGTCGGGCCGTGGAAGATGCGGCTCTGCTCTTCGCGATAGAGGTCGAGGTCCTGGTAGACCCAGTAAGGAACTCGCGTTGCTCCTTCGCTGGGCCAGGTTCGCTCTCGCATCGGCTGATTATAATGACGCGCCCCATGCGGCTTCTCGCTCTTCTCCTCATCAGTTTCACTGCCGTGGCACAGGAGTGGCCCGCGAAGCCGGTGCGCATCGTCGTTCCCTTCCCGCCGGGCGGCGCGGCCGACGCGATGCCGCGCATCGTCGCGGAGAAGCTGGCCGAGAAGTGGAAGCAGCCCTTCATCATCGAGAACCGGGCCGGCGCGACGGGCACCATCGGCGCCGAGATCGTCTATCGCGCCGAGCCCGACGGCTACACCGTGCTGTCGACGCCGCCGGCGCCGCTGGTCATCAATCCGAGCCTTTACCTCAAGCTGCCCTACGACGCCGCCCAGTTCGTGCCGGTGGGCGTGATCGGCTCGATACCGAGCGTGATGCTCGTCAACCCTAAGGTGGGCGCGCAAAGCGTGCGTGAGTTCGTCGAGCACGCGCGTGCCAATCCCGGGCGCCTCAACTATGCATCGCAGGGCACGACGAGCGTTTCGTTTCTCACCACCGAGATGTTCCTGGCGGCGGCGGGCGGACTGAAGATTACGCAGGTGCCGTACAAAGGCACTGCGCCGGCGCTGGCGGCGACGATGGCAGGGGAGACCGAGCTCTTCTTCGACAACCTCGGCACTTCGCTCGCGCAGGTGCGCTCCGGCCGGCTGAAGGCGCTCGCGGTCTGCGGAGAACGCCGCCACCCGGCGCTGCCCGACGTGCCCGCGATGTCGGAGATCTATCCGGGCTTCGTGTCCGTCGCCTGGTTCGGCGTGGTGGCGCCGCCGCGCACGCCGCCTGCGATCGCCGACAGGCTGGCCGCGGGCATCGCCGAAGCGCTGAAAATGCCCGATGTGCAAAAGCGGCTCGCCGATCTTTCGGCTGAGCCGATCGGCATGGGGCCCGCGGAGATGGCGAAGTTCATGAAGGAGGAGGCGGCACGCTGGCGCGAAGCGATCCGCTTCGCGGGCCTCAAGCCCGAATGAGCGCGCAAGACACGGGAGCCGGGCTTTGTTAGCTTGCGCGTCCCGAGAGACGTAAAAGGCCCATTGTGAAAAGAACCCTCATCGCGCTCCTCGCGCTCGCCGCATCGGCGGCTGCGCTCACCGTGCAGGCCCAGGCCATTTATCCGCCAAAGCCGACGCCGGCCCTCGTCGGTCCGTATGCCGGCGGCCTCTTCGGCCGCTCCGAGGCGAAGTCCGGCTGCATCGGCGTAATCAGCGGCGGCGGCCGGCAATGCGACCCGATCGACCTCGCGTTCGGCGCCTTCGCCGGCTACCAGCTGCATCGCTACTACGGGGCCGAGGTGGGCTACACCTACCTTGGCCGAGTGTGGGCGAACTCCACCGGCCCCGGGTCGGCGACCAGCCAGAACGTGCAGGCGTCCGCCTGGGACCTGGTTGCGCTCGGCATCCTGCCGTTCGACGAGAACCTCTCCGCCTTCGCGAGGGTCGGCGGCTATCGCGCCACGTTGAGCACCAGCGAGCGCGGCGAGCCAGACCACACCAACTTCGGCTTTACCTACGGCGGCGGGCTGCAGTTCGACTTCAATCGCCGCTACGCGGTGCGCGCCCTGTGGCAGCGCTACAAGAAGGTGGGCGACGACGTGCGCTACGGCGTCAACTATTACGATGTCCTCGGCCTGAGCGCGCTTTACCGCTTCCAGTGAAGCGCGCGTTCGTCCTCGTCGCGCTGCTCCTCGCTTCCGGCGCGCAGGCGCAGGAGTGGCCGACGAAGACGGTGCGCATCATCGTGCCGTTCCCGGCCGGCGGCAGCGCCGACCTGCTGCCCAGGGTACTGGCGGAAAAGCTCGCCGAGAAGTGGGCCCAGCCGGTGATCGTGGAGAACCGGCCCGGCGCCGCCGGCAACATCGGCGCCGATGCCGTGTTCCGTGCCGAGCCCGACGGCTACACGCTGCTGTCGAGCCCGCCGCCGCCCCTCGTGATCAACAAGTCGCTCTATCCGAAGCTGTCCTACGATCCGGCGCAATTCGTCCCCATCGGCGTGATCGGCGCGATTCCGAACGTGCTGCTCGTGCATCCGAAGCTCGGCGTCAACACCGTCGCGCAGTTCATCGAGCTCGCGAAGAAGAACCCCGGCAAATTCAATTACGCATCGCAGGGAAACGGCACCACCTCGCACCTCACCGCCGAGCTGTTCAAATCCATGGCCGGCGGGTTGCAGATCGCCCATATCCCCTACAAGGGGACGGCGCCGGCCCTCACCGACCTGGTGGGCGGGCAGGTGGACATGATGTGCGACAACCTCGGCGTGTCCCTGCCGCACGTGCGCGCCGGAAAGCTCAAGGCGCTTGCCGTGGCGAGCAGGGCGCGCTTTCGCGAGCTGCCAAACGTGCCGGCGCTGGGAGAGACGCTGCCCGGGTTCGAGTCGATCGCGTGGTTCGGCATCGTGGCACCGCCGCGCACGCCGGCGAGCGTCATCGACAAGGTCGCGGCGGGCATGCGGGAAGCGATCAGGCTGCCCGAGGTGCAAAGGCGCCTCGCCGACCTGTCGGCCGAGCCGATGCCGCTGAGCCCCTCAGAGACCGCGGTCTTCATGCGCCAGGAAGTCGAGCGCTGGGCCGGCATCATCCGCACGGCGCAGGTGAAGCTCGATTGAAGCCCCGGGTCGCGATCGCGACCGGCGACCCGGCCGGCATCGGCCCCGAGATCTCCATCAAGGCGGCACGCGATCCGCGCGTGCGTGAAATCTGCGAGCCGGTGCTCTTCGGCGACCGCGAAGTGCTGTCGATGCACGGCGACGTCGGGGATTTGCGAGTCGCCGAAGTGAAGCAGCAGCGGCCGCGCCTCGGCACCATCGACCCAGAGCACGGACGCGCCGCGCTCGCGGCAGCCGAGGCGGCGATCCGCGCCGCACTTAAGGGCGAATACGCCGCCGTGGTCGGCGCGCCGCACACCGAGGCCGCGATCCACGCCGCCGGCATCGAGTTCGACGGCTATCCCTCTTTCGTCGCGCGCGTCACGGGCCTTGCGCCCGACGACGGCATCCTGATGCTGTGCCTGCGGCATGAAGAGCGCGAGATCCGCATCGCGCATGTCACGCTGCATACGAGCGTTGCGCGAGCGCTGCAGCTCATCACGACGCAGCGGGTGATGAAAACAATCCGCGCGACTCATAGTGCATTGGTCGCGCTGGGGATTGCGGCGCCGCGCATCGCCGTAAGCGGCGTAAACCCGCACGCCGGCGAAGGCGGTGCCTTCGGTCGCGAGGAGATCGACATCGTGCAGCCGGCGATCGAAGCCGCGCGGCGCGAGATGACGGTCGACGGGCCGATCGGCGCCGACACTCTCATCCAGCGGCTCGGCTATGACGCGTACATCGTGATGCTTCACGACCAGGGCCACGTCGCGGCCAAGCTGCTCGCGCCGCAGCGGGTCGCTGCGCTGACCATCGGCACTCCGGTGCTCTTCTCATCGGTGGGCCATGGATCGGCGCTCGATATCGCAGGGCTGGGCCGGGCGAATCCCGACGCGGTGATAGAAGCAATTACACGGTTAGTCGGTCGTCGACGTCGCGCGGCTGCGACCTGAAATTTCCCGTTCGAACAACGTATTAATCGTCGCGCCGCTGCGTGTGCCTCAGCGGCCCGACGCTTTTTTGCGCCGAGCGCAGTCGAGCTAAAAGCTAAAGCGCTGCGGCGCAAAGGCTTTTTACGCGCTGGTACGGCGCTTGCAATGGGGTGTGTCCGATAACGAGACACCAAACGCCCCATGAATCCCCGTTTACGCCGTGCGCGGACCGAGTTCCTCGTCTTCATTGGCGGCGCGTACATGTCGCTGATGTGCGCGCTGCCGATCGTGGCCGGGAGCCTGGCGAACATGCAAAGCGCCCAGGCGCAGCCGCCCGGGGCCAAGCCGCCGACCTTCGAGCAGCTCGATCGCAACCGCGACGGGTACGTCGATCGGCGCGAGCTAGCCGGCCTGCCCGAGCTCGTCGCCGTATTCAACGATGCGGACCGGCGCTCCGACGGGCGTCTCGACAAGGTTGAATTCGCCCGCGCGCTCGCGTTGCTGAGCGGTGGTCGGGTCATAGCTGGGAACAGGCCTTGAACCTGTCTTTCGGCCTGAAGAAGACCGCCGCGGACGACCAGGCCGACGCCCTGCTCGCGCGCGAGGCGCATTGGCTGCACGAGCTCGAGGAAGTGCCGGAGCTCGACGAGCAAGTGCCGCGCGTGCTGGAGGAGGGCACCAATCCGGCGGGGCGGCGTTACATCGTCATCAGCATGTGGCCGGCGCACGGCGAGACCCGTGCGTTCACCGCCGACCATGCGCGCTTCCTGGCGAGCCTCGGCAAGGCGCGCTTTCGCGCCACCGACTTCGACGTCACCGAGACCAGCGCCTGGATGCAGCGCTCGCTTGCCGAGGCGCGCGGCTTCACCTCCGCGCCGGTCCTGCGCACGCTCGAGGACTGCTACCAGGTGTGCGAGACCGCGCTCCTTTACTGGACCGGGCCCTATGTCCTCGCGCAAGGCGACTTCGCGCCGTGGAACATCCGCAACGTCGGCCCCCAGCTCTTCGTCACCGACTGGGGTCACGCGCGCACGGACGCGAGCCCGCTCGACGACGTGCTCCATTACCTGATGATCCAGCGCGCGCTGTGCCTGCGGCCGGTCACCGTGCCGGTGCTGCGCCAGGCGATGCGCCGCGCCGCCGACTTCGCCGTGCAGGCATACCCCGAGTGGTCGTGGCGCCCGCCGGTGATCGGCGCGCTGACCCTCGTCTACCTGCTCGGCGTGGTGCTGCAGCGCTCGCTCGCCACCCGCTCCTTCGATCCCGCCGACCGCGTGATCGGTCCCTATTGGAAGTTGCTGCAGAAGCGCTCGGCCTGGATGCCGACTTAACCCAAAGGAAATGGAAAAACCATGAGTGCCGCCGCCACCGCCGCTGGATACCTCTACGCCTCGGGCCGCCTGAGAGGGCGCGAGAAACGGGAAGAAGGCGAAAAGCCGCAAGCCGAAGCCCCGCGTGCCGAGCGCGCGCGCCCGGTGATCCGCAGGCCGGAGCCCGAGGTGCGAGTCGCCGCGCTCCCCGCCCGCGAGGACGATCGTCCGCGCCGCACGCCGACCATCCAATACCGTACGCGCCGGTGGCGCCCGAGCGAGCCCAATGCCGAGTGAGCGCCGCAGCGGCGGCATTTTCATCGGCGAGCTGACCGCCGAGTCGGGCATCGGCACGCTCACCGACGCGCTCGCGCTTTTTCCCGGCGCTCGCGTCGAGATCCTCGAGCGCGACGAGGTCGACGTCGACGAGCTGCAGGCCCGCCTGCAGCGCGCCGCCTACCTCGTGCTCCCCACGCTTTCCTACGAGCCGATGCCGCGGCCCCTGGTCGAGGCTTTCGCCAACGCGGTACCGGTGATCGCCAGCCGGATGGGCTCGCTTGCCGACCTGATCGAGCCGGGCCGCAATGGCCTGCTGTTCGAGCCCGGGTCGGCGCGCGACCTCGCCCGCAGGCTGGCCTGGGCCGAGGCGTTCCCCGAGAAGATGCAGCAGATGGGCGAATGCGCCCGAGCGGACTATCAGGCGCGGTTTATCACCGAGTGGAGCTATCAGACACTGTTTGGCGAGCGGCGCCGTAGCGCCCGCGTTTAGCACCGTCCACTCTCGGGGTAAGCATGATTGAGCTCGGCGTCACGCCGACGATGATCCAGCCCGTCATTCTCTGCGGCGGGTCGGGTACGCGGCTTTGGCCGCTTTCGCGCGAGCACCATCCCAAGCCGCTGCACGCGCTGAACGGCGAACGGACTCTCCTTCAGGAAACCGCTGCGCGCTGCAAAGGCGTCGCGGCCATCGGCGAGCCGCTGGTGATCTGCAACGAGTCGCACCGCTTCATGGTGCACGAGCAGCTCGCGCGCGTCGGCGCCAAGCCGAAATCCATCTTCCTCGAGCCGATCGGGCGCGGAACCGCGCCGGCGCTGACGCTCGCGGCGGTGCATGCCGTGGGCTCCGACGACCCCGTGCTCCTCGTCATGCCGTCGGACCATTTCATCGCCGAGCCGGCCGCCTTCCAGCGGGCGGTCGAGCGGGCCGCGGCCCTCGCGCAGCAGAACTACATCGTCACCTTCGGCGTGCCGCCGGCGGCGCCGGAGACCGGCTACGGATACATCCGCGCCGGCCGCCCCATGGCCGACGGCAATGCCTCCTACATCGAGGCCTTCGTCGAGAAGCCCGACGCCGCCACCGCGCGCGACTACGTGGCTTCCGGGCGCTTCCTGTGGAACGCCGGCATCTTTGCCGTGCGCGCTTCGGTATGGCTGGAAGCGATCGCGAGCTTCCGCAAGGACATCTTCGCCGCCTGCGAGCGTGCCTATCGCCAGGGCAAGCGCGATGGCGCGTTCCTGCGCATCGATAAAGGCGCCTTCAACGATTGCCCGTCCGACTCGATCGACTATGCGGTGATGGAGCGCATCACTGCCGAGGCGGGGCCGGTGCAGGCGGTCGTCGTGCCCCTTGCCGCGGGCTGGTCCGACGTCGGCGCGTGGGACGCGCTGTGGGCGATCGAGAAGAAGGACGACGCCGGCAACGCGACGCACGGCGACGTGCACCTCGCCGATACGAAGAACGCCCTGGTGCTCGCGCAGCACCGCATGGTGGCGTGCGTCGGCATGGAAGACGTGGTGATCATCGAGACGCCCGACGCAGTCATGGTCGCGCGCAAGGACAAGGCGCAAGGCGTCGGCAAGCTGGTGGCGCAGCTCAAGGCCGCCGGGCGCGAGGAGTGCCTGGTGCATCGCAAGGTGCATCGGCCCTGGGGCAGCTACGACGGCATCGAGAAGGGCGAGCGCTTCCAGGTGAAGCGCATCGTCGTCGAGCCCGGCGCCGCGCTCTCGCTGCAGATGCACTACCACCGCGCCGAGCACTGGATCGTCGTGCGCGGCACCGCCCGCGTGACTCGCGGCGACGAGACCTTCATCCTCACCGAGAACGAATCGACCTACATCCCGCCAGGCACGCGGCACCGCCTCGAGAACCCCGGCAAGATGCCCCTCGAGCTGATCGAGGTGCAATCCGGCGCCTATCTCGGCGAGGACGACATCGTGCGCTTCGAGGACGTCTACGGCCGCTAGGGACGGCTCTCGCAAATTAAGTCGCGCAAATTAAATCGGGGTCAGAGCCCAATTAAAAATAGGGCTCTGACCCCGATTTTTTTCGGGCTCTGACCCCGATTAGAAGATGTAGCGCACGTTCGCCATGTAGGCGTTGAAGCGGTAGTTGCGGCCGAGGACGTTGGATTCGCGGTCGCCCTGTTCCCAGGCTGCGGTGACGTGGACCTGGCGCGTGTATTCCCAGTAGGTGCCGAGGCGAAAGGCGCGCACGATTTCCTGGCGCAGCGGCGCGGCGCCGAGCTGCACGGCCGGATCGCCGCCGTATTGCAGGTCCTGGCGCAGGAAGCGCGCCGTGACGTTGGTCTTCGCGGTGATGGCCCAGCCCGGACCGTACTGGAATCCCCTCACCACGACGTGGGCCGCGCCGATGTCGATGATCGACGAGACGTGCTTCGAGGCCTCGAAGTCCAGGAACACCTTGTGCAGCGGCGCCCAGTGCACGGCCGCGCGGTACGTCGGGCCGTTGAAGTCCCGTCCCGGCAACTGGGTATAGGTGCGTTCCGTGCGTCCAAAGTTTCCGGCGAAGCGCAGCTGCGGCCCGGCGCTCCACGCGCCGACGAGCGCGATCTCGCGCTGGCGGAAGTCGTTGTTGACGAACTGGCCGAGCGGGTCGACCAGCTCGTTGACCGGCGCATCGCCGCGCGCGAAGCGGTATTCGAGCCCGACCTGGTTGCCGAGGGAGCTGATGTAATCGACACCCGCGGAAGTGATGAGGGTCTTGGTCTCCGACATCGCCCGCGACGGGCGGTGGTAGTCGATCCAGTCGACGCCGCCGCGCACGCCAAGGTGCGGACCGAGCGCGTAACGCCCGTTGAAAAAGAGGCGGTTCTCCGTGATCGGGTCGTACTGGGCGCGCTGGATCTCGTTCAGGTTCGCCTGGTACTTGCGGCGCGAGGCGCCGATCGCCCCGGCGAGATCGTTGCCGACCTCGTAGCGCCATTCGGCGAGGCCGCGATAGCCGATATTGTCGAGCTCGCTGAACTTGTTATAGACGAAGGCATTGATATCGCCGTCGAGGTGCAGCCCCTGGCGCCCGACGATGCGCTGGTCCCAGCGCCCGCCGATTCCCGCGCGCGTAACCAGCTCGCTGTTTTCGCCCAGCGTGCGGCGAAGGAGGTTGGTGTCGTACATCATGCCGAACCGCGCCCACAGCTCGTACGGGGCCATCACCTCGCTCGGATAAGCGGGGTAGGCACCGCTCGACGACGGCTGCAGCGTGTCCACCGCATCGAACGCGAGCGCAACGACGGGGCTCAGCAGAAGCACCCCGGCTGCCTTCCAAACGCAGCGCAACGTCAAGGGCAAGCCTTTCTGTAGATTATTTGCGGCGATTCTAGGCACGCCCGTGTGACGCGGAAGTGTGTCGCCTCCCGGCAACAGGACTATGGCTCATCGCCGCCCGTACCTGCGTAAAGTCCTTGATTTAAAAGAGTGGCATGTACGTTGCTCCTGCTGTGCCCCCTGCATGAAGGGGATCCCCGACTGGCGTCCGCTCGCGCTCGCGCTTTGCGTGGCGCTGGCGGCGGCCTATGCCTGCAACGCGCTCGCCCCGCGAATATACGTCGCGACCGCGCGCGTGCTGCTGCCGAAGCCGGGGGTCGAAAGTCGCGTGGTGAAGCTCGAGCGCGCCGCGCGCGATGCGGCTGAAGCGCGCACCGAGCTTGCGCGCCTTCTCGGCGAATACTCCGATGCCGCAGTCATCGACGCGCCCGCGATCGTCGCGGGCTCGCGCAGCCTCGGCGTCGACCTTGCCATCGGCGCAGCCCTTGGCCTCGGATTCGGCGCCGGCTTCACGCTCTGGCGCGAACGCCGCCGCCGGCCGGTGCGCGTCGAGCGCGACCTGGTGCCGTTGCTCGGCAATCCGCTGCTCGCTGCGCGCCCGCACCAGCCGGAGGCACTGCGGGCGCTTGCGCGCCAGCTGGGCGAACATTGGTTCAGGGATGGACGCAAGCTCCTGCCGGTCGTGAGCGCGGGCAAGGGCGACGGGCGCAGCTCGGTTGCGAGGGAGCTCGCCACCCTCTTCGCGCAGATGGGCGAACGCACGCTCCTCATCGACGCGGACTTGCGCTCGCCGTCGGTGCACCGCGCCTTCCACCTGAAGAACAAGGGCGGCCTGGCCGACCTGCTGGCCGATCGTCCCGTGCAGCTCGCCGCGTGCCGCGACAACCTCGCCGTCCTGGTGGCCGGCACGACGCGCGAACACCCGCTCGAGCTCCTCAGCCGGCCGCGCCTGCTCAATTTCCTCGCGGCCGCGGCGCGGCCTTTCGATGTGGTGCTGATCGACACGCCGGCCGCCGAGGCGGGGCCGGACCTCGAGATATTCGCGGCGCTCGCGGGCGGGGCCCTGCTCGTCGTGCGGCCGGGCGAGGATGCGGCGCGCCTTTCGCAGCTGCGCCGCCAGCTCACGCGCTGCGCCGCGCGGCCTGTAGCGACGGTTTTCAGTCATCACGCCAGCGTGTTCAGCCGCTGATGGAGGAGCGCGGCTATGTCGTCGAAGCCCTGCTCGAGCGATTGCGCATCGACGGCATCGCTTTTCGCCTGATCGGCGACGCGAGCGGCTTCCCCGAGAGCGCGCCGGCGGAGATCGACCTGGCGGTGGCGCCTGAATCATTGCCGCGAGTGCCGACGCTCGCCGCCGCCTTCGCGCAGGAATTCGACCTGCGCCTCGTCGAGCTCGAGCGTCCCGCGCGGCGCGCATGGCGCGCGGTGCTCGCGTGGAGCGACGAGGTCGGCCGGCCGCGTTTTCTCGCCGCGCGTTTCTTCGTGGCCGCGGAGCAGGGCACATCCGCCGACGCGCTATTCATCGCCGGCCTGGTCGATGCGGTCGAGCGGCGCTCGCTGGCGGAGGAGCGCGGCGCATGGCTCGCCAACCTTTTCAAGGAAGAGCCCCAGGCAGCGACCGAGCGCATCGCGCATTTCTGGCGCGACGAGCGGCAGGCCGGCCTGGTGGCGCAGGCGGCGCGCGCCGGCAACTGGACGGCGCTGCGCTCGCACTTCGCGCAGTTGAGCCGAGGCCTGCGCCGGTTTCGTTTGCCCGATTGGCCCGGCTCGCGGCCGACCGTGCTTTTTACGGGCCGAGAGGTGGCGCAACGCGCGAACCTGATGACGCACGTGCAGGGCCGCCTCGCACCGCTCGCGCTCGACATGTTCGAGGACCGTGCAGGCAACGCGCGCGGCGCGGATTTCCGCGTGGTGTACGACGGCCCGCAGGCGCTCGACCATCCCGATGCGGTGGTAGTGCGCGCGAACGATTCGCTCACCGCCATGATTGGCGCGGTGGAGGCCGCCATCCTGCGCTGGCTCGAGTGCCGCGTGGAGCGGCGCTATCCCGAAGCCGTGGTCGGTCCGAACCCGCGCACTGCGCGTCTCCTGCAGACCCCGGGCATTGGAGCACTGGTCGGCTGGCTCGCGGGCTGCCGCATCGAATGCCGCCTGGGCTCGCCGGTCCTCATGCCGGTGCCGATGGGGATCGTGATCGAGCGCGGCGTGCGCCTCGGCAGCCGCGTGACGGTCATGCACCAAGTGACCATAGGCCGAAAGAACCCTGTCGGGCTGAGGGGACAGGGAGGCGAGATGCCGGTGATTGAGGATAACGTCTTCATCGGCGCGGGCGCCAAGGTGCTCGGCCCGGTGCGCATCGGCCGCGGTGCCATCGTGGGCGCGAATGCAGTCGTGACTCGCGACGTGCCGTCTCATTGCACGGTCGTGGGGGTAAACCGCATTCTCGGAATCGAAGCACCGGCTGTCGCCGCTCGACGACGCGAAGAAGAGCGCACTGTCGTGAACACGTGACATTGGCCGCGGTCCAAGGTCATGGAACGATGCCCAGATGCTAGAAGCCGTAAAAGCCGCCGGGCGAACGGCGGCGCGAATACTGCCGTACCCGCGCTCTTTTCTGGGGCTGCTGCTCACCGCCTTCACGCTGGTGATGCTGCCCCTCGTGGGTGCGCTCGCGTATTCGGCCTGGAACACCGAGCGGCTCGCGGGCCTTAGCCGCAGCGCCGTCTTCAACGCTTCGCAGGCCGCGCGCGCCAGCCGCTCGCTCGTCGATCGCATTGCCGCGATCGAGCGCGTAGCGCAGCAGATGGCGGTGCTCAACGATCCCGAGCTCACCGTCGACTATGCGCGCATCCACCGCAGCTTCAAGCAGCTCGTCGACGAGATCGCGCAGCTTCCCCTCGACGACTCGCAGGTGGCCGCGCTCAACCGCACCGTGGAGCAGGAGCAAAGCCTCTACGACCTTCTGACCGACCTGCCGCGGCGCAAGCTCGACACCAAGATGGTGAGCCAGCGCATGGACGGCCTCATCGAAAGCGCGCGCGAGGTGCTGGCGATCAACAACCGCATCGTCGATCGCGAAGTGCACCGCCTGCGGCTCAAGGCCGAGCAGGTGCAGCGCGGGCTCATCGTGCTCGTGTTCCTCAGCACCGCGGTGGCGCTCACCATCGCGCTGGCGCTCACCCGGTACATTGCGCGGCCGATCTCCGAGATCGACGGCGCCATCCGCCAGCTGGGCGGCGCGGACTTCTCCCAGGCGATCTCGGTGCGCGGCCCCGAGGACCTGCGCTATCTCGGCCGGCGGCTCGACTGGCTGCGAAGGCGGCTGGACGAATTCGAGACGCAGAAGAATCGCTTCCTGCGCCATGTGTCGCACGAGCTGAAGACGCCGCTCACGGCAATAAGGGAGGGCGCCGAGCTATTGAACGACAAGGTTGCCGGGCCTCTCGCGCCGACGCAGGTGCAGGTGGTCTCGATCATGCGCGACAACAGCGTGAAGCTGCAGCGCCTGATCGAGGAGCTCCTCGACTACCAGCGCGCGCTGCATGCGGCCGCGTCGCTCGAGGTGCGGCCGATCATGCTCGACGAGCTGGTGCGCGAGGCGGCGCGCTCCCATGAGCTCGCCGCGCAGGCGAAGGGACTCAAGCTCACCATCGAGGCGCAATCCGCCTCGCTCGAGGCCGACCCGCAGAAGCTGCGCTCGATCGTCGACAACCTGATCTCGAACGCGGTGAAGTTCACCCCGCCGGGCGGCACGATATCCGTGCGGGCGAGGGCGCTTGCCGGAGAGGCGGTGATCGAGGTGATGGACAGCGGCCCCGGCGTGCCCGCCGAGGAGCGCGAGTCGATCTTCAACCTGTTCTTCCGCGGCCGCACCAAGGTCGACGGTGGTCGCGTCAAGTCGAGCGGCCTGGGCCTCGCCATCGCGAGGGAGCTGGTCGAGGCGCACGGCGGCCAGATCGCCGTGGTACCTGCAAAAACCGGGGCCGACGGCAGGAACGGCGGCGCCCACTTTCGTGTAACCCTGCCGCGCCGTTCGGCGCGTGCGCTGGCCGACGCCGCGTAACGACGTCCGGGTGAAAATTTGGCGGTTCTCCAGGAAGGAATTGAAAAAATGAGCGGTGCAACCCCCAAGGTCCTCCTTGTCGACGACGACAAGGACCTCCTGCAGCTGATCGCCATGCGTCTTTCGGCGGCCGGCTACGACGTCACGGCCGTCGAGTCCGGCGAGGCCGCCCTTGCGAGCCTGGCGGTGGCGCGCCCCCAGGTCGTGGTCACCGACCTGCGCATGCACGGCATGGACGGCATGGCGCTCTTCGACGCCATCCACCGCGATTCGCCGTCCCTGCCGGTCGTCATCCTCACCGCGCACGGCACCATCCCGGAGGCCGTCTCGGCCACCCGCCGGGGGGTTTTTTCGTTTTTGACCAAACCCTTTGAACCCAAGGTGCTCCTCGACACCGTCGCGGAAGCCATGCGCCTTTCCAGCCCGCCCAGCGGCGAGCGCGAAAGCTGGAGGGCCGAGATCATCACCCGCTCTTCCGCGATGGAAGACCTCCTCGCCCAGGCGCGCCGCGTGGCCGCCTCCGACGCGAGCGTCTGCATCTTCGGCCAGAGCGGTACCGGAAAGGAATTGCTGGCGCGCGCCATCCACCGGGCGGGCGCAAGGCGCGAAGGGCCGTTCATCGCCGTGAACTGCGGCGCGATCCCGGAAGGCCTGCTCGAGTCCGAGCTCTTCGGCCACAAGAAGGGCTCGTTCACCGGCGC
>DATLDY010000151.1:0-13135 GCA_035525655.1 Burkholderiales bacterium
CGAACAGGCGTCCGTCGGGGCCGGCCTTCTGCGTGATCTGCACCGTCAGTCCCTCGAGCTTCTCGCCGCGGCTCTTCGCCTTGGCGAGCGTTTCGGCCTGCGCTGTCTCGAGCTCCCCGCGGCGCGATTCGAACGCCTTGCGGTTCGCATCCGTGGCGCGCTTCGCCTTGCCGTGCGGGATGAGGAAGTTGCGGGCGAAGCCGTCCTTCACTTTCACCACGTCGCCAAGCTCGCCGAGGTTGGCGACCTTCTCCATCAGGATGACTTCCATCAGTGCAGGTCCGTGTAGGGCAGGAGCGCGAGGAACCGCGCGCGCTTGATCGCCTCCGACAGCTGGCGCTGGTAGCCCGCCGCCGTCCCGGTGATGCGCGCCGGGATGATCTTGCCGGTCTCGTTGACGAAGTCCTTCAGGACCTCGATGTCCTTATAGTCGATCCACTCGACCTTGTCGGCGGTGAAGCGGCAGAACTTGCGCCGGCGGAACAGCGCCCGCTGGCCCTTGTCCTTCTTGTCCTTGCCGAACTTCCCTTTGCCTTTACCTTTACCTCTGCGTGGCGGGGGCATCTTTATGTTCCTTCAACAAATTCAACGTTGGTAACGTGCAGCACCAGCTTCTTCGAGCGCTGGCTCTTCGCGCTCAGGAACCCCTGCAGCCGGACTTCGCTGCCGAGGGGCCGCGCTGCGATCAGCCTCGCCTGGACCTCGAAGGCGACAGCGCCGATTTCGGCCTCCACCTTGCGGTTGCCGCCGGCCTCGGGCTGCTCGGATTCGTGCGCAAGCTTGAACTCGAGCGCCGCGACGCCCGCAGGCGTGTGGCGCAGCGCGCCAAGCTCAAGCAGCCGGCCGCTCAGCTCGACCCGGTTCAGGGACAAACTCGGCCGGCGCGGCGCCCCGCTCCATCATCGACTTGGACTTCTCCTCCTTCATCATCGGCGAGGGGGCAGTCACGGCCTTGTCCATCTTCACGATCAGGTGGCGCAGCACGGCGTCGGAGAACTTGAACGAATGCTCGAGCTCGGTAAGCGTCTCGTTATCGCACTCGATGTTCATCAGGACGTAGTGCGCCTTGTGGATCTTGGCAAGCGGGTAGGAAAGCTGGCGCCGGCCCCAGTCCTCGAGGCGGTGCACGGTGCCGCTGCGGGCGGCGATGACGCCCTTGTAGCGCTCGACCATCGCGGGCACCTGCTCGCTCTGGTCGGGATGGACGATGAAAACGATCTCGTAATGCCGCATGTCGATGGGCTCCTGTTCCTGCGGGTTAAGCCGGTCGCCATGCGAAGCGACGCGACAAGGAAGGGGCCGGATTGTACTGGAAAATCTAGGGCTTGATGCGTCCCGGGGCCTTGCGCGGTCGGCGGGCGGCGCGCTTCACCGGCTTGGGGGTGGTGAGCCCAAGCTCATCGGTGACAGCCCGGGCCTTCTTTACGAGGGGCAGTTTCTTAGCCGACGCCGCCAATGCCCAGCTCCTTTTTCACCGTCTCGAGGATCGGCCCCACCTTCTGGACGGCCTTCTCGATCTTCTCAGCCTTCGTTTCCAAAGCGCGCGACCAGTAATCGAGCGCCTCGGGCTTGAGCTCGATCACCGTCGGATCGGGCGGGTCGTAGCGGGGTCCTTGGTCGGCCATGGGGGTAGGACCGCCCGGGCCGGGGCGGGTTCTTCGAGGAGGCAAAAGGCCGGTCGGACCAGTTGCCGCCGTGTAGCGAATGCACGCTTTTCCCCGTCGCATGTCATGGGCCGACGACGAGTACCTGCTCCGGGAGGAGGATGCCCCTCCCGGGCGGCACGGGGTACCTTGGCGCCGTGGCACGATCCTCTATCCTCATCTTCCTCTGCGGCCTCCTGGGAGGCTGCTCGGCGATGCTGCCGAGCTCGAAGGAAGTCGCCGCCAACGGCAATGGCTGGCAGAAGTACCAGGACGCGGAGCAGACCTTCGACCGGATCACCCCCGGCAAGACGACAGTGGCGGAGCTGCGCGAGCTCAATCTCGACCCGACCCTGAATCCGAGCGTTACCGTCCTGCAGCACTGGCAGGTGATGCAGCGCTTCATTCCGAACCCGCTCGTGACGCTCGACGACCTGGACGCTGGCGTGCGCGAGTGCCTGGTGGCGAAGGGCCAGTGCCGGGCCTACGACGTGAACCACGTGGCTTCGCAGACCACCCGCAACGGCAATGCCGCGCTCGACCTGCTGAAGCTCTATCGCGAGACCCATACCGCAGGCTGGCGCTTCAACGGCCTCATCCTGATGAAGGACGGCGTGGTGCTCTACAAGCTCACCGCCGGCCAGCCCCGCATCCACCAAGTCCAGGAGAAGCAGGACTTGCTCGGGCCTTTGCAGGCGCTCGCCAGCAAGCTCAAGCTCGACGAAGTGCGCGACCAGGTCGCGGGCCTGAAGAACACGTTCACCGGCAACAAGGGCGACCAGCCCGCGGCGAACGAAGCTCCGGCGCTAGGTATCTCGGCGCTTAGGCGCTAGCGAGCGGCGGCGCACCGACTCGAAAAGGCACACCCCGGCCGAGACCGAGACGTTCAGGCTCTCGACCTCCCCGGCCATCGGGATCTTGACCAGCAGGTCGCAGTTCTCGCGCGTGAGGCGGCGCATGCCCTCGCCTTCGGCTCCCAGCACCCACGCGATCGAATCCGGCAGCTCCGCGGCGTAAACCGATTTTTCCGCACGCTCGTCGGCCCCGACGATCCAGATGTTGCGCTCCTTGAGCTCGCGCAGCGTGCGCGCGAGGTTCGTCACCATCAGGTAAGGCGTCGCCTCGGCCGCGCCGCTCGCGACTTTCGATACCGTCGGGGTGATGCCGGCGGCGCGATCCTTCGGGGCGATCACGGCGTGGGCGCCGGCGGCGTTCGCCACTCGCAGGCAGGCGCCGAGGTTGTGCGGATCGGTGACGCCGTCCAGCACGAGAAGGAACGGCTGCTCGACGCCCTGCAGAACGTCGTCGAGATCGTCCCCCAGCGACTTCACCGTCACGCGGGCCACCACTCCCTGGTGCCGAGCGCCGCCGTAGAAGCCGTCGAGGCGCTGCGTCGGCACGCGCATCAGCCGCACGCCGTGGCGCTCGGCGAGCGCGCAGAGGTCCCGGCCGCGCGCGTCCTGGCGGCCCTCGTCCAGAAAAATTTCCACTACCGAGGCGGGATCCGACCGCAGCCGGGCGAGGATCGGATGAAAGCCGAAAATGACGCGCGGTTCTTTTTCCCGGCTCATGCCGGGACGAGTTCCATCTTGCGCTGGTCCACGTCCACCCTGACCAGCTTCACCAGCATGCGGTCGGCCAGCCGAAAGCGCTTCTTCGTGCGCTCGCCGAACAGCATATGGCGCGCGCCGTCGTACTGGAAATAGTCGCGTCCGAGCTCCGAGATGTGCACCAGCCCGTCGACGAAGTAATCGTCGAGCGTGACAAACAGGCCGAAAGGCACCACGCCGGTGATCGTCCCGGTGAATGTCTCGCCGACGTGCTCGCGCATGTAGTAGCACTTGAGCCAGCTCTCGACGTCGCGGCTCGCGTCGTCGGCGCGCCGCTCGGTCTCCGAGCAGTGCCGCCCGAGCGCTTCCCAGTCGATGCCGCCTTCGTATTTCTTCCCGGCGAGGAGCGCCTTGATCGCCCGGTGCACGAGCAGGTCGGGGTAGCGGCGGATCGGCGAGGTGAAATGCACGTATGCCTCGAACGCGAGGCCGACGTGCCCGAGGTTGTCCGGCGTATAGACCGCCTGCTTGAGCGAGCGCAGGAGCACCGTCTGCAGGAGCTGGAAGTCCGGCCGGCCCTTGATGCGCTCGAGGAGCTGGGCGTAGTCCTTGGGCTTCGGGATGTCGCCACCGGGGAGCTGCAGGCCGAGCTCGGCGAGAAAAGCGCGAAGGGCCGCCACCTTTTCCTCCGACGGGACATCGTGCACGCGGTACAGGGCCGGCTGCTTGCGCTCGGCGATGAACTTGCCGGCGCAGACGTTCGCGGCGAGCATGCATTCCTCGATCACGCGATGCGCGTCGTTGCGGCCTTCCGGGACGATCTTCTCGATCTTGCCCTTGGGGTCGAACACCATCTTGGTCTCGAGCGTGTCGAAATCGATGGCGCCGCGCTTCTCGCGGCTGCGAAACAGTACTTTGAACAGTTCGTACAGGCGGGCGATGTGCTCGGGGGGCTTGCCGCTCTGGATGTCGGCCCACACCTTCGTGTACGTGAGGCGCGCGTGCGAGCGGAACACCGCGTCGTAGAACTCGAAGCGCCCGAGCTCGCCCTGCGCGGACACCGCGACCTCGCACACCATCGCGAGGCGGTCGACGTTGGGGTTGAGCGAGCAGATGCCGTTCGAGAGCTTCTCCGGCAGCATCGGGATCACGCGGCGCGGAAAATAGACCGAAGTGCCCCGCTCGCGCGCATCCATGTCGAGCGCGTCGCCGTGGCGCACGTAGTGGCTCACATCGGCGATGGCGACCCAGAGGCGGAAGCCTTTGCCCTCGCGCTTGCAAAACACCGCGTCGTCGAAATCCTTGGCGGTCTCGCCGTCGATGGTGACGAATTCCAGCTCGCGCAGGTCGCGCCGGCCGCGCGTTTCCTCCTCGCGCACCTCGTCCGGAGCCGATTTGGCGACCGCCAGGGCGCCCTTCGAGAAGCGATGCGGCAGGTCGAACTTGCGCAGCGCGATCTCGATCTCCATGCCCGGATCGGTGTAGTGGCCGAGCACCTCCGCGACGCGGCCGATCGGCTGCGCGTGCGGCGCCGGCTGCTGGATGAGCTCCACGGTGACGATCTCGCCCACCTTCGCCTTGCCCGCATCCTGCGGCGCGACCAGGATGTCGTGCGCGATGCGCCGATCCTCGGGCACGAGGAGCAGCACCCCGCGCTCGTCGTGCAGCCGGCCGACGATGTGCCGCTTCGCCCGCTCCAACACCTCGACGAGCGCGCCGATCGGGCGCCCGCGATGGTCGCCGCCGCTCAGGCGCACGGCAGCTCGGTCGCCGTGCATGAGAGTGCGCATCTCGTGCGGCGGCAAAAATACGGAAGTCCCGCCTTCGTCGGGCACCACGAAGCCGTGGCCGTCCGGATGGCCTTCGACGCGCCCGGAGACGAGCGAGATGCGCTTCGCGATGAGGACGCTGCCCGCACGGTTCTGCATCACCTCGCCGGAGCGCTCGAGCGCGGCGAGCCCGGCGTCGAACGCGCGCCGCTCGCGGCCGCGGATGTCGAGGCGCGCGGCGAGCTCCTTGGGCGTGAGCGGCTCGCCTGCACGCTCCAGCTCGCGCAGGATCTCGCGGCCGTAGTCGTCGGCGGGCGATTCGATGCGCGCAGGGGTTTCGGCGCGCACGGGTGCTTCGCCGCGCTCGGTTCTCGAGCGCCTGCGCAGCGCGGTTCGGGTGGGTCTCTTCTTGGACAAGCGGTTGTTATTTTCGGCTAAAATCGCGGCCCACCCTGCCGAGGTGGCGGAATTGGTAGACGCACTAGGTTCAGGTCCTAGCGGTGGCAACACTGTGGGGGTTCGAGTCCCTTCCTCGGCACCAGACGCAGCGCCTCGAAAGAACTCCCGGAAAAGAGTTTAGCGCCTAGCGGTATTGCGCGCCGAAGGCGGTGCGCGCGAAGCTTTGCTGGCCGAAGCGCCGCGCGCGCTCCAGGCTGTACAGGCGGCTCTCGATGAGCTCGAGCGCGCCGCGGACCTGCTGGCGCAGGAACTCGATGCCCGAAAGCGCGCCGCGCGCGCGATGCTCGGCGCGCGACAGCAGCTCCGCCGAATACTCGGCGACCATGCGGATCTTCTCGCGGCAGTACTCGTCGTCGATCGCCTCGGAGACGTCTCGGCAAAGGTCCACTACCCGGCGCAGCGCGCGCAGGTCGGCGCCGGGGCCGGCGTAGCCGTCGATGATCCGCTGGAGAGCGGCCTGGCCTTCGCGTGCGCGCTGGATGTCGGGGTATCCCATGGGTCACGCATTCTGCGACTTCGCCGCAAAGATAGATGTCGCGCCCTGATGGAACGCGGTGTCGTGCGACGACTACAGGTTGGCCATGCGCCGTTCTCCGGCGCCATGTGGACTATCGGGGGCAGGCCTGCCGGGCGAGGCCCCGGTGATAAAACTGGTGCCCATGAAGGGACGCATTGCTTGTCTGCTCGTTGCCTGGCTGGTTGCAGGGTGCGGGTCGCTGCTGCCGAAATCCAAGGAAGTGACCGCGAGCCCCTGGCAGACCTATCAGGACGCACAGGACACCTTCGACAAGATCGTCCCGGGGCAGACCACTATCGCCGAGCTGCGGCAGATGAGCCTAGACCCGGCCGAGAACCCCAACATCGCGATCCTCAATTACGCGGACGTGATGCGCAAATTCATGTTGAACCAGTCGTTCTCCATCAACGACCTCGACCAGGGCGTGCGCGACTGCGTGATGGCCAAGGTCGCCTGCCGCGGCTTCGAGGTAACGCAGAGCATGGTGAACAAGAACCGCCAGGGGAACGTCGTGCTCGACGTCCTCGGCTTCTACCGCGAGACGCACACCTCGGGGTGGCGCTTCAACGGCCTGATCCTCATCCGGGAGAACGTGGTCATCTACAAGCTGACGGGCGGGCAGCCGATCCTGCAGGGCATGGAGGAGAACAAGAACCCGCTCGGCCCGGTGCAGGCCATCGGCAGCAAGGTGACCGGGATCACCTTCTAATTCTTCCAGCCGCCGCCTAGCGCCTTCATCAGGTCCACGCTGAACGCGAGCCGCGACTGGCGGTTGCGCACGAAGGCCAGTTCGGCGTCGTTGGCGGTGCGCTGAGCGTCCAGTACCTCCAGGTACGGCGAGTAGCCGGACTCATAGCGGATGGTCGAGAGCTCGAGCGCGTTGCGCGCCGCCTGCAGCCGCTCGCTGAGATCCGTCTCCGCCTCGCTCGTCTGCTGCACGTTGACGAGGGCATCCGACACCTCGCGGAACCCCGCCTCGATCGCCCGCTGGTAATTCGCCACCGCCTGCTCGCGCCGCGCGGTGGCCTGCTCGACGCGCGCCTCGCGCCGGCCCGCGTCGAAGATCGGGGCCACGATGCCGGCCGTAAGCGACCACACGGTGGCATTGGTCTTGAAAAGGTCGCTTAGCTCCGCGCTCTGCTGGCCGGCGCTCGCGGTGAGGGAGAGGGACGGAAAGAGCGCCGCGCGCGCCACGCCGATCTGCGCATTGGCGGCGATCAGGGTTTCCTCCGCGGCAACGATATCCGGCCGGCGCTCGAGCAGCGCGGAAGGCAGGCCCGCCGGCGGTACCGGCGGCATCGGCAGCTTGAACAAGTCGCCTCCCGCGAGCCTGAGGTCGAGGCGACCGGTGAGCTGCGCGAGCTGGCGCTCGATAAGCGCGCGATTGCGCTCCGCGTCGCGCCGCTGCACGAGCGCGTCGGAAAGCGCGCCCTGCGCCTGGTGCACGTCGAGTTCCGACGCAAGCCCCGCCTCCAGCCGCGCGCGCGCGATGGCGAGCGAGTCGCGGCGGACCTTGATCGAGCTGTCGAGCACCGCGATCTGCGCGTCGAGCGAGCGCAGGCCGAAGTACGCCTGCGCCGTCCCGCCGGCAAGCGTCAGGCCGACGACATCGCGTCCGAGGCGCGAGGCGAGGAGGTTGGCCTGCGCGGCCTCGCCTGCCCGCGCGAAACGCCCCCAGAAATCGAGCTCGAAGCTCGTCGAAGCGACGAGCTGGTGGCTTGGCCGGATGATGCTGCCCGGCGGCGGCGCCGGGACGCTGGTGCCGCTGACGCGCGAGCGCCCGGCGGTGTACGAGGCGGTGACGTCCGGCCAGAACGCCGCGCGGGCTTCGCGCAGCACGCCCTCGGCCTCCTGCACCCTCGCGGCGGCGAGGCGCATGTCGGCATTGCTCTTTTGCGCGGCGGCGATCAGCTCGTCGAGGGTCTTATCGCCATAGAGCGACCACCATTGCGGCGCAATCATCGCGGCTCCGGCGGATGCCGGCGCCGGGTACTGCGCGGGCAGCTCGATCGCCGGACGCTTGTAGTCGGGCCCGACCGTGGTGCAGGCGGCCAATATCAGCACCGCGGCGGCTGCGATTCTCCTTATCGGCCTCATTTTGCGATGAGATCCGCAGGCACCGGCTCCGCCACTGGCCGCGGCTTCTTCCGGCGCGAGGCGACGACGAAGAACAGCGGAATGAAGAGCGTGGCCACGAACGTGGCGGCCAGCATGCCGCCCACTACGCCGGTGCCCATGGAGCGGCGCGCGGCTGCACCCGCTCCGGTAGAGAGCATGAGCGGCATCACGCCCAGCACGAAGGCGAGCGAGGTCATGATGATCGGCCGGAAGCGAAGGCGCGCTGCGTTGAGCGCAGCCTCGGTCGCGGATTTGCCTTCGAGGAAGCCCTGCTGCGCGAATTCCACGATCAGGATGGCGTTCTTCGCCGCGAGACCAATCAGCACCACCAGGCCGATCTGGAAATAGATGTCGTTTTCCAGGCCGCGCATCGCCACGAACGCGAGCGCGCCCAGGACGGCGAACGGCACGGCGAACACTACGGCGAACGGCAGCAGCCAGCGCTCATAGAGCGCGGCCAGGATCAGGAACACCATGACGATGGCCAGGCCGAATGCGATGGCCGATTGCCGGCCCGTGCGCTTCTCCTGGAATGCCTGTCCCGCCCAGGTGATCTGGTAGCCGTCGGGCAGCGCCTTTGCCGCCACCGACTCGACGGCCTTGATCGCCTCGCCGGATGACACTCCCGGCCTGCCGCTGCCCAGCACGCGCGCCGAGACGAAACCGTTGAAGCGGTCGAGCTGCTCGGGACCGACGACATTGGTGGTCTGGATGAGCGACTTGAGCGGCATCATCTCGCGCGTCGTCGTTGAGCGCACGTAGACGGCGCCCAGGTCTTCGGGCTGCGCACGGTACGGCGCGTCGGCCTGCATCTGCACACGATAGGTTCGGCCGAACTTGTTGAAGTCGTTCACGTAGAGCGCCGCCATGGTGCTCGAGAGGGCGTCGAACACGTCCTGCACCGGGACGCCGAGCGCCAGCGCTTTCTGGCGGTCGACCTCGACCTTCAGCTGCGGCACCGTCGGCCGGAAGAACGAGTTGATGCCGGTGAGCTGCGCGTCCTCGCGCAGCGCCTGCAGGAACCCCTGCGTCACCTGGTAGAGCCGCGCCGGGTCGGGGTCGGTGCGCGCCTGCAGGTAGAGCTCGAAGCCGCCCGCCGTGCCGAGCCCGCGGATCGCCGCCGGGCTGAAGGCGATGACCATGCCCTCGCGCAGCGCGGCGCCCTTCTGGCCGAGCTCCGCCGCGATGACCTGCGCGGGCCGATCCTTGCGCTCGTCCCAGTTCTTGAGCGGTATGAACATCGTGGCGGCGTTGGTCTTGTTGCCGCCGCCGAGGAGATCGAACCCGGTAATCGCGAACACGCGCTCCACGCCGGGCAGGTTCTGCGCGATGTCGGAAAGCGCACCGGCCGTCTTGCGCGTGCGCTCGAGGGTGGCACCGTCGGGCAGCTGCACGTTGCCGAAGATGTAGCCCTGGTCCTCCGAGGGCACGAAGGAGGACGGGATGCGCATGAAAAGCCCTGCGCAGAGCGCGATGATGGCGACGAAGCCGATGAGCGAGAGCACGGGGTGGCGCAGCAGGAGCTCCACGCCGCCGAGGAAGCGGCGCGTGGTCCAGGCGAAACCGCGGTTGAACGGCACGAAGATGCGGGCTTCATGGTGGCCGGGCTTCATCAATAACGCGCACAGCGCAGGCGTGAGCGTCAGGGCGATGAAGCCGGAGATCACCACCGCGAAGGTGAGCGTGACCGCGAACTGCCGGTACAGCTGGCCGGCGATGCCGCCGAGGAAGGCGACAGGCACGAACACCGCGCACAGCACGAGCACGATGGCGATCACGGCACCGGACACTTCGCGCATCGCCTCGATCGCCGCCTCGAACGGCGGCATGTTGTTCTCGCGCATCAGGCGCTCGACGTTCTCGAGGACCACGATGGCATCGTCGACCACGATGCCGATGGCGAGAACGAGCGCGAACAGGGTGAGCGTGTTGATCGAGAAACCCACCGCCCACAGCCCGGCGAAGGCGCCGATCAGCGATACCGGCACCGCGATCATCGGGATCAGCGTCGCGCGCCACGTCTGCAGGAACAGGAACACCACCGCCAGCACGAGGAGCGCCGCCTCGAAGATCGTGTTGTTCACCTCGTTGATGGAGGCTTCGACGAAACGCGTGGTGTCGAACGGGATCGCGTAGTCCACGCCTTCCGGCAGCGTGGGCTTCAGCTCCTGCATGCGCGCCCGCACCAGCCCCGCCACCTCCAGCGCGTTGGCGCCGGGCTGCAGATAGGTGCCCATGCCGATCGTCTGCTGCCCGTTCAGCTCGTTCGAGGTGTCGTAGTTGAGCGCCCCGAGCTCGATGCGCGCGATGTCCTTCAAGCGCAGCACGTTGCCGGTCGGGCCGGCGCGCACCACGATCTCGCCGAACTCCTCGGGCTCGACCAGCCGCCCGGTGGCGGTGACCGTGTAGACGATGTTCTGGCCCGGCGGCGCGGGCTCGGTGCCGATCTTGCCGGCGGCGTACTGCGCGTTCTGTGCCCGCAGGGCGGCGGCGACGTCCGCGGTCGTGACGCCCAGGCGCGCCATCTTTTCCGGGTTGATCCACACGCGCATCGAGTAGTCGCGCGCGCCGAAGATGGTGACGTCCGCTATGCCGGGAATGCGCTTCAACTCGTCGACGATGTTGATGGAGGCGTAGTTGGAGAGGTAAAGCGTGTCGCGCACGTTGCCGGGCGAGATGAGCGACACCACCATGAGGATGTCGAACGAGCGCTTCTGCACGATGACGCCGTTGCGTCGCACCTCGTCGGGCAGCCGCGGCAGCGAGCGCTGCACGCGGTTGTTGACCTCGAAAATGGCCTGGTCGACGTTCGCGCCGGGCTCGAAGGTCGCCGTGATGGTGAGCGAACCGGTCGAGGAGGACGTGGAGCTGAAGTACGAGAGCCGGTCGACGCCCGAGAGCTGCTCCTCGATCGGCGCGGCGACCGTCTTGGAGAGCGTCTCGGCGCTCGCGCCGGGATAGGTGGTCGTGATGAGCACCGTGGGCGGCGCGATCTCCGGGTACTGTGCGACGGCGAGGAGCTTCGCGGACACCAGGCCCGCTAGGACGATGATGATGGCGATGACGCCGGCGAACACCGGCCGATGGATGAAGAACTTCGACATTTAAGGGAAGCTCCTCAACTTCAGCCCGCCTTCTTCGCCGACACATTGGGCGATACGGCCGCCCCCGGCCGCAGCCGCACCAGGTTGTCGACGATCACCCTGTCGCCGGGCTTCAGCCCGTCGAGAACGATCCAGTCGCTGCCGGTCCAGCTTCCTGCCTTGATCGGGCGCGGCTGGGCCTTGCCCTCGGGATTGACGGTCCACACGAAGCGCCCGCCCTCGTTCTGCATCACCGCCGTCTGCGGCACCACGATCGCCCGCTGCGAGCCCGCGACGACGCGCACGCGCACGAACTGTCCGGGGAGGAGCGCGAGCTCGGGATTCGGCACTTCCGCGCGCATCTGCACGGTGCCGGTGCCGGCATCGACCGTCGAGCCGGTGAAATTGAGGTGCGCCTTCTCCCGATAAGGCTTGCCGTCGGCCGTCTCGAGCTGCACGTCGACACCCTTCGAGTCCTGGTTGCGCACGGTGGCGTACTCCGCCTCCGACAGGGAAAACCGCACCCAGAGCGGATCGCCACGCGTAAGCGACGTGAGCACGGCGCTCTCGCCGGTCGGCGAGACGAGGCTGCCGATCGACTGCATGGCACGACCGGTGATCCCGCCGATCGGCGCGTTCACGGTCGTATAGGAAAGGTTGAGCTCGGCCTGGCGCACGCGCGCGCGCGCCACCTGCACTCCGGCACTCGACTGGCTGACCGCCGATGCCGCCTGGTCGGCCTCCTTCTGGCTGATGGCGCGGCGATCGGCGAGCGTCTTGAGCCGCTCGGATTCCTTCTTCGCGAGATCCTCGCGCGCGATTTCCTGCGACAGCGTGCCGCGCGCCTGCGCGAGCTCGATCTCGAAAGGCGCGCGCTCGATCTGGAACAGCGTCGCGCCGGCCTCCACCGAGTCGCCCTCGCTGTAGAGCTGCTTCTCCAAAATGCCGGCGACGCGCGCGCGCACCTGCACTTCGCGCGAGCCCTCCGTGCGGCCGACGGCTTCGAAGGCGACCGGGACCTCGCGCGCGGCGGCTTCGATGACGCTCACCGGCAGCGCCGGCGGCGGCGCCTTGGCGTCGTCCTTCTTCTGTTTCGCATCGCCCTGGCTGCAAGCGACGAGGACGAGTGCGGCCAGGAATGGAAAGAGTCGGCTCATGGTTTGTACGCCCGCAGGAAACAATCGACGATTCGTGCCGTGCGCCGCTGGTCCTTCTCGACGCCGTTGGCTACGCAAAAGAGTCTTTTTACCCGGTCCACCCCGGCCAGCATGCTGAGGAACATCTCGGCGGCGAGCTCGGCGTCGTCGCGGCGCAGCCGGCCGTCGCGCATCGCGGTGCCGAGGTATTGCGCGAGGCGCTCGACCATCGCGCCGACCGTGTCGGCATACATCGACTTGGCGATGTTCTTGAAGCGCGGCACTTCGGGAACCAGCGTGCGGAAGGTGGCGATGCCCTGCGCGCCGAGGGCGCGCTGGCGGTAGGCGAGCCCGAAGCGCACGAGCGCCGCGCGCAGGTCGCCGCCCTCGAGCTCGACCAGCACGCTCAGCGCGAGCTCGCGCGCGACCTCGCGGAACAGGAGATCCTTGCTCGGGAAGTGGCTGTAGACCGTCTGCTTCGCCACGCCGGCGCGGCGCGCAATGTCGTCCACGCTGGAAGCGTAGCCGCGCGCGAGGAAAGAGGTGGTCGCGGCCCGCAGGACCCGCTCCCTGTTCTGGGTAGCCATCAGACTGGACCGTGCAGTCTACTCGAAAATGTCGCCGGGCCGCGCCGGCGGCTTGCGGCCGGTGAACATGGCGCGCACCAGGTTCTCGCGGTGGCGCACGCTCGCCTGCGCCACGCCGGCAAGGTGCAGCACCGCCAGCGCCGCGAGAACATCGGCGAGAGCCTCGTGGGCGCCCTGCACCCAGGCGACGCCCCAATAGCGTTCGGTCACCGACAGCCATCCGCTCGCCACCGTCAGGATCACCCCGGCGAGGAGCGCCACGATCATCCAGCC
>DATLDY010000276.1:0-5243 GCA_035525655.1 Burkholderiales bacterium
GGCTGAATTACGTCTACACCGGCAACGTGCATGACTCGGCGGGCGGGTCGACCTACTGCCCGTCTTGCGAGAAGGTGCTCATCGAGCGCGACTGGTACACCCTCGGCAAATACGCGATCACCGAGGCAGGCTCGTGCGCGCATTGCGGCGCGGCCATCGCCGGCCGCTTCGGCAAGTTCATGAAGTCTTTCGGGCCGCGGCGCATCCCGGTGAGATTGGCGGCGGTATGATGCGCGGATCATGTCCGTCCATCCTCTTGTAGCGCCGCCCGCCACCGACCCGGTCCGGCAGGCCAAGATCCACCTCGCCGCCGCCCACCGCCTCGCGGTGCTGCACGAGCTAGAGGAGGGCATCGACAATCACTTCACGGTCACCGTACCGGGGCACGAGGACCGTTACCTGATCCTGCCGTTCGGCCTGCATTGGTCCGAGGCTCGCGCGAGCGACATGATCGTCTTCGACGAGTCGGGGAAAACGCTCGAGGGCGAAGGCGTGGTCGAATTGTCCGCGCAGTGCATCCACGCGCCGATCCACCGCATCTGCGGCGCGCGCGTGGTTCTGCACACCCACCAGACCTGGGCGGTGGCGCTCAACATGTTGAAGAACAACCGCCTGGTGCCGGCGAGCCAGACCGCGGCGTTCTTCCACGGGCACGTCGCTTACGACGACACGTATGCCGGTACGGCGGATGTCCTCGAAGAGGGCGAGCGCCTCGCGCGCGTGATTGCCGGCAGGCACGTGCTGTTCATGAAAAACCATGGCGTGCTGGTCACCGGCAGCACGGTCGCGCAGGCCTACCGGCGGCTCTACAAGCTCGAGCGCGTATGCCGCGCGCAGATCCTCGCGATGAGCACCGGCCAGGCGCTCGAGGTGCTGTCCGATGAAATCGTCGCGCAGGTTCAGGCGCCGCCGGTCAATGACCGGCACTCGCGCGCCGAGCGCGAGCGCCTGTTCTTCGAGGCGATGATGCGCATCCTCGATCGGGAAATGCCCGGATACGCGGACTAGCGTTTTCTCCCGGCTCGGGCGGGTGGCTCGCCGCCCTGTGCACGAGCCGGGTCCTTGCCGCCACCTGGTTCGTCGCCTATTCGGCGGTGCTGCCGCTGACACAGGTCGCGTGGGGCCTGAATGGCCGCGAAGCGGGCATGATCCAGGCCGCTTTCCATCTCGGCTATCTCAGCTCGCTGTTCATCGTCGGCTTCATCGCCGATCACTTCGGCGCGAAGCGCGCGTACATCAGCACCGGCGTGGCGGCGTGCCTGAGCCCGTGGGCATTCGTGCTGTTTGCCGACGGCTTCTGGTCCGCGTTCTGGCTGCACGCCTTCACCGGCCTTTGCCAGGGCGGCACGTATACGCCGGCGCTCGCGCTGATCAACGACCACGTCGTGCGCGAACGCCGCGGCCGCGCGATGGGCTACCTCATCGCGGGCTCGAGCGCAGGCTATGCGATCGCGCTCGGCGTTGCCGGCCTCACCCTCAAATACACCGACTGGCGCGGCGCGCTCGCCGCGGTGGCGGCGCTGCCGGTGATCTCGTGGGCGCTCGGCGTCTATGTGCTGCGGGATACGCCGAACCAGGTGCATCCGCGGCCGGCGGGCGAGTCGCTCCTCGCCTCGTTGCCGGCAGTATGGCGAAACCGGCGCGGCATGCTCTCGATCTGGGGCTATACGGCGCACAACTGGGAGCTCCTCGGCCTCTGGGCCTGGCTGCCGGCATTTCTCACTGCCGCATTGCTCGTGCACGGGGTCGGCGCCGAGGCGGCGCTGATGTTCGCGGCCCTCACCTATGTGGCGAACATCGCCGGCTCGATCATCGGCGGCACGATGGCCGATCGCTGGGGCCGCACGCAAACCATCCTCACGTGGTCTTGCGTGAGCCTGGTGCTCTCGTTTTCCATCGGCTGGTTCATTTCAATGCCGATTGCCCTGCTGGTCGCGCTTGCCTGCCTCTATAACTTCGCCGGCATCGCCGATTCGTCCACGCATTCCACGGTGCTTGCCGAAAGCGTGCCGCCGCATTACCTCGGTGTCGCGTACGCCGTGCGCTCGGTGGTCGGCTTCGGTGCCGGCGTAGTGAGCCCCGTGGTGTTCGGCTGGGCGCTCGATGTTGCCGGCGGCGGGCGGACGAGCGCAGACGCTTTTGCATGGGGCATCGCGTGGGCCACGCTGGGCGTGGGGGCGCTCTTCGGCCCGCTCGCGACGTGGCGTTTGCGCAAAATGCAGTAATCCATAAACATGTCGCCGGGGAAAGGGCATGGCCGGCACAAGAACGCTCACTCTGGTTTGTCTCAGCGCGTCGCTCGGCGCGTGCGCTCCATTGCCCACGGCGCAGAAGAATGCATGGCAGGAGCCTTCTCTTCCACCGCCGCCTTACATCATCGCGTTGGGCGATTACAAGCGCCTCGTGGCGGACCGCATCGTGCAAGTGAGCGCCGAAACCTATTCGGCGCCGATGCCGGAGATGATGAAGTCGATCGTGGTGCTCGAGATCACGGTCGATCGGCTCGGCGCGCCGCTCGGCGTCTCGGTGTACCGCTCGAATGGCTACCGCGAGCTCGAGAAGCGCGCTCTCGCGAGCGTCGTCAAGGCGGCCCCTTTTGCGCCGCCGGCGCCGGCGTTGCTGCAGGGCGCGCAGTCGGTCAGCTTCCTCGAGACATTCCTTTTTCGCGACGATGATTTGTTCCAGGTCCGGAGCCTCGTGCCGGACACCTCCGAAGCCGCCGGCCTTGAAAAGCTGTTCTGAAGCCTGTGAGCGCAACCGCGATCCGATTCTGGATGTCCTGAAGCGCGTCTTCGCCGGGCGCACTCGCGTGCTCGAGATCGGCTCCGGCACCGGCCAGCACGCCGCGTACTTCGCGCCGGCCCTTCAGCACCTGTCCTGGCAGCCCACCGACATCGCCGACAACCTACCCAGCATCCGCGCGTGGGCAGCGGATGCAGCGGCCTCGAATCTTCTCGAGCCGCTGGAGCTGGATGTGGACCAGCCGTTTCCGGTCGTCGATGCCGACGCGGCTTTCTCTGCCAATACGTCGCACATCATGTCGTGGCCGCAGGTCGAGCGCATGTTCGCCGGCCTTGGCCGCATGCTGCCACCCGGTGGCCTATTCGTGCTCTACGGCCCGTTCAACTACGGCGGCAAGCCGACTTCCGAGAGCAACGCGCGCTTCGACGTGTCGTTGCGCCGTCGTGATCCGGCGAGCGGTCTGCGCGACGCGCAGGCCATTACGGAGCTCGCCGCGAGCCACGGCATGGTCCTGCAGGAAGACAATGCGATGCCGGCCAACAACCGGCTGCTGGTTTTCCGGAGAGCCGGATGAGCGAGCGGTTCGACGCGATCGTGATCGGCGCGGGACAGGCCGGCCCCGCGCTCTGCGCGCGGCTCGACACGGAAGGGCTGAAGACCGCGCTAATCGAGCGCGACCTCCTCGGCGGCACGTGCGTCAACACCGGCTGCGTACCCACCAAGACGATGATCGCCAGCGCGCGCGCCGCGCAGATGGCCCGGCGCGGCGGCGAGTACGGCTTTGTCGACCGCGCGGTGCGCGTAGACATGGCCAAGGTGAAGGGCCGCAAGGACGCGGTGGTGCGCCAATCCAGCAACGGGTTGAAGAAATGGATCGCGGCCATGAAGCACGTCTCGCTCATCCACGGCCATGCGCGCTTCACCGGACCGCGGCGCGTGAAGGTGAATGGGCGCACGCTCGAGGCCGAGCGCGTCTTCCTGAATGTCGGCGCGCGCGCGGCCGTGCCGGATTTGCCGGGCGTGAAGGACGTGCCGTACTTCAACAACAGCAGCATCATGGCCGTCGATTTCACGCCGCGGCATCTGGTGATCGTTGGCGGCAGCTACATCGGGCTGGAATTCGCGCAGATGTACCGTCGCTTTGGCTCCGAAGTCACGGTGGTCGAGCGCTCGGCGAAGCTGCTGCCCCGCGAAGACGACGACGTCGCCCTGGAGGTCGTCGCGATCCTCGAGCGCGAAGGCGTCACGGTGCGCACCGATGCCGAGTGCATGGCTCTCGCAAAGGAAGGACGCAACATCACGGTGCGGCTCGAATGCAAGCGCGGCCGCAAGGTCGCGGAAGGGAGCCATGTCCTCCTGGCGGTCGGCCGCACGCCCAATACCGCGGACCTTGGGCTCGGGGAGGCGGGCGTAGAGCGCGACGAGCGGGGCTACATCAAGGTCGACGACGAATGTCGCACCAGCGCCGGCGGCGTATGGGCGCTCGGCGAATGCAACGGTCGCGGCGCCTTCACGCACACCTCGTACAACGATTACGAAATCGTCGCCGCCAATCTGTTCGATTCGGATAAACGGCGCATTTCGGACCGCATCCAGACCTACGCCCTGTTCATCGATCCGCCGCTCGGCCGCGCGGGCATGACCGAGGCGGAGGCGCGCAAATCAGGTAAGAAAATCCTCATCGGCAAGATGCCCATGAGCCGCATCGGTCGGGCGCGCGAGGCGGGCGAGACCCAGGGCTTCATGAAGGTGCTGGTGGATGCGGACTCGAAGGAGCTCCTCGGCGCCGCGATCCTCGGCATGAACGGTGACGAGGCGGTGCATTCGATCCTCGACATGATGTACGCCAAGCGGCCCTACACCACGATCCAGCGCGCGATGCACATCCATCCCACGGTTAGCGAGCTGATCCCTACGCTGCTCGGCAGCCTCAAACCCTTGTAAGGATAAAAGGGGTCAGAGCAATTTTCCGGTAACTACTAACGCGCTTAGGTGTTACAGGAAAATTGCTCTGACCCCTTTTCTTTCAGTCCTTCAACAGGAGCTGCACCAGCCCGGCCGTGCTGTCCCAGCGCTTGCCGCCGCGCGCCTCGAGGTGGGAATAGAACTGGTCGACGAGCGCCGCCACCGGAAGGGAAGCGCCGCTTTTGCGCGCCTGGTCCAGGCAGATGCTCATGTCCTTGCGCATCCATTCGGTGGCGAAGCCGAAGCCGTCGGCCTTCATCTCGTCCATCTGCTTCCAGCGGTTCTCCATCTGCCAGGACTGCGCCGCGCCCTTGGAGATGACCGCGATCACCTTCTCGACGTCGAGCTTGTTGCGCTTGGCGAAGGCCACGGCCTCCGCCAGCCCCTGGGCGATGCCCGCGATGCAGATCTGGTTCGCCATCTTGGTGAGCTGGCCCGCGCCGGGCGAGCCGATCAGGGCCGCCAGCTTGGCGTACACCTCGATCACCGGCTTCGCCTTGTCGAAGATCGCCGGCTCGCCGCCGCACATGACGCCG
>DATLDY010000160.1:0-26654 GCA_035525655.1 Burkholderiales bacterium
GGTTTCGGTTTCCTCGCGGAAATTGGTTTCGATCACGCCTGCCTTGCCGCCGCCGATGGCCGAGGCGTAGGACAACGCGATGTCGCGCGCCTTCTTGGTGGAATCCTGGTGCACGGCGATCAGCATCGGCACGCCGCCGCCCTGGGTGTAGGTGGAGCGCACGGTGTGGCCGGGAGCCTTGGGGGCGATCATGATCACGTCCACGTCGGCGCGCGGGACAACCTGGCTGAAGTGGATGTTGAAGCCGTGCGCGAAGGCGAGCGACGCGCCTTTCTTGATGTTCGGCTCGATCGAGTCCTTGTAGACCTGCGCGTGGTGCTCGTCGGGCAGCAGCACCATCACGATGTCGGCACCCTTGATCGCCTCGGCCATCTCCGCGACCTTGATGCCGCCTTTCTTCGCCTTGTCCCACGAGGCGCCGCCTTTGCGCAGCGCCACCGTGACCTTCATTCCGGAATCCTGCAGGTTCTGCGCGTGTGCATGGCCCTGCGAGCCGTAGCCGATGATCGTGACCTTCTTGCCCTTGATCAGCGAAAGGTCGGCGTCCTTGTCGTAATAGACCTTCATTGCTTCCCCCTAAAAAAAGCTAGACCCTCAGGACGCGGTTGCCGCGCCCGATGCCGCTTGTGCCCGTGCGCACGGTCTCGATGATCGTGCCCTGGTCGAGCGCGTGGATGAAGGCGTCGAGCTTGCGCCCGTCGCCGGTGAGCTCGATGGTGTAGGTATTGTCCGACACATCGATGATCCGGCCGCGAAAGATGTCGGCCATGCGCTTCATGTCCTCGCGCTCCTTCTGCCCGGCGCGGACCTTGATCAGCATCAGCTCGCGCTCGATGTGCTCGGCTTCCGACAGATCGACCACCTTCACCACGTCGATCAGCTTGTTCAGCTGCTTGGTGATCTGCTCGACGACGTCGTCCGAGCCGCTGGTGACGATCGTCATGCGCGACATCGAGGCGTCCTCGGTCGGCGCGACGGTGAGCGACTCGATGTTATAACCGCGCGCCGAAAACAGGCCCGCGATGCGCGACAGCGCACCCGCCTCGTTCTCCACCAGGATGGAGATGATGTGCCGCATCGCCACCTAAAGGTCTTCGGAAAGGATCATCTCCGTGATGCCCTTGCCGCCGGGGATCATCGGATAGACGTTCTCGGTCTGGTCGGTGATGAAATCGAGGAACACCAGCTCCTTCTTGTTGGCGAAGGCCTCGCGCAGCGCCGGCTCGACGTCGGCAGGCTTCTCCACCAGCACGCCGCGGTGGCCGTAGCCCTCGGCGAGTTTGACGAAATCCGGAAGCGCGTCCATATAGGATTCGGAGTACCTGTTGCCGTGGAAGAACTGCTGCCACTGGCGCACCATCCCCATGTACTTGTTGTTCAGATTGACGATCTTGATCGGCAGCCGATACTGCTTGCAGGTGGAGAGCTCCTGCAGGCACATCTGGATCGACGATTCGCCGGTGACGCACGCGACGGTCGCGCCCGGGTTCGCGAGCTGCACGCCCATCGCCGCCGGCAGGCCGAAGCCCATCGTGCCAAGGCCGCCGGAGTTGATCCAGCGGCGCGGCTCGTCGAACTTGTAGAACTGCGCGGCCCACATCTGGTGCTGGCCGACATCGGAGGTGACGAACGCCTGCCCTTTCGTCACCTCGTACAATTTTTCCAGGACGAACTGCGGCTTGATGATCTTCGAGGTGCGGTCGTACTTCAGGCAATCCTTCGCCCGCCATTCGTCGATCTGCTTCCACCACGCCTTCACGTCCGGCATGCGCTCGGCGGCCATCAGCTTGAGCAGCTCCTCGAGCACGTCCGGGATGTTGCCCACGATCGGCACGTCGACCTTGACGCGCTTGGAGATCGACGAGGGATCGATATCGATGTGGATGATCTTGCGCGCGTTCAGCGCGAAATGCGCCGGATTGCCGATCACGCGGTCGTCGAAGCGGGCGCCGATCGCCAGCAGCACGTCGCAATGCTGCATGGCCATGTTCGATTCGTAGGTGCCATGCATGCCGAGCATGCCGAGGAACTGCTTGTCGCTCGCCGGGTAGGCGCCAAGGCCCATTAGCGTGTTCGTGCAGGGGAAGCCGGTGAGCTTCACGAGCTCGCGCAACTGCTGCGACGCGTTCGCGAGGATGACGCCGCCGCCCGTGTAGATCATCGGACGCTCGGCCGCCGCGAGAAGCTGCACAGCCTTCTTGATCTGGCCGGCGTGACCTTTGCGCACCGGGTTGTACGAGCGCATCGTGACGCTCTCGGGGTAATGGAATTCCGTCACCGCCGCGGTGACATCCTTCGGAATGTCGACCACCACCGGACCCGGCCGGCCGGTCGCCGCGATGTGGAATGCCTTCTTCATCGTGGACGCGAGGTCCTTCACGTCCTTCACCAGCATGTTGTGCTTCACGATCGGGCGCGTGATGCCGACGGTGTCGCATTCCTGGAAGGCGTCGAGGCCGATGGCGTGCGTCGGCACCTGCCCCGTGATCACCACCATCGGGATCGAATCCATGTACGCCGTGGCGATGCCGGTCACGGCGTTCGTCACGCCCGGGCCCGAGGTCACGAGGGCGACGCCGACTTTTTTTGATGAACGCGAATAACCGTCGGCGGCGTGCACGGCGCCCTGCTCGTGGCGCACGAGCACGTGCTTCACCTTGTCTTGCTTGAAGAGCGCGTCGTAGATGAATAGGACCGCGCCGCCCGGATAGCCGAAAACAACGTCGACGCCCTCTTCCTGAAGGCAGCGAACGACAATCTCCGCGCCGGAAAGAGCGCTCGTCTTGATTCGGTCCATGGCGGGGTGAAAAGCCTTAGAAACCATGATGGTAACATCGCCCGACTCACATCGCCCCCGGAGAAGGGTTCTGGCATCGCGCAGCGAACTCTCGGCATTCCTCGAAAGCGTCGAGCGCCGAGCGTTCAAGCAGGCCGTGTTCGCCGTGCGTGACGAGCAGGCGGCGCTTGATATCGTGCAGGATTCGATGCTGCGCCTCGCGGAAAAATACGGCGATCGGCCGCCGGCGGAGCTGCCGTTGCTTTTCCACCGCATCGTGCAGAACGCCATCCGGGACTACTACCGGCGACAGAAGGTGCGTTCGCTGTGGACCACGCTGCTGTCATCCCTTTCCCCAGGCCGCGGCGAAGACGAGGACCAGGATCCGCTTGAAACCTATGAGCCGCCGGGCGGCTCTAACGCCTCAGAGGCCCCCGGGGCGGCGTTGGAGCAGGCTCAAGTACTTGAAATCATTGAACAAGAGTTGACACGACTGCCCCCGCGTCAACGCGAAGCTTTCATCATGCGTTATTGGGAGGAGCTGGACGTCGCTGAAACGGCGCGCGTGATGGGTTGCTCGGAAGGCAGCGTCAAAACGCACTGCTCCCGAGCCACGCATGCATTGGCCATCGCATTGAAGGCGCGCGGCGTTACCCTATGAGGGCGTCCTGACAAAGCCATGAACGAACTGCATTTCGCCAGCCGCATCCGCCAGATCCTGAACCAGGGTCGCGTTGACGATACGACCGCCCAAAAGCTGCGCGCCGCTCGCGAGCTCGCCCTTTCGCGCCAGCGCCCCGAGCCCGCGCCCGTACTGCGCTGGGCCGACAACGTGCTCGGCAACGGCTGGAGCTGGGGCGGCGTGTCCGCGCGCGTGCTGCTGCCGGCGCTCGCGCTCGTCGTCGCCGCTTTCGGCATCTATCGCTGGCAGGAAAACCAGCGGCTTGCCGAGGTGGTCGAGATTGACTCGCAGCTGCTCACCGACGACCTTCCGATCGACGCCTACCTCGATCGCGGTTTCCAGAACTGGCTGAAAAAACGCGCAGCGGAGGAGTGATGCTGCGCGCCATGCTCGCCGTCTTGTCCCTCGCGCTCGCCGCCGGGACGGCGGCGCAACCTCCCGTCGATGCCGTCAAGAAGGCGAAGCCCGCCGCGAAGGCGGCGCAGCCCAAGCCCGGCGTGCGCCCCGCCTGGGCCGAGCTCACCGCCGAGCAGCAGCAGGTCCTCGCCCCGCTCAAGCCCGACTGGGACTCACTCGAGCCGGAGCGCCGGCAGAAGTGGATCGGCATCGCCAAGCAATATCCACGCATGCAGCCGAAGGAGCAGGAACGCGTGACGCGTCGCATGCAAGTCTGGGCCAAGCTCACGCCCGAGCAGCGCCGCCAGGCGCGTGAGAACTACAAGCGTCTCGCCAAGGTGCCGCGCGAGGAGCGCAGCACGGACCTGCGCGAACGATGGGCCGAATACCAGGCCCTGCCGCCGCACGAGCGCAATAGCCTCGTGCCGACGCCGTCCACCGACCCGCGCCGCCAGAAACACTAGCGTGACGCCGGGCCTGGCACGGCGCCTGGCCAGCATGGCCTACGAAGCGTTGCTGGTCTTCGCGGTCGCGTTCTTCGCGGCGTGGCTGTTCTTCTTTGCCAGCGGCGGTCGCGACGCAACGGCAGGCTGGCTGCGGGCAGAGCTGCAAATCTTCATCGTCGTTGTGCTGGCCGCGTACTTCATCTGGTGCTGGCTGCGCGGAGGGCAAACGCTGGCAATGCGTGCTTGGCGAATCCGCCTGGTGGACGTGACGCCGGCCAAGGCGGTGCTGCGCTTCCTGCTGGCGCTCGCGCTGCTGCCGATCTCGGTATTGTGGGCGCTCCGCGATCGAGACCGGCAGTTCCTGCACGACCGGCTAGCCGGCACCCGCCTGGTTCGGGCCTAGTCGAGAGCGCGCGCGACGCGGAAACCGACGGTGTTGCTGCGGATCGACGTCAGGAAGTAATAGCGCAGCGCTGAGCGCAGCGTCTGCGGCTCGGAATCCCACGATCCGCCCCGCACCACGCGCTGCGCGCAGTTTCCGCCCGTCCAGGCGCTGCCATCGGTGGGCGCGCCGGCATAGCTCGCGTTCCAGCAGTCCTCCACCCATTCCCAAACGTTGCCGTGCATGTCGTGCAAGCCGAAAGCATTCGGCCCATACGTGCCGACGGGAACGGTCTTGTTCTGCTTGGCGCCGACCGGGCTGCCGGCATAGGACACCCCTGCGTCGTAGTTGGCCTGCTGCGGCGTGATGCCGTTGCCGAACGAGAACGCGGTCGTGGTGCGCGCGCGCGCCGCGAACTCCCACTCGGCTTCGCTGAGCAGTCGATACCCCTTGCCTGTTTTTTTCGCGAGCCAGGCGGCATATTGCTTGGCATCGTTCCACGACACGTCGATCACCGGGCGCTTGCCGCGGCCCCACGCCGTGAAGCCGGGGTTCTGGGTGCAGCCCTTGTCGCGCACGCAGGCTTCCCACTCGTCGTAGGTCACTTCGAATTTGCCCACCGCGAAAACCTGCGAAATGCCGACCCTGTGCTGCGGCCCTTCGGTGCCGTGCCGACCGGCTTCGCTCTCGGCCGACCCCATCGTGAAGCTGCCGGCGGGAAGGATCACCATCTCGGGACAGCCGGCGTCGCAGTCGCGGAATGTCCTTCCCGGCCGCTTCGCCGAAGCCGCCTGCTCCTCTTGTACTTTGGCGAGCCGGATCTTTTCCGCCTCGGCGCGTGCCGCGGCGTCTTTTTCGGCCGACATCTTCTGTTCTTCGGCGAATTTGGCGGCCCTCATCCGGGCTTCTGCTTCGGCCCTCTCGGCCTTGTCCTTTTCTTCCGCCGCCCTCGCCATAGCGGCGCGCTTCTCCGCCTCTGCCAGCGCAGCCGATTTTGCAGCCTGTTCCTGCGACACCTTCGCCTCGAGGCGCCTTTGCGCGGCTGCCCGCTCGGCCGCTTCTTTCTCCGCGGCCAGTTTTGCGGCGGCGAATTTGGCGGCCTCGGCCGCTTTCTCGGCAGCCGCCTTGTCCGCTGCCAGTTTTGCGACCTGAGCCTTCGCCTCGGCTGCCGCCTTCTCGGCGGCTACCTTTTCGGCCAGCAGCTTCTCGCGGGTGGCTTTGTCCTTGGCCGATTCGAGTCGACGCGCCGCTTCCTCCGCGGCCAGCTTCTTTTCCAGCTCGGCTTTGCGCGCCGCGACCTCGGCGGCAAGCTTTTCCGCCGCGCGCTTTTCGGCGGCGAGCTTTTCAGCTTTTTCGGCGGCTAGTCTTTCGGCTTCTTTCTTGACCGCATCGTCAGCCGGCACACCTTGCTCGAGGACGGGCGCCTTCGGCGGCGCGATCACAACCTCTGGTTTTGAAGGCGCCTGATACGCAAGTTTCGAGATGAACCATGCACCGCCTCCCACGGCCACCAGAGCGACGCCTATGGCGGCGTACTTGCCAATCCCGAGACCTGAGCTGGGCGGCGGTACCACCATGGAGGGTTCGGCGGGCAGCGCCTGCGTGCGCTCGATGCGCATCGTTTGCTGCACGTCATCGAAACGTGGCGGCTGCGCCGCAACGGGCTCAATGCGCGATCTTTGATTCGGGTCGGTGCGCGTTGCCTGCCCGATGACGCTCGGATCGTCGGTTGTGGCGTTCGGATCGAGCAGCTTCGTGATCTTGCGCTTGGCGAGCGCGGCGTAGATGCCATTCGGGAACTGCTGGATGTAGAGCTTGAAGTCTTCCGGGTCGTTGCCGTCCTTGATCGCGCGCCAGAACTCGAGCTCGGCATCGTGGTTGCCGGTGTTCGTGTTCGCGCCTGGCTTTGGCGCAGCAGGGGCGGCCGCGGCCACGGCCGGCTTCTGGGGAGCGATGAGAACCGTCTTGTCATCGTCGTCCATCTTTCCTTCGTACGCGCGCTTCAGAGCGATGCCGAGCTCGCGCGCGGACTGGTAGCGCTGGCCCGGCTGCTTGGCGAGCGCCTTGGACACGATGTGATCGAAAACCGGGCTGATGGCGCCGTCGAGCGTCGAAGGCAGCGCCGGGTCGTCCTGCATGATCTTCTTGGCGATGGTCCACGCGCCAGCGCCGGTGAACGGCATCTCGCCGGTGAGGAACTGGTACAGGATGATGCCCGCCGAGAACACGTCGCTGCGCGCATCGACCGGCTTGCCGGTGATCTGCTCCGGCGACATGAAGGCCGGCGTGCCGACCATCGTGCCGGCCTGCGTCATCGCCGCGCCGGATTCCTGGATGCGCGCCACGCCGAAGTCGGTGAGCTTGACGCGCATCTCACCGTCGATCATCACGTTGCCCGGCTTGACGTCGCGGTGGACGATGCCCGCCTTGTGCGCGTAATCGAGCGCCTCGCACAGCTCGCCCATGATGCGCACCATTTCCTTCAGCTCGAAGCGCTCGTTCTTGTCGAAGAAGCTCTTGAGCTCGCGGCCCTTGATGAATTCCAGCACCAGGTAGGCGATCTCGCCTTCCTCGCCGAAATCGTGCACCTGGACGATGTGAGGGTGGTTGAGCTTGCCGACCGCCTGCGCTTCGCGCACGAAGCGGGCGGAATAATCCTTGGCGACGCTCTCGTCGACGTGACTCTTCAGGATCGTCTTGATGGCGACGCGACGGCTGAGGCGCGGATCGAATCCTTCGTAGACCACGCCCATCGCGCCCTTGCCGAGGACGCGCTCTATGCGGTAGCGGCCGAGCGCCTTCAGATCAGGCGTGGCCATGCGCAATCCCGGACGTTCTCAAGAGCCTCTCCCCGACGACTTGTCTTCTTGGGCGTATGGTCTCGCTTTGCTCGCCGCCGTTCAAGGGGTTGGCGCCTTTTTATGCGCCGTTACGTGAAAAGCACCGCGAGCGGCGCGTAACTTTTACCGGGACTTACGATTGGATGAGCGCGAGCGAAAGCCGCTCGTCAGGCTAGCGACGCTCTACCCACCACATCATGAGCACGGCGGAGGCCAGGAAGGCGGTGCTCGGCACGGCGGCGGCTGCAAGGGGCGGCCAGTTCTGCAGGAGACCAATGTGCGAGAAAAGGCTGTTCAGCATGTGGAAGAAGATGCCCAGCATGATGCCGAGGAATACCTTCACGCCGACCATGCCCGCGCGCGCCTGCATGTAGGCGAATGGCAGGGCGAGCGCCATCATGACGAGCGAGGCGATCGGGTAGAACAGCTTCTTCCAGAGCGCAATCTCGTAGCGCTCGGTTTTTTGGCGGTTCGCCTCGAGGTGCAGCGTGTACTTGTGCAGCGCCCATGCCGACATGCGCTCGGGCTTGACGATCAGCGCGTTGAGCAGATCGGGCGATACCGCCGAGCGCCATTCGACTTCGGCTTCGCGCGCGGTGCGCGGCCCTCCGGAATCGAACGCGGTGGACACCACATCGTGCAGTTGCCACACGCCGCGGCCGCGATATTCCGCGCGCTCCGCCATCGTCAGCTTGCGCAGGCGGTAGCTCGCGTCGAACTCGAAGATGCGCACGCCCTGCAGCAGGTTCGACTGGCGCGCCTCGCGCACGTTGATGAACGAGCCTTCGTCCTTGAACCACAGGCCCGACTGCAGGTCCTGGCCGATCATGGATGAGAGCGCGCGGATCTTGGTCTGCTGCGCGCGCTCCTCGGCTGCGGGCGCGATCCATTCGCCGATGACGAAAGTGAGGACCACGAACGCCATGCCGATCTTCAGCAGCGTGAGCGCCGCTCGCGCCGGCGAGAGCCCCGAGCCGCGCATGACCGTGTACTCCGAGCTGCTCGCGAGGTGGGCGAGGACGTAAAGCGTGCCGATCAGGACCACGATCGGAAACAGCTCGTACGCATGCGCCGGGGCATTGAGCAGGACGAAGGTGAAGACCTGCCGCAGGTCGTATTCGCCCTTGCCGAGATCGCCGAGCTCGCCGATCAGGTCGAAAAACGCGAACAGCGCGAGAAAGCCCAGCAGCACGAACCCGGTCGAGCCGTAGATCTGGCGCGCCAGGTAGCGCTCCAGCGTCCGGGGCCGGATCACTTGCCGCTCATTTGCCGTGTCATTTGCCAACCCTCAGGCGGATGAGCTGCATGCGCTGGGCGAAGAGGAACACGAGCAGCACCACCATGCCGGCGTGCACCATCCACACGCCGAGCGAGAAATCCAGGCGTCCTTGCGCAACGCGCGCCTGGCTCACGCTGAGCAGATTCGAATACACCATGTAGGTCAGCAGCGCGAAAAGCAGGTTCGCCGAGCGTCCCGCGCGCGGATTGACGAAGCTCATCGGGATGGCGAGCAGCACGAGCACGAGCGATGACACCGGGATCCCCAGGCGCCAGATGAGCTCGGCGAGGTTCGCATTGGTCGGATTGGTCATCAGCGCCCATGTCGAGGAGTTCTTGTGGTTGCGCTCGGGCGCCGAATTCTCCCGCGTGTCGATGCGCGCCGCGTAGCGGTCGAACTCGGTGATGCGGTATTGCTCGTCTCCCGGCGTGCCTTCGTAGCGCCGGCCCTGCTCGAGGACGATGAACCGGTCGCCGTTGGCCGCCGTCTCCGTGCGCCCGCTGCGGCTCATGCTGACGCCGCCCTTGCCCTGCTGCGCGGACGACAAGAACACGTTTTGCACCTGGTTCGTCTCGCCCGACACCGACTCGACGAAGAACACGCGCTCCTTGTTGGACGTCTCGCCGAACACGCCGGGCGTGACGCGCGTGACGTCGTCGCGCGTCTCGAGCTTGGAGGCATACTGCGCGCCCATCTGCGCGGCCCATGGCGAGATGAAGAGCGACAGCGCGGCGATCACGGCGAACTGCGGCACGGCGAACAGCATCACCGGCTTCAGCCACGCCGTGAGCGGCAGGCCCGAACAGAACCAGATCACCATCTCGGAGTCGCGCCACCCGCGCGTGAGGGTGAGGAGCACCGAGATGAACATCGTCAGCGACAGCAGCACGGGAAGCGCGCCGAGGGCGAAGAAGCCGAGGAAGGCGAGCACCGCGTCCGTGGGAATCGAACCGCCGGCCGCTTTGCCGAGGAGGCGGATCAGGTTGATCGTCACGGCGATCGAGAACAGCGACATGAACACCGCGCCGGCAAGACTTGCGAATTCCCTGAGGAGCGCGCGGTGGAAGATCATGCGATACTTTCGCGATGGAATTTAGCATACGCACGCTCTCGCCAGAGACGGCGAAGACGGGCTGCGTCGTCCTCGGTGTCTATGCTGAAAAGGAACTGACCGCCCCGGCACGGCGCATCGACCAGCGCTCGCGCGGCGCATTGCGCACCGCGCTTGCCGACCTCTCCGGCAAGCTGGGCGCCACGCTGCTCCTGCGCGGCCTGCCCAACGTCGCCGCCGATCGCGTGCTCCTCGTCGGGTTGGGGCCGCGCAAGGAATTTGCCGAGCCGGCGTTCCGGGATGCGGTGCGCGCCGCGGCAAATGTACTGCGCGAACTCGGCGCCAAGGACGCGGCAGTGTTCCTGGTCGATCTCAAGGTGGCCGAGCGCCCGCTAAGCTGGAACGTGCGGCACGCGGTTCTCGGCCTGCGCGAGGCGTTCTATCGATTCGACGAGCTGAAGTCGCAAAAGAAATCGTCGCCGCCGAGCCTCGAGCGCATCACGCTTCCGCTGCCCCCGGCGGCGGCGCTCCAGCAGGCGCTCGATGAGGGCGAGTCCACCGCCGACGGCGCCGACCTCGCTCGCACGCTCGGCAACTTGCCCTCGAATATCTGCACGCCCTCCTACCTCGCCGAGCAGGCGAAGAAGCTCGCGCGCGAGTTCAAGCTGGAGGTCGACGTCCTCGAGCGGCGCGACATGGAGAAGCTCGGCATGGGTGCGCTGCTCGCCGTCACCCGCGCCTCCCGCGAGCCGCCCAAGCTCATCGTGCTGCACTACCGGGGCGGGGCAAAGGCGACGCGACCTCTTGCGCTCGTCGGCAAGGGCATCACATTCGACACCGGAGGCATCTCGCTCAAGCCGGCGGGCGAGATGGACGAGATGAAGTTCGACATGTCCGGCGCAGGCAGCGTGCTCGGTGCGATCCGCGCGCTTGCCGGCATGAAGGCGCCCGTCAACGTGGTCGGCGTGATTCCGACCTGCGAGAACATGCCCGGTGGTGCAGCGACCAAGCCGGGCGACGTGGTGACGACCCTTTCCGGCCAGACGGTGGAGATCCTCAACACCGACGCGGAAGGCCGGCTGATCCTTTGCGACGCACTCACTTACGCCGAGCGGTTCAAGCCCGACGCCGCGATCAACATCGCCACGCTGACCGGGGCTTGCGTGATTGCGCTCGGCCACATCGCCACCGGGCTTTTCGCCAACGACCAGAAGCTCGCGGACGAGCTGCGTGCCGCAGGCGACGACGCCTGGGATCGCGTCTGGCAAATGCCGCTGTGGGAGGACTACCAGGAACAGCTGCGCTCCAACTTCGCCGACTTCGCCAACATCGGCGGCCGGCCGGGCGGCAGCATCACGGCGGCGTGCTTCCTCGCGCGTTTCACGCGCAAGCTTCGCTGGGCGCACCTCGACATCGCCGGTACGGCGTGGCGCGGCGGCCGCGAGAAGGGCTCAACGGGCCGCCCGGTGCCGCTGCTCGTGCGCTTCGCGCTGCGCCATGCCGGTCGGAAATAGGGGGTACGGGGGAACCTCTATTCCCCTGTCCATAACGTGACCAGTATAGATTTCTACTTCAACGCGGCCGATCGCGTGCAGGTCGCCTGCCGCCTCGCGGGCAAGGCGCTCGCCGAGGGCAAGCGCATGCTCGTGTACGCGCCCGACCCCGAACTCGCCATGCGTGTCGACCGGATGATGTGGACATGGCCGGCGACGGGTTTCGTCCCGCACTGCCCGGCGGACGATCCGCTGGCGGCCGATACGCCCGTTCTCATCGCGCGCGCAGATGACACACCGGCGCACGTGACGTTGCTCGTCAACCTTTCCAACGACTGTCCGCCGCACTTCGCGAGCTTCGAGCGGCTGTTCGAGGTGGTGGGTCTCGATGAGGCCGAGCGCGAAGCCGGGCGCGCGCGCTACAAGCTTTACCGCAGCCGCGGCTACGCGATCGCCAGCCACGACCTCGCCGCACGGGCCGAAGACCGTGGCTGAGAGTCGCGACCCGAAAGTCCCCGTCCTGACCGACGTCGTGGCGGACGCGCGGCGCGCGCGTGCGACGATCGATGCCGCCGCGCTGGAGGCGCTGGCGCGCGAACTGGAGCGCGCCGTGCTCACTCGCCTCGCTCCGGAAGTCGACCGCGTGATCGAGGAAAAGCTCTCCCGCACCTTGAGCCATGTGCTCGGCCAGGCCCTCGACGGCGTGCGCGCGGAGCTGACGATCAGTGTGACGCAGATGGTGCGCGAAGCCGTCGCATCGTCCGTGGCGCAGGCCCTCGCGCTACCCGAAACCAAGTAGTGCTGGAAAAGAGCTTCGAGCCCGCGGCGATCGAGCAGCGCTGGTACCAGCGCTGGGAATCGGCCGGTCACTTTGTGCACGCGGCAGATAAGACCCCCGCCTATTGCGTCCAGCTGCCGCCGCCGAACGTCACCGGCACCCTGCACATGGGGCACGCCTTCCAGCAGACGCTGATGGACGCGCTCATCCGCTATCACCGCATGCGCGGCTTCAACACGAACTGGGTGGTCGGCACGGACCACGCGGGCATCGCCACCCAGATCGTGGTCGAGCGCCAGCTCGAGGAGCAAGGCAACAGCCGCCACGACCTCGGGCGGGAGAAATTCGTCGAGCGCGTGTGGCAGTGGAAGCAGCAGTCCGGCTCCACCATCACGCGGCAGATGCGCCGCCTCGGCGCCTCGGCCAACTGGTCGTACGCCGATACGGAGGGACAGAAGGCCGGCTACTTCACCATGGACGAAAAGATGTCGCGCGCCGTGGTGGAAGTCTTCGTCCGACTGCACGAGGAAGGCCTGATCTATCGCGGCAAGCGCCTCGTCAACTGGGATCCTGTCCTCGGCACCGCGGTCTCCGACCTAGAGGTCGACAGCGAGGAAGAGGACGGGCGCATCTGGGAGCTGCGCTATCCCGGCAAGGGTTTCTCCCTGACCGTGGCCACCACGCGACCCGAGACCATGCTGGGCGACGTCGCCGTCGCCGTGCATCCGGACGACGCGCGCTACAAAGCATTTGTCGGCCAGCGCGTGGAGCTGCCTTTGGCGGGGCGCACGATCCCGGTCATCGCCGACGAATACGTCGATCCGCAATTCGGCACCGGCTGCGTGAAGATTACGCCGGCGCATGATTTCAACGATTACCAGGTGGGCAAGCGCCACGGCCTGGATCCGATCAACATCCTGCGGCTCGATGCCCACCTGAACGACAACGCGCCGGAAAAGTATCGCGGCCTGGAGCGTTTCCAGGCGCGCAAGCAGGTGCTGGCAGACCTGAGCGCGCAAGGCTTCCTCGCCGGCGAAAAGCCTTACAAGCTGCGAGTGCCGCGGTCAGGGCGCACCGGCGTGATCGTCGAGCCGATGCTGACCGACCAATGGTTCGTCAGGATGGAAGGCCTCGCCCGGCCCGCGCTGGACGCGGCGGCGAAAGGCGAGCTGAAATTCTTCCCGGAGCACTGGACGAGCACGTACCGGCAGTGGCTGGAGAACATCCAGGACTGGTGCATCTCGCGCCAGCTCTGGTGGGGCCACCAGATCCCGGCGTGGTACGACGACGAGGGAAAGGTTTACGTCGCGCGCAACGAAGCCGCCGCCCAGGCCCTGGCACCCGGCAAAGCGCTGCGACGCGACGCGGATGTCCTCGACACCTGGTTCTCCTCGGCGCTCGTGCCGTTCAGCTCGCTCGGCTGGCCGGACAGGACGAAAGACCAGGACCTCTTCCTGCCGTCGTCGGTCCTCGTTACCGGCTTCGACATCATCTTCTTCTGGGTGGCCCGGATGGTGATGATGAGCCTGCATTTCACGGGCAAGCTGCCGTTTCGCGACGTGTACATCAACGCCATCGTGCGCGACGCCGAAGGCGAGAAGATGTCGAAGTCGAAGGGCAACACGCTCGATCCGCTCGATCTCATCGACGGCATCTCGTTCGAGGAGCTGGTGAAGAAATCCACGGTCGGCCTGCTCAAGGCCGAGCACAAGCAAAAGGTGCAGGGCTACATCAAGGCGCACTTTCCGCAGGGCATCCCACCTTTCGGCACCGATGCGCTGCGCTTCACTTTCGCCTCGCTCGCCAGCTTCTCGCGCACCCTCAACTTCGATCTCAGCCGCTGCGAGGGCTACCGCAACTTCTGCAACAAGCTGTGGAATGCGACGCGCTTCGTGCTGATGAACACCGAGGGCAAGGACTGCGGCACCGATGAATCATTGCCGGTGCGCCTCTCGTTCGTCGACCGCTGGATCATCAGCCAGCTGCAGCGCGTCGAGGCCGAGGTAGCCCAGGGTTTCACCGACTACCGCTTCGACAACCTCGCCGGCGCGATCTACCGCTTCGTATGGGACGAGTACTGCGACTGGTACGTAGAGCTGGCGAAGCTGCAGCTGCAGGATTCGGATGAGGCCGTGCAGCGGGGCACGCGCCGCACGCTCGTGCGCGTGCTGGAAACGTCGCTGCGCCTCGCGCACCCGGTGATCCCGTTCATCACCGAGGAGCTCTGGCAGAAGGTCGCGCCGCTCGCCGGCAAGCGCGGCGATACGATCATGCTGCAGCCGTATCCGAAATCGCAGCCCGAAAAAATCGACGAGGCAGCCGAGCGCGACATGGCGGTGCTGAAGGAATGGACGGTGGCCACGCGCAACCTGCGCGCCGAAGCGAAGCTCCCGCCGGGCGAACGCCTTCCGCTGTACGCCACCGCTCTTCCGCCCGTTTCCGACGTTTCGCTAAGCACGGCCGCCCTCAAGCTGCTCGCCCGGCTCGACGAAGTCAGAAACGTATCCGCGCTGCCGGACTCGCCATCGCCGGTGGCCGTCGTCGGCGAGGCGCGCCTGATGCTCTACAAAGAGGTCGATCCGGCCGCCGAGCGCGACCGGCTGCAGAAGGAGCGCGCACGCCTCGCCGGCGAAATCGACAAGGCGAGAAAGCAGCTGGGCAATGCGTCGTTCGTCGAGCGCGCGCCAGCCAAGGTAGTCGAGCAGATGCGCGAGCGCGTCGCGGGGTTCGAGGCTACGCTGGCGAAGGTGAGCGCGCAGCTAGAGAAACTGACTCCGACGCGCTAGGCCACGAGAAGTCGAAGCTCCAGCCGTGCTGCGCTTCCAGCCGAAGGCGAAACGCCTGCTCGAGCTCGAACGACGGCGTGGCGACGCAGTTACCGGGAAAGCGCATCAGGAAGCTCGAGGCGATGACCGCGGACTCGCCGATGCGGGCGACACGGCTTTGAGCGATGTCGTGGCCGTGCAGGTATAGCTCGCCGTCGAGATAGGCCGGCACTCCGAACTGCCGGTAAGTCGCCACCGCGGAGGCGAGACCCCACGACAGCCAGCGGTCGTGACGCCCGGGAGCAAATTTCAGCGGGGCAATCAGCGCGAACAGGTATCGCGCCGCTTCTTCGCCCCACAGCAGGATGGGCGCCGCAGTCCTCGCCTGCACTGCGGCGAGGCCGGCGTAGGCCGTGTCGAAGTCGCGCTGGCCGAGCGCGCCAATCCGTATCCATCGCGCCAGCATGGGGGGATTATTTCATACCGACATTAATTGAGGTCGAGATCCTCGCGGATGGCAGCGACGCCGGCCGCCGCGCACGCGTCATCCTCGCGGCCGCCGGGCGCACCGGAAACTCCGATCGCCCCGACGAGTGAGCCGCCCGCCTCGATCAGCAGCCCGCCGCCGACGGCCGCGACGCCGGGCCGGTTGCGGATGCCGCTTTGCGGGCGGCCGGCCTGCGTGGCTTCGGCGAGCTCGGTCGTGTTCGTGCGAAAGCTCGCGGCCGTGTACGCCTTGGCGCTCGCCATGTCCGGCGTGTGCGGCCCGGCGAAGCGATCGCGCAGCATGACCTGCACGACGCCCATGCGATCGGACACGGCCACTGCGACCTGAAAGCCGTTTGCGCGGCAGCGCTCTAGCGCCGCTCGCGCAGCCTTGAGCGCAGTCTCCGGCGTCAGCACCTTGATGGTAAACGTCGCATCGGCGGCGTTTGCGCCCTGGCAGGAGATGAGAGCGGCGAGCGCCAGCGCCCGGTGCGAGCTCACTTCTTGCGCATGAAGAAGGTGAATTCGGTGCGCTCCTCGCTGTGCGTGAGCAGCTCGTGGCCCGTCTGGCGCGAGAACGCCTGGAAGTCCTTCACGGCGCCCGGATCGGTGGCGAGCACCTTCAGCACCTGGCCGGACTGCAGGTCGGCAAGCGCCTTTTTCGTGCGCAGGATCGGCAGCGGGCAATTGAGGCCCCGTGCGTCGAGTTCCTTGTCGAAGTCCATATGCCACACAGTATAAGACCGCCGTTAGCCTAAGATTCGGCCATGGCGACCTGGCTCGTCACGATCGCGCAGCTGCCGACCGAAGACCCGGCCGCACGGATGCGTGTGTTGCGCACTCTCGAGTCGCTCGGTGCGGCGGTCATGCGCGAGGGTGCGTACGTGCTTCCCGACAGCCCCGGCAATCGCCAGGCGCTCGATGCCCTCGCCGAATACATCGGCAAAACCGCGGGCAGCGCGCAAGTGCTGCAGGTGCAGCCTTCGTCCGACGCGCAGCAGGAGTGGCTGCGGCGCCTGTTCGACCGCTCGGCGCGCTATGACTCGCTCATCAAGACGGTTGAAAGCCTGCGCGTCGGCTTCGGCCACTCCGACCCGAACGCGATCTCGCGCGTGCTGCACAAGCAGCGGCGCGAGTTCGAGGCCATTGCGGCGCTCGACTTCTTCCCGACCGAGGCGCGTGCGCGCGCGGAGCAGTCGCTCGCCGAGGCGGATGCGGCGGTGCGCAAGCTCCTTTTTGCCGCGCGCTCGCAGGCTTCGCTCGGCGCAAGCGAGAGCTTCCTGCGCCGGGTGTGGGCAACGCGCCGGCCCGCCTGGGCGGACCGCCTCGCCTGCGCGTGGCTCGTGCGCCGCTTCGTCGACCCGGAAGCGACCCTCGTGTGGCTGGACAAGAGCGAGGAGCTTCCGTCCGGCGCGCTCGGCTTCGCCTTCGAGGGAGGCCATTTCGCGAATAGCGTATCGCGCGTCGCGTACGAGGAAATGCTCGCGCGCATGGACCTCCTGAAAAATCCGGCGCTGGTGAAGATCGGCACGATCGTGCATTTTCTCGAGATGGGCGGCCAGGCGGTGCCCGAAGCCGCCGGGGTGCAGACCCTCCTGCAGGGCGCGCAGCGCCGTGCGCCGAACATCGAGGAATTTTTGAACGAGGTCGAGAAGACCTTCGACCTCCTTTACGACGCGTATTACGAGCCCGCCCGCAAGGCCTGAGCGCGCTTAGCGCTTGGCGTCCTTCATCTCCGCGGAGTATTGCGTGCGCAGCTCTTTCAACCGCGCATCCACCATCGAGAGCTGATAGAAGTCGCCATCGCCGGAAGCGCGCGCGAGCTGGAACTGTTCGATCGCTGCCGGCAGGCTTCCCTGCAGCGCATAGGCTTCGCCCTGGGACTGGTGCTGCAGCAAGCGCTTGCCGAGCGCGGCGTAGGTCTTGGCCTGCATGGCGTGCAGGCGGGAGTCCCGCGGGTAGAGGCGCAGGGGCTCCTTGAGCGCGCCGAGCGCGGCATTGTTGTCGCCGGATTCCAGTAACGCACCCACGTAGCCGTAGGTGATGGCGCGCGAATAAGGATAGCGCTTGTGCGCGGCAGCCAGCAGCGAAGTGGCGCCGGCCATGTCGCGTGCACCCAGCCTTACGCGCGCAGCGAGCAGCTCGACCATCGGGCTCGAGACGTTCAGGGCCTGCAGGCGTGCGAGCTCCGCTTGGGCGTCGCTTACCTGGCCCACGCGCAGCAGCGCGATGGCATGGCCGTACCGGGCCGCGGCTTCGCTGATGTAGCGATGCTCGCGCAATGCGGATTGGATGCTGGCGAGGGCCTCGCGCGCATCGCCGGACTCCGCGCGAAGCTTTGCGCGCACGAAGTGGAATTCGAGGCTGTCGCGATGCTGCCGGTACGGCAATGAGGCGGCCTTGTTCTGCACATCGGCGATCCGCTCGGTAGTGACCGGGTGGCTGCGCAGATATCCGGGCACCGAGCCGTCGTCCGTGACGCGGGTGGTGCGCTGCATCTTCTCGAAGAAAGCGGCCATGGCGCGCGCGTCAAACCCGGCGTCCTCGAGCGTCTGCAGGCCGATGCGGTCGGCCTCGCGTTCGAAGTCGCGCGAGTAGGACAACGACGCCTGCACGGTACCGGCCTGCGCCGCCGCTGCCGCGCCCATGGCGAGATCCGGGCGCGAACGGCCGAGGAGCACCGCCGCGGCTAGCGCGGCGAGCATCGGCATTTGCATCTGTTGTTGCTGGCCCAGCATGCGCGCGATGTGCCGTTGCGTGACATGCGCGATCTCGTGGCCGAGCACCGAGGCGAGCTCGGACTCGGTCTCGGCCGTGGTGATGAGGCCGGTGTGCACGCCGACGAAGCCACCGGGTAGCGCGAACGCGTTGACGGTGTGGTCGCGCACGCCGAAGAATTCGAAATCCTGCCGTGCGCCTGCGCTGAATTGCGTGAGGCGGGACCCAAGCGAGGCCAGGTAATCCGTGACCTCCGGATCGTCGACGTAACTCGGATCGCGGAAACGGATCTCGCGCATGATGTTTTCGCCGATGCGCCGCTCCACCGCGGGCGAAAGGGTCGTGTCGCCCGTGCCGCCGAGTTCCGGCAGCGACTGCGCCCACGCGCGCGGCACTCCTTGCAGAAGCAAGGCTGCAAACGCGGCAGCGAGCCAGGCGGAGAAACGCATGCGGCTATGATATCCCCCGACATGGCCGCTTCCGTTAAGCAGCTCACCCACTTCGATGCGCGCGGCGCAGTCCATATGGTCGATGTCGGCGCCAAAGAAGTGACACATAGAGTGGCGGTGGCTTCGGGCCGCATCACCATGCGCCCGGCCACGCTGCGGATGATCGCAGCCGGGACCGCGAAGAAAGGCGACGTGCTCGGTGTAGCGCGCCTGGCCGCCATCCAGGCCGCCAAGCGTACGGCAGGGCTTATTCCGCTCGCCCATCCGCTCGCGCTTTCGCGCGTGGCCGTGGATCTCGAGCTAATACAGCGTCCTGCAGCCATACGCATCGTGGCGCGCGTGGAGTGCCGCGGTCCCACGGGCGTCGAGATGGAAGCCCTCACCGCTGCCGCTGTGGGCCTCCTCACCGTGTACGACATGGTCAAGGCGGTCGACCGGGGGATGACCCTGACGGGCCTGCGGCTCGAGGAAAAAAGCGGAGGCCGATCAGGGGTATTCCGCCGCTCACGGTCGGCGCGCCCGCTAAAATAGCGCGCTTCGAAGGAGACGACGTCCCATGAATCATTTACGCAGGGCGCTCACTGCGGCGCTCGCATTGGCCCTCTTCCGCCCCCTCGCCGCGCTCGCGGCGTGGAACAGCGAGGCATTCGGCGCGAAGACACCCGCGGACGCACTCAAGAACATCGGCGTAGGGAATGCCGCGCCGAGCAAGGACCTGCGCATCGAGGCGCCGGAGATCGCCGAGAACGGGGCCGTCGTGCCGATCGAGATCTCGAGCGCCATCGCCGGCACGACAGCGCTCATCGTCCTCATCGAGAAAAATCCCTTCCCGCTCACCGCACGTTTCGACTTCAAGGACGGTGCGCTGCCCTTCGTCAAGCTGAACGTGAAGATGGGCGAGACCTCCGACGTACGCGTGATCGCCGAGGCCGGCGGCCGCCACTACGCGGCCACGAAGGAGATCAAGGTGACCATCGGCGGTTGCGGCGGATAAGGACGAAAGGAAAACCCAATGGCAGGACCGATGAAAATGCGCGCCACCCTCGGACAGGGCTTCACCGATGTGCGCGTGCTGATGAACCATCCGATGGAAACCGGGCAGCGCAAGGATGCCGAGGGCAAGATCGTGCCGATGCACTTCATCCAAAACCTCACCGTCAAGGTGAACGGCAAGGTCGTCGTCGACGCGCAGGTCAGCCAGGCGGTGTCGCGCAATCCGGTGTTTTCGTTCCGCATCAAGGGCGGCTCGAAAGGCGACAAGATCGAAGTGGCGTGGCTCGACAACAAGGGCGAGTCGAACACCACGGAGGCGGCGGTCGCTTGAGAACGCTCATCCTTGCCGCCGTGCTTGCCGCCGCCCCCGCGCAAGCCCAGGACGCCAAGAAAGAGATCGAGCGCTACCGCCAGATGGTCGCCGAGGGAAGCCCCGCGGAGCTTTTCGAGCTCGAGGGCGAGGCGCTCTGGAAAAAGCCGCAGGGCGCGAACAGGGTTTCCCTCGAGAAATGCGATCTGGGCCAGGGGCCTGGCGTCCTCAAGGGCGCGTATGCGCGCCTGCCAAAGTATTTCAAGGACGCGGATCGCGTCATGGACCTGGAGACGCGGCTCCTCCATTGCATGCTCACCCTGCAGGGCAGAACGCGCGACGAGGCTACTGCGCGCGTTTTCGGCAGTGCCGATCGCCCCTCGGAGATGGAATCGCTCTCCGCCTACATCGCGGCGCAATCGCGCGGCGTGAAGATGGCGCCGGGCCTCTCGCACCCGAAGGAGAAAGAAAGCTACGAGCTCGGCCGCTCGATCTATTTTCATCGCGTCGGCGCATGGGACTTTTCGTGCGCGAGCTGCCACGGCGAGGAAGGCAAGCGCATCCGGATGCAGGACCTTCCGGTGCTGTCCAAGCCCGAATACGCGCGGCCCGTGGTCGCGAGCTGGCCCGCCTACCGCGTGTCGACGAGCTCGTTCATCACGCTGCAGTGGCGGATGAACGACTGCTTCCGGCAGATGCGCACGCCGGAGCCGAATTTCGGCTCCGAGACCACCGTTGCGCTGATCCACTTCCTCAGCGCAACCGGCAAGGGCGCCACGTACGGCGGCCCGGGAAACAAGCGGTGACGCGCCTCCTTCTAGGCCTGCTCGTCGTGTCGCCGACGCTGCTCGCCCAGCCGACCAGCCGCGACGTCGAGAAGACCCTGCAGCGCGATTTCCACTCACGCGGCCAGGCGACCATGGATCGCGTGGTGCAGGATGGCGTACAACGGGTCTGCACGGAAAGCCGCGACCGGCCGCCGGCCGAGCTTGCAAAGACGCTCGAGGCTGAACAGATGAAGACCATCGCGTTCCCGGAAGGCAGCCTGCTCGGGGACTGGAAGCGCGGCGAGGCCATCGCGCAAAGCGGGCGCGGGCTCACCTGGAACGACGCGTCCGGCCAGGCCGGGGGCGGCAGCTGCTACAACTGCCACCAGCTGTCGCCGAAAGAGGTTTCCTTCGGCACCATCGGCCCCAGCCTGCGCGGGTTCGGTAAAGCGCGCGGCGCGAGCACGGAGGTGCAGCGCTACGTCTACGGCAAGATCTATAACGCCAAGGCGTACAACCTGTGCTCGCACATGCCGCGCCTGGGCGTGTCCGGAACGCTGACCGCGCAGCAAATCAAGGACCTCGTCTCGCTGCTGCTCGACCCCACGTCGCCGGTCAACGAGTAGTTTGCGCCGGCGAGAATTCCTCCGCCTCCTCGCGCTGGCAGCCGCGGCGGGCGCCAGCCTGCGCCCGCGCCTGAGCGAAGCGCAGGCTGCGGCCGAGCTGTACGACGTAGCCCCCTTCGGCAACGTCTCGCTGCTGCACATCACCGATGTGCATGCCCAGCTGCTGCCGGTGCACTTTCGCGAGCCGAGCGTGAACATCGGCGGTGGGCGGCCGCCGCACCTGGTCGGCGAAGCCTTCCTCGAGCATTTCCGCCTTCCGCGCGGCACGGCAGCGGCGCACGCCTTTACCCACCTCGATTTCGAGAGCGCCGCGCGTCGCTACGGCAAGACCGGCGGCTATGCCCATCTCGCCACGCTGGTGAAACACCTGCGCGCCTCGCGGCCGCATGCCCTGCTCCTGGATGGCGGCGACAGCTGGCAGGGCTCGGCCACGGCGTTGTGGAGCGAAGGCCGCGACATGATCGGCGCCCAAAAACGCTTGGGCATCGATTACATGACGGCGCACTGGGAGTTCACCTACGGCGCGGAGCGCCTGCAGCAGGCGATCAACGAGATGGCGCCCATCGAGTTTCTCGCGCAGAACGTGCGCACGGTGGATTTCGAGGATCCGGTCTTTCCCGCTTACGCATTGCGCTCGATCAATGGCGTGCCCATAGCGGTGATCGGCCAGGCTTTCCCGTATACACCGGTCGCGCATCCGCGGCACCGGTTTCCCGACTGGTCGTTCGGGATCCAGGAGCGCCGGTTGCAGGCGCTCGCGGAAGAGGCGCGCGCGAAGGGAGCGCAGGCTGTCGTGCTGCTCTCGCACAACGGCATGGACGTCGACCTCAAGCTCGCCGGCCGGGTGCGCGGCATCGACGCGATCCTTGGCGGGCATACGCACGACGGGATCCCGGCACCCGTGCTGGTCGGCAGGACGCTGGTCACCAACGCCGGTTCACATGGGAAGTTTCTCGGCGTGCTCGACCTCGACGTCACGTCAGGCGGCGTGCGCGACTACCGCTATCGGCTGCTACCGGTTTTTGCAAACCTGCTCGCGCCGGATCCAGCCATGGCCGCGTACATCGACGAGGTACGCGGGCCGCATGCAACGAAGCTCGGCGAGACGCTCGCGACAACCGAAGGCCTGCTCTACCGGCGCGGCAATTTCAACGGCACGTTCGACGAGCTCGTGCTGCGCGCGCTGATGGCGGAGAAGGATGCCGAGATCGCCTTCTCGCCCGGCTTTCGCTGGGGGCCCAGCCTGCTGCCGGGCGACGCCATCACGCGCGAGGACGTGATGGCGCAAACGGCGATCACTTATCCGCAAACGACGGTGAACGCCCTCACCGGCGCCGAGATCAAGGCGATCCTCGAAGATGTCGCCGACAATCTTTTCAATCCCGATCCCTACCTCCAGCAGGGCGGCGACATGGTCCGCGTCGGCGGCATGAGCTATGCGATCGCGCCACGCGCCACGATCGGCAGCCGAATCTCGGAGCTGCGCCTGGGCGACAAACCGCTCGCCGCGGAAAAGCGCTACAGGGTCGCCGGCTGGGCGCCAGTGCGCGAAGGCGCTAGCGGCGAGCCGGTGTGGGATGTGGCCGAGCGCTACCTGCGCCGTACGAAGACCATCCGCCCGCTCGAAGCAAGCCAGCCACGCCTTAAGCGCTAGCGGACTTCTCGCTCCCTGAGCAGGCGCAGCCTCGTCCTCGCGGCCGGAAAGTCGAGCTTCTCCGAAATCTCGTACTCCGCGATGGCCTCACGCCGATCGCCGAGCTCCTGAAACGCGAGCCCGCGATGGTGGTGCGCGATACCGGAGCGTGGATCGAGCTCAACCGCGCGCGTAAGGTACGGCAACGCCTCCGCGTAGCGCTCGAACTGCAGCGCAATGGTCCCGCGCGCCAGATAGCACTGCACGGTCGTCGGATATTCCGCGATGCAGCGCTCGGCGGTGGCGATCGCACGCTCGGCCTGGTCGGAATAGAGGAGCTCGCGGCCGAGCTGGAAGAGCGTGCGGTAGCCGCCCGGCACCCCGGGCTGCAGCTTGCCCGCCGCGTCCTCCCAGAGCGCGAGCGGGCTCGCAAACGTCTGCAACCGGTCGTGCGCCTGCACGAGGAGAACCGGCGTAGCGGCGAGCGCCGCAGCGAGCGCAATCCTTCGCGGCAGGTACGCGAGAAGACCGCCAACGGCGATGACGATACCCGGCGCCCATAGGTAGCTGCGGTACAGCACGAAAGGCTCCTGGAACCGCACCGCAGTGAGCTCGACGAGAAACAGGATCCAGGCATAGAGCAGCCCGAAGCCGATGATGGCCGCGCGGCCTCCGCGCCGCAGCAGGACCGCGGCCCCTATGGCGTAGGCGACGAATGCGCAGGTCTTGACCGCCGTCCACGCCGCGGCCGCGGTCGCCGCGAAGTCGATGCGCACATCGATCGACATGCCGTGCGTGTTTGGCGCGAGCCATAAGCCCAGGTACTTGAAGAAAAGTCCCATCTGCGTAATGGCACTCGCGAGCCACGGCGATGCGGCTACTTCCTGGCGCACGCCGGCGTCCATCTGCGACGTCACCGCCTCGAAAGCCTGTTCATACGGCGTGCCGATCAGCGATTTGACGAGCGCCACCATGAGGAGCGCAGCCGGCGTGCACGCGACGAGATAGAGGGCAGCGTGGCGAATGGCGAAACGCCGCTCGGCGCCGGCAAAGGCGAGCGATAGCAGCGCCACGGCCGGCAGCAGCAGCACGTGCTCCTTGCAGAGCACGGCGAGCGTGTACATGAGTGCGGCTGACAAGGCATCCGCGTGGCTGCGCCGATCGAGGCCGCGGATGAAAAGCACCAGCGATAGAAGCCCGAACAGGGTTGCGAGCACCGTGGGCCGCTGGGCGAGATAACCCGCGCCGTATACCGCGACCGGATGGATGGCGAACAGGACCGCGCCGGCGAGCGCCAGGCGCGATTCTCGCCCGAGGAGGCGTGCGAGCAAGCGGTACAGGACCACAGCGCACGCGACGTGTAGCGCGAGCGCGATAATGCGGTGCGCCTCCATGCGGCCCCACATGACCTCGGTGAAGGCGAGCGTGAAATGCCCGGGCACCCGCAGATCGATGCCGAAAGGCCGCGTGGCGAGACGCTCGAAAAATTCCGGATGCGAAAAGAGGACGCGGTCGTCGAAGACGCGCGGATTGCCTAGAAATGGCGCATAGAGCGCAACCGCGAGCAGCGCGATCAGGCTAAGGTCAATGGCAAGGCGGTAGCGAGGGTTCACAGGGGCAAAAAAAAAGGTACCCCGAAGGGTACCTTTCTTGGACAACGGACTGCTTACGAGCCGCGGCAGGAGCCGGGCAGGTATTTCTTGTCGAGGTCCGTGCCGGCGCTGCCGCACAGCCAGCCGTTCACGCCCGAACCGAAATTCGCCGTGGTGGCTGCCGCGCCGCCGATCGTCGGGATCAGCGTGACGAACTTGCCGTTAACGGTGCTGTTGATGCCCTGGATCGTGCCGGTGATGACGCCGGCATCGGAGGTCGTCAGTGCCGCGACGTATTTCGACGTCACGCCTTCGCAGCCCCAGTTATTCGCGCCCGGAGGCGTGCCGCCGGTCTGGTAGAGCTCGGTGACCGACGTGCGGCACGCGCTCATCGCCAGAATCACTTCCGACATCTTCGCGCGGATCGTGTAGTCCTGATACGCCGGCAGCGCGACGGCCGCCAGAATGCCGATGATCGCGACCACGATCATCAATTCGATCAGGGTGAAGCCTCGTTGAAGCTGTTTCATTGAACCTCCCGTTTGTTGGTAGACCGCGTCGCCCACTTGCCAGGCGTCCGCGCACCCCTTAGTCAGCAAGTCCTATGCCAAAGACCGCGGAGCGGCAAGCGTGAGAACTAGTTCATGGAATGGGGGCCGCCTCCACTGTGTCCATGACCTTGCCTGACGATGGTGATGCCGGCACTGCCCAACCTCGTCACCTCAGGCAAAAAAAAAGGTACCCCGAGGGGTACCTTTTCTTCGCTACGGATCCTCTTAGGACCCGCGGCAGGAGCCCGGCAGATACTTCTTGTCGAGGTCCGTGCCAGCGCTGCCACAAAGCCAGCCGTTCACGCCCGAACCGAAGTTCGCCGTGGTGGCTGCCGCGCCGCCGATCGTCGGGATCAGCGTCACTTTCTTGGCGTTGACGGTGCTGTTGATCCCCTGGATCGTTCCGGTGATTACGCCGGCATCCGAGGTCGACAGCGCCGCGACGTATTTCGACGTCACGCCTTCGCAGCCCCAGTTGTTGGCGCCCGGAGGCGTACCGCCGGTCTGATACAGCTCGGTGACCGACGTGCGGCACGCGCTCATCGCCAGAATCACTTCCGACATCTTCGCGCGGATCGTGTAGTCCTGATACGCCGGCAGCGCGACGGCCGCCAGAATGCCGATGATCGCGACCACGATCATCAGTTCGATCAGGGTGAAGCCTCGTTGCAGTTGTCTCATTTGTTTCTCCCTCTGTCTTTAATGCCGCCGCCAAGGGGCGACCGCACCTGTTACTGCGCAACTCCTATGCCCGCAAGGCCCGTGTCAGCCCCGCAAACGCGCCCCATGTAATCAGCTTGTTGCGTACGCAGGACCCGGCGACAAGGTGCCCAAAATTGTCACCTGCCGCCGGTTTTCGTCAGAGGCCGGGGTTATGCGCGGCGCTTATGCAGCGCGGCCGCGGACAGGGCGAGCTGCTTGAGGAATTCGTGCGTGACGATGTCGATGAATGCTTCCGAATATCCGGCGTCCTTCAGCGCCCATTTGATGCGATTGCCGAAGCGCGCTTTCTGGTACAGGTTCGGCCGGCGTTGCGCAGCGAATTCGCTAATGCTCGAGAACATCTTCTCGAGACTCTTCATCGCGCGCTCCGCCGATTTCCTCGTCGATACGTCGACGCCAGACTGCGGAAAGCGCTCGAGCAGCTCGGCGACGATCGCGTCGGCGAACTGGTCAACTTCCTTCGTCGCGAACCAGCGCTGCAGCATGGCGGCGGATTATACGCGGCGCGGCGTCAGGACCTGGCGCGTAAAATCGCCGCGTGTTTGGATGGCTTTCCAAGACCGACAAGAACGCCGAGCAACTGATCGCGCAAGGCAATCGCCTAGAGGACGGCGGCGACCTCGCGCGCGCATGCGAGCTTTATCGTCAAGCCGCGGCCCTCGCTCCGGACTACGCAAGGGCGCACCTCAACCTCGGCATCGGACTGGAAGCAAGCGGCGACGCGCAGGGCGCGCGAGCGAGCTATGAGAAGGCTCTCGCGCTGGAGCCGCAGAACGCAGCGGCAAATTACAACCTCGGCAAGCTGCTCTATACGCAAGGCGCGCTCGAAGAAGCTGACGGCCGGCTAAAGCGCGCGCTCGCCGCCAAGGCCGATTTTCCGGAAGCTCGCATCGTGCGCGGCTATGTCCTGCAACGCGC
>DATLDY010000161.1:0-3183 GCA_035525655.1 Burkholderiales bacterium
ACCGCAACTTTCATTCCGGGTACATGCTTTGCATCCTCGCTGCCCGCATGCTGGCCCATCTACGCGACGGATGGCGGGAGCTCAAGCAGGGCCGTCCCGGCCATCGCTTTCAGGACCGCTATCAGCGCGGCCGTGAAGGCGCGGCCTGCGGCACCGTCAAGAAGTGGAGCCTGATCGTCGGCGGCGTGTTCCTCATCGTCGCCGGCATCGTCTTGCTGCCGTTGCCGGGCCCCGGCATGCTGGTGATTGCGCTCGGCGCGCTGATGATGGCGGAGGAGTCGCGCGCGAGCGCCAAAGCCCTCGACTGGATCGAGGCTAAGACCCGGAAGCTGCTCGGGCGCTAGCCGCGCCGTTCATGCATCCGTAGATGTACTTGCGCCGCTCCTCGGCATCGAGCTTGCGCTCGGCCGCGCGGCGCTGGCAGCCCTTCATCTTCGCCTTCTCGGCCACCTTCTGCTCCGCCGGGGGCTTCTCGCACTCGCTCATGAACCCGCGCCGCTCGGCCCCTTCGAGCCCCTTCTCGCGCGCTCGGCTCGTGCACTCCTGGCTCCTCTTCTGGTGGGCGGTGAGCTTGTGGCCGTTGCCGTTGTGGCCCTTCAGGCAGCTGCGCATGAAATGGTTGCGCTCGCCGGCGGTGAGCCCCTTCCGGTCGGCCTGCGTGTTGCACGCCTTCATCTGGCGCTGGTGCGGCTTCAGGTCCTCGGCGGCGAAGGCCCGCACGCCATGCAGGGCGAGGAACAGCGCCGCGAGGGCAGCCATGAAAACCGAAGCGAGGTCGAGCTTCACGGCGGCTAGCGGCGACCGCCGGCGGCGGCGGTGTCGTCCTTCAGGCAATCGCGCATGAACTCGCGCCGCTCGTCGCCCTTAAGCTCGCGCTCACTCGCGGCGCGGTTGCAGTTGCGCATCCGGTCCTGCTGCGCCGTGAACTTTCGCGGCGCATCGCCGTGCGAGCGCAGGCAGCTCGACATGAAATCCTGGCGCTCGTCGCCTTTCATGCGCTTCCGGTTCGCCTGCGCGTTGCAGTCCCTCACGCGTTCCTGCTGCGCCGTGAGGCGCTCGTCCTTCGCATGGGCCGGCGCCAGGGACAGCACCGCGGCCGTGGCGAGGACCAGCGCCATCATTTGCCGGTTTCCTTGTTGCTGGCGATGAGCATCCAGCTTTCCGGCAGCAAGATGGATGCCGCAGTCCGCGGCTAGATCACGCTGTAGCGGTCCCGGCCACCGGCCTTGGCATCGTAGAGCGCCTGGTCGGCGCGCTTGAGCAACGCCTCGCCGTCGTCGCCGCCGTCGCCGTAAGCCAGCCCGACGCTCGCGGTCACGGCGACCTCGCTGCCCTCGATGCGCAGCGGCCGGCGCATCTCGTCGATGATCTTCTCGACCACCGCCACGGCATGCTCGCGGTCTCTCAGGTCCTCCAGCAGGACGACGAACTCGTCGCCGCCGAAGCGCGCCACCGCATCGCTCTGGCGCAGGCAGGCGCGCAGGCGCAGCGCCACGTCCTTCAGCACGCGGTCGCCGGCCGCATGCCCCAGGGTGTCGTTCACCTTCTTGAAGCCGTCGAGGTCGAGGTAGAGGACGGCAATGTCGGTGCGGCTGCGGCGGCTGCGCGCCAGCGCGAGGCGCAGGCGGTCGTTGAACAGCAGCCGGTTGGCGAGCCCGGTCAGCGGATCGGATTGGGCCGCCGAATGCACGGCCTCCTCGATGCGCTTGCGCTCGGTGATGTCGACGTTCGTGCCGATCATGCGCAGCGCGCGTCCGCTCGCGGGATCGCGATCGGTCACGCGGCCGCGCGACAGCACCCAGTGCCATTCGCCGTTGCGCGCCCGCACCCGGTGCTCCACCGCGTAGAGCGCGCGCTCGCCCTTCAAGGCCTCGACCGCCGCGCGATGCACCTGCTCGAGATCGTCGCGATGCACGAGCGAGATCAGCTCGGTCAGCGTGGTGACCGTCTCGCCTTCCGCAGCGCCCATCGTGCGCGCCCAGGCGTCGCTCAGGTACACGCGGCCGCTCGCGCACTCGAAGTCCCAGAGCGCCACGTTCGAGCCGTCGAGGGCCATTTCGAGGCGCGCCTTTGCCACGCGCAGCCGTTCTTCGCTCTCGCGCAGGGCGAGCTCGTACTTGCGGCGGGTGACAAGCTCGTCTTCGGCCGAGGCGAGGCGCATGAGGCGCGGCCGCACGGCGAGCGCCGCGCCGGCGAGCAGCGCGACGGCGACGCCCCAGGAAGCGGTGATGCCCGGATGCGCGAAGAAGTCCTGGAAGCGCTCGGTCTGCCCGAGGTTCAGCACGTAGTAGCCGAGGACGGTGGCGGCGCCTCCGGCGAGGCCCGCGACGCCGCCGATGCCCGCGGCCGCGATCATCCCGAGGCTCGGCCAGCCGATTGGCGTGAGCGGCGCCGCCCCGGTCATCAGCAGCGCCTCGACGATGCCGACGCCGGCGAGCGCGAGCACCGCGCCGAGCAGCAGCATCGGCACGCGCTGCTTCGCGCGCGTCACTGCGTCCGGCGCAAACGGCTGCGACGACATCACTTCCCCTTGAGGCATCCCCGGCACCAGCCTCTTTTATCGCATTGTGTTCGCACGCGCGGGCTTTTGACGAATTTTTCTAGCGATGCGATCCAGCGGCTCAAAGCCAGCGACGAACGGCGGCCTTGTAGTCCAGATAGGCGCGGCCGAAAGTCCGCTCGAGGAAAGCTTCCTCGGGGATGATGAAACGCTCCGAAATGATGCGCATGAACGCCGGCACCACGAGCCATGGTGTGATCGAGCCGAGCGATACCGCGGCGCCGACGAGGACGCCCGTCATGCCGAGGTACATCGGATTGCGCGTGAAGCGGTACGGGCCGCGCAGGACGAGCGTGGTCGCGTTGCTAAATGGCACTACTCCGGTGCGCGCACGCCGGAAAAGAATGACGGCCCAGGCGCCCAGCGCCCCCGCGAGCGCGATGAGCACGGTACCGGCGTAGCGATACGGCTCGCCGATCGGCTGCGCAATTGGCAATCCGAAATGCAGCACCGCCATCGCAGCCAGCGAGAGCACCAGGTACACCGGCGGCAGGTCGAGGGCGTTCTTCTTCAATAGGATTTCGGCAGGCCGAGCACGCGCTCGGCGATGTAGCAGAGGATCAGCTGCGGCGTGATCGGCGCGATGCGCCCGACGAGCGATTCGCGCAGGTAGCGCTCGACGT
>DATLDY010000170.1:0-10079 GCA_035525655.1 Burkholderiales bacterium
GCCGCCGCGGCAGACCGTCGAATCGACGACGTGAACCTCGCCGGCTTCGCGAGCCAGGCGCTGGACCGTGCGCGGGTGCACGGTGCTCAGGACCGCCACGATGGATCCGGGACGCGCGCGCAGCCTGGGGAAGAGCTCGACGACTTCGCGATCGAAACCGACGCAGACCAGGATCACCGTGCATTGGCGCCCGAGCGCAGCTTCATCGGCCGCCCACTCGGCACCGCGTGCTTTGACTTCCGATTCCTGAGCCGCTCTCAAATCGGTTGCAAGGGTGCGGAACCCCTTGCGCGCGAGGTGCCCGATGATCGGCAGGCCCATGCGGCCGGCCCCGACCACACCAATGGTTTCGCTCATCGCTTCTGCGTCAGGACGTCGACCAGCGCCGGCTGCCCTGCCTTCACTTTCTGGATCGCCCGCCTTAGAGCAGCCGCGATGTCGGCGGGCTTGTCGATCGGACCTTCGGCGTACCAGCCCATGGATTTGGCGAGCCCGGCGAAGTCCGGCGCCGGGTCGTCCATGTCCATCCCGATGTAGGCGCGCTCGACCGGCGTGCCGCGCAGCTTGGCCATGCGGATCTGGTGCTCCCAGTCGTTGTAATAAGCGCGGTTGTTGTACATGACCGCGAGCATCGGGATGCGATGCTTCGCCGCCACCCAGAGCGCGCCGGCATCGAACATCAAATCGCCATCGGGCTGGATGTCGACCACCAGCCTGCCGGCCGCGCGATGCGCGAGCGCCACGCCCAGCGAGATGCCGATCTGGGTCGCCGTGCCGAGCGATTTGCCCGGATGGCGGTAGGGACGGTCGAAATCCCAGATCTTGCGCGTCCACTCCTCGAGCGTATTCGCGGTGAGGACCCAGTCGTGATCCTTGATCACGTTCCACACCTCGGTCGCCAGGCGCGGCAGCGTGACCGGGCTCGCGTCCCAGTCCTCTTTCGCCTCGGCTTCCCATTTGGCGTGGGCGCCTTGGCGCAGGTCGGCAATGGCCCTTTGCCGTTGCTCGTCCCTGGGCTTGCCCTTCAGCAAACCCGTAAGGGCGGGAATGGCGATCGTCGTATCCGCGAGGATGCGCAGGTCGGCGTGCGCGAGGCGCTGGTAATCCATCGCCCAGCTCGAGATCTCGAGGTCGCCGAAGCCGATGTCGATCCACTTGCAGCCGGCAGGCACGATCGACTTCACCTCGCGCGTAGTGCTGACGAGCTCCGTCGTCGCGCGCTCCCAGTCACGCGTGTCGAGGCAAAGCAGCGCGTCCGCGTCGCGGAAGACGTCCTTCACCATGCTCAGGTTGAGCGGATGCCGATTCGGGAAATTGAGGCGTGCATTGACGTCGTAGACCGGCGCGCCGAGCGTCTCGGCGAGCTCGACCAGCGCGTGGAAGCCTTCGGGCTCGCGGCCGACGAACTCGGCGAGGATGACCGGGCGCTTCGCCTGCCGGAGGAGCTCGGCACATTGTTTTAAGGCAGCGGGATCGGGCGCCATGCGCGCCGGCACCTTCATCGCTCCCTTCGGCGGCAGCGCCACGTCGTGCGTCAAAGGCTGCTCCTGCAGCCACGCGTCGTAGCACATGTAGATCGGGCCGCGCGGCTCGGTCATCATCACCCCGTAGGCGCGCGCGAAGGATTCCGGCACGCCGTCGATCACGGTCGGCTGGTAATCCCATTTCGTATAGGCGCGGACTGCTTCGCCCTGCACGAGCGCAGTGTGGATCCAGTCAATGCGCGGCCGGCGCTTGGTCTCGTCCATCGGGCCGGTCGCACCGATGATGAACACCGGCGCGCGGTCGGTGTAGGCGTAGTAGATCGCCATGTTGGCGTGCAGGAGGCCCACCAGGTTGTGCAGGATGGCAACCATCGGCTTGCCCGTCGCCTTGGCATAGCCGTGCGCGATCTGCACCGCGGTCTCCTCGTGCTGGCACAGCATCAGCTCGGGCCGGTTGGCGCCGTAGTTGACGACCGAATCGTGCAGCCCGCGGTACGAGGCTCCCGGGTTCATCGCCGCGTACGGCAGGTCGTACGCGTGCAGCATGTCGACGATGACGTGCGATGCCCAGCGTTTGTTCGTCATGGACGCGCCCATTCGCCTGAAGCTTTCAACGCCACGCATTTCTCCGGGTCTATGCGCACGAAGATCGCCTGACCCACCGGCGTGCGCAAGGACGGATGGGCGCGGGATTGCAATGCACGGCTGCCGAGCCGCACCTGGAAGTCGACGCTTTCGCCGAGGAACACTTTCTGGTCGACCGTGCCCTGGTAGACGTTGGCGCCTTGCGGCTTCGTTTCGGTGAGCTCGATGTCCTCGGGCCGGATCGACAGCACCACCTGCTCGCCCTGCACCAACGTGTCGAGCCCGCGCGCCTTGAGCTCGCCGAGCTCGGAGCGGATGACGTAAAAGCCGGCCTCGGCATCCGCGCCGCCCACGCTGCCGCTCACGAAGTTGGTGCTGCCGATGAAGTCGGCGACGAACTGGTTGCGCGGCGTCTCGTAGACCTCGCGCGGCGAGCCGAGCTGCTCGATGCGCCCGGCATTCATCACGGCAACGGAATGCGAAAGCGCGAGGGCCTCGCTCTGGTCGTGCGTGACATAAACGGTGGTGATGCCGAGGTCGCGCTGCAGGCGCTTGAGCTCGAAGCGCATGCGCTCGCGCAGCTTCGCGTCCAGGTTCGACAAGGGCTCGTCGAGCAGCAGCAGCGCCGGCTCCATTACCAGGGCCCGCGCGAGCGCCAGGCGCTGCTGCTGGCCGCCGGACAGCTTGGTGGCCTCGCGATCGGCCAGCTCGTCGAGCGCCACGACCTTCAGCACCCTGAGCACGCGCTGCTCCAGCTCGGTGCGCGAATACTTCTTCTTGCCCACCTGCAGCGGGAACGCCGCGTTCTGGAACACGCTCATGTGCGGCCAGATGGCGTAGGACTGGAACACCATGCCAAGGCCGCGGCGGTTGGGCGGCACGAAGACGCCCTGCGACGAGGAATAGATGACCTTCCCCCCGACGCTGATCTCCCCCGACTGCGGCCGCTCGAGGCCGGCGATGGAGCGCAGCGTGGTGGTCTTGCCGCAGCCGCTCGGCCCGAGGAGCGTGAACAGCTTGCCCTGCGGCACCTCGAAGCTCACGTCCTGCGCCGCGCGCACGACGTCGCCGCGCTCGTCGACGTACTGCGTGCAAAGGCTGCTCACCACGAGGAGCGCGTCGCTCATGCTTCCTTGATCCCGAAGCGGCGCCCGACGAGCTGCGCGACCATGACCAGGATGAACAGCGCGAAGATGAACATCACGCCCAGCGCCGAGAGCTCCACGTACTGCCCGTTCTCCCACAGCTCCCAGATCAGGATCGAGATCACTTCGTTGCCGGGGCTATAGAGCAGGATCGAGGTCGAGAGCTCGCGGATCGACACGATGACGATGTAGATCCAGCCTGCCACGAGGCCGGGCTTGAGCAGTGGCAGGATGATGCGGCGGAAGGTCGTCGTCCACGACGCGCCGCTCATGGCGGCGGATTCCTCGAGCTCCTTGTGGATCTGCAGCATCGAGGTCGTGTTGTAGCGCAGACCGTAGGGCAGGAAGCGCGTGATGTACGCGATCAGCATGATCCAGATCGTGCCGTACACGCCGATCGGCAGGTAGAGATACAGGATCATGATCGACAGGCCGAGCACGATGCCCGGAAACACCATCGGCAGCGACGCGATGTTGTCGAGGAGCCAGCGCCCCGGCAGCCTGGTCTTGACCACGATCCAGCAGATTACGGAGGTGACCAGCATGATCAGCGTCGCGCTGCCGAGGGCGAGCAGCAGGCTGTTCCACACCGTGCGCATCAGTCCCGGATGACTGATGATCGTGCGGTAAGGGTCGAGCGTCAGGCGCGAGAGCGCCTCCATCGACGGCACCGCGTAGAACTTCTGGAACGAGGACCACAGCAGCACCGCGAGCGGCAGCACCACGATGAGCAGGAAGTAGACGAGGAAGATCGCGACGGCCAGGTAGCGCCACGGGCCGAGGTCGATGAGGCGCGGGCGGAAGCCCTTGCCGGTCATCGTGGCGTACTTGCTGCCGCGCGTGGAAAGGCGCGACTGGAAATACACGCCGACGCTGGTGATCACGAGGAGCGTCACCGCATAGGCCGACGCGAGGCCGATCTGGCTCGGGTAGCGGTGCACCGCCTGGTAGATCGCCGAGGTGAACACCTGGATGCCGACCGGCAAGCCGAGGAGCGCCGGCACCTCGAAGGATTCGATGGCGCGCACGAAAAGGATCAGCACCGTGGCGAAGATCGCCGGCCAGACGAGCGGCAACGTGATCCGCGCGACGACCTGCGCCACGTTTGCGCCGCTCATCACTGCCGACTCCTCCAATGCCGGGTCCATGGCGCGGAACGCGGCGGTCATCAGGAGGAAGGCCATCGGCGAGTAATGCAGCCCATCGACCCAGACCATGCCCGCGAGCGAATACACGTTGATGAGCACCGCATCGGTGTCGAACACGCGCTGCAGCGCGAGGTTGATGAGCCCGATCTTCGGGCTGCCGAGCAGGATCCAGGCGACGGTGAACAGGATGCCCGGGATGATGAGCGGCACGATCGACAGGGCGAAGAACAGGCTCTTGAACGGGGTGTTGGTGCGCTCGTTCATCCACGCGAGCGCCGTGCCCAGGACGAACGCGATGATCGAGGCGCCGGTGGCGAACTTGAGCGAGTTCCAGAAGAGCACCCAGGTGTCCGACGAGCCATACGCCTCGGCGTAGTTGCCCAGCGTGAACTCGGCGGCGCGCGCCGCGCTCTGCGGGGTGAAGAAGCTCTGCCAGACGAGGAAGCCGAGCGGCACGACGCCGAGATACACCGTCAGCGCCACGCACGCGGCGATGATCAGCCACTTCGGATCGAAACTAGTGGTGGTGATGCGCGTGCTCATGGTGATGCGCCCGCGCCTGGGGCACGCGCGAATCCTGGCTGAACACCAGCGACTTGATGGTGACCGGCACGGTGTGCGAAGGCATGCGGATGCGGCCGAGGTCGATGTAGTCGAAGTCGCGCAGCGAGATGCCGTCGAGCACGAGCACCTCGGACTTGAGCCGGAAGTCTTCCTTGAGGATGCCGCCCACTGTCTGCGCGACATCGCCCTCGAGGATCAGGAAGATCGGCTTGCCCTCTTCGATGGTGCGCGGCAGGCTCGCGCGAATCGCCTCGGCGAAGGCCGAGAAGCGCTCGAACGAGGGCTCGCCGCGCCAGCGGAAGGCGAGCGCGACTTCCACGTCACCCTCGACGACGTCGAAGGCCGTGAAGTGCTGGCGGATCGCATCGGCCAGTTTTTTCGCATCGACGGTTCCTTCCAGGGAGACCGGGGGGTGCAGCACCTGCAGGTTTTTTCGCGGCAGCAGCTCGCCGGGCGACGAGATGTAGACGGTGTTGCCCGAGAGCTGGACGCTGTACTCGGAGGCGCCGAAGGCGGTGGCGCGGATGCACTCGCCCGCGGGCAGGATTGGCCAAGGCAGCTTCTTCGCCTCCAGGCGGCTACGCACGGCGGAACCGAGACGCTTGCCGAGGTCGCCGAAGTCGCGCGTCTCGCGCCCATAGACGTATTCGCCGACGCCGCCCGAGAACATCACGCCGTCGACCTTGACGTCGGTGAGCGGCTCGGTGAGGTAAAGGTCGCTCCGCCGGCGCACGATGGCGGCGCAGAGGGTGTCCGCCATCCAGTCGGCGAGCGTGTCCAGCTCCTCGCCGGAAACCGTTTTTCCCAGTTGCCAGTTGAACCCGGCTCGCGCGGCGAGCGCCTTGCCCTGCGGATCGAGGCGCGTGATACGGCCTTCGGCGTCGACGACGACCAGGCGGCCGCCGATGTGGATCGCCGCGGTCTCGACCACGCGGCCGTGCGCGGCGAACGCGAGCTTCGTCGTGCCACCGCCGATGTCGATGTTGAGGACATGGGCGTCCTCGTCGTGCGATACCTTGGCCGCGCCCGAGCCGTAGCCGGCGAGCATCGCTTCCATATGGTGGCCGGCGGTGGCGCAGACGAACTCGCCGCCGATCTCGGCGAGGAGCTGGCCGATCGCCTGCGCGTTCTCGCGGCGCAGCGCCTCGCCAGTGAGGATCACGGAGCCGGTGTCGACCTCGTCGGGATGGATGCCGGCGGCGGCGTAGGCGTCCTCGATGATCTTGCCCACCGCGTGCTCGTCGATGCGTACTTCGCTCTGGTAAGGCGTGAGCGCAACCGGCGACTGGTAGAGCGTGTCGCGGCCGACGACGAAGTAGCGGCTCGAGAGGTCCTCGCCCATGCGCCGCATGCGCACGCGCGAGAAAATGACTTGCGTGCCGGCCGAGCCTATGTCGATGCCGACGCTGGTGAGCGTGATGTTGTCCTGCTGCCAGATCGCGTTCTCTTCGAGAGGACCGGCGACCTCGGCGTCGTGATCGTGATCGTGGTCGTGGTCGGAGTCTTCGTCGTGCGTGTGGCCGTGCTCGGCGCCCAGCGTATGGTCGGCGAGCGTATGCGGACCCGGCTTCTTGTCCGCCGGGTCCCTAGGCATGCTGCAAGGCTTCGTCGGCGGCGCGCGCGGAGATGTATCCCAGGCGCTGGGACACCGCATTGGCGGTCGCCACGACCGTGGGCACGTAGCTCTGCATCACCTTCTTGGTCATGCGCTGCACCGGCGCCGCGACGCCGAGCGCGGCGATGACTTCGCCGCGCTGGTTGCGAACCGGTGCCGCGATCGCGCGCAGGCCGATCTCGCTTTCCTCGTCGTCGATAGCGCAGTCGCGCGCACGCACTTCCTTCAGCATGGCGACGAGCGCTTCGCGCTTGGTGATCGTGTGGTCGGTAAAGCCGGTGAGCCCGCGATCGACGAGCTCCTTCACGTACTCCGGCGACTGGAAGGCGAGCAGCACCTTGCCCACGGCCGTGCAGTGCAGCGGCGCGCGCGCGCCGACGGCGGCCGCCATGCGGATGGCGCGGCGGCTTTCCATCTCATACACATAGAGGACGCTGTCCTGGTCGACGATGCCGAGCTGCACCGTCTCACCGGTCTTCTCGAGGAGCTCGCGCAGCTGCGGGCGCGCCTCGTTCGCGACGTCCATGCGCCGGCGAACCAGCGCGCCCAGCTCGAAAAGCGCGAGGCCGAGCCGGTACTTGCCGGTGTCCTGGTTTTGCTCGAGGAAGCCGGAGCCGGTGAGCGTGGCGGCGAGCCGGTGCACGGTGCTCTTGGCGAGGCCGAGGCGATTGGCCAGGGTCGTGATGCCCAGCTCGTTCTGCTCGCCGGAAAAGGAAGTCAGCAGGCGCAGCGAATTCGCCACGGAGGAAAGTCGGGCGCGCGCGGCACGCGCGGCAGCGGGCTGTTTCATTATGGAGAAACTGCTTCCCTATATGCGGAACGCGATCCTAGCACGGCGGTTCATGCACCGCGCCACCAGCCACGCGGACATCACCACGCCGAGCGTGCCCAGCCCGATGAAGGGCGCGGCGGCGCCAGCCGTCTCGTCTAGCGCGGGATGCACGAGCTTGGCCAGGCCGATCGCCGCGATGACGAAGCACAGCCCGGCGACGGTGAGGCTCATGAGGCGCGACGCGCGCGCCGCGCGAGCGTCGGTGCTGCCGATCAGGCTCGCCACCCACCAGCCGTTCAGCGCGTCGGTGAGCACCATGCCCGAAGTGAACACCAGCCCGAGTGCGGCCGCGAACGCCCAGCCGGCCGCCGTCGCGCCGCTCGCCGAGAAAAGGAGCGCGTGGCTCAGCGTGTCGAACGACAGCGCGAATGCCGCGCCGATCGCCGCGACGACGATCGGATGGCTGGCGCCGCCAAGGCGTTCGACGAGCCAGCGGCCGCGAATGCCGACCGTCGGCACGGGTTCGCCGCGCCGCGTGCGAATGCTCATCGCCAGGTTCGCCGCGCCCAGGGCGAGGAGCACGCTGATCGACACCGCGGCGCCGAATTGCTCGAGCCACGGCGGCAGCTGCCAATCGGCTGCGGCGAGCGCGAGCGCTACGCCGACCAGTGTCACCACGATGCCGTGGCCGAGGGAAAAGAAAAGTCCCGTCCAACGGGAACGGGTAGAGCGCGCCAGGCCATCGATCGCCACCAGGTGGTCCGGATCGAGGCCGTGCTTGAGGCCGAGCACGAAGACCAGCGCGGCGAGCGCTATTTCTGGAGAAACAGCCGTTCCCATTCCTTCACCCATTTGTCCTGCTCGTCGAGCAGCGTGACCGGATCCACCATCGTGTAGTCGAACTGCCCAAGGCCGGTCTTCACCTTGGTGCTGACCGGCGCGCGCCCCATGCCGGCGAGGATCTGCTGGCCCTCAGGGGAGAGCACGAAGTCGACGAACGCCAGCGCGGCGTGCGGATGCGGGCCGTTGCGTGCCACCGCGATGCCTTGCGGGCGCCCCACCACCGGCTTCATCGGCACCCAGTCGATCGGCGCGCCGCGCTTCTTCAGAGACTCGGCGTTGCTGTGATACGCCGTCAATCCGACCGGAATCTCGCCCGCCGCGATCAGCTCCGCCAGCAGCACGTGCCCTTTGCGCACGTCGGGCTTCATGTCGGCAAGCTTGCGGAAGTACGCCATGGCGTCCGCCTGGCCCCACAGCTTCACCAGCGTCGCCATCCATTCCGCATCGGTCGCCTCGACGGCGATGCGGCCCTTCCACTTCGGATCGGCGAAGCCGCGGTAGTCCGCGGGCAGCTCATCGCGCCGCACCTTGTTGGTGTTGTAGGCAACGACGAAAAAATTGACGCGATCGGGAACCCACTGGCCGTGCTTCGGGATCGTGCCCGTTGGGAGGTCGGCGAGATACGGCGAGTGGAACTCGCTGAAGAGCTGCTCGCGCGCGAGCATCTCCATCTCGGGCGCGTTGGTCTCGATCACGTCGAACGCGTGGCGCCGGCCGCGCGACTCCGTGATCGCGCGCTGCACGACTTTCTCGCTGATCGAGCGGAAGATCTCCACCTTGATGCCGGTTTTCCTCTCGAACGCCTGGCCGAGCGGGCCGGACTCGGTCGGCGCAAGCGACGTGTACAGGACGACCGAGCCTTCCTGCCGCGCGCGCTCCAGCAGGCGGGCGTCGCGATCGGCGCCCTTGTAGCGATACACCGCGTCGTTCTTATCCTGCGCTGCGGCACCGAGGCAGGCGAAGAAGATGAAAAAGCCGAAGACGGCGGGCGTATGGAGCAACGTGCGCATCGGAAATTATTCTATGATGAAGCCCCCTATCGGGAACGCGATTCCACATACGGAAACATCAGGTTACTAACGTGTCGACGAAAACGACGACCGCGGTCACGCACTACCACATCCAGAAAAAGCGCCGCGCCGAGTTCCTGGAGGATTGGCGCAAGAACCGGCGCACTGTCATCCGCAAGGACGACGTTGCGCTCAAGCCCACCGCGCGCGGCATGCGCAGCGGCGTCTACATGGGCTGGGACGGCGATTCGCCGACGCGCTGCCTGGATGCGCTGGTGCACGAGATCGATCCCGGCGTCACCACCACCATCCACCGCCACTCGTGGGATGCGCAGACTTTCGTCGTCGAAGGCAGCGGCTGGACCGAGATCGACGGCGTGCGCTACGACTGGAAGCCGTGGGACGCGATCCATATCCCGGCGTGGAGCTGGCATCGCCACGGCAATACCGGCGCGAAGATCGCGCGCTTCATGAGCTACTCCTCCGAGCCGATGCTGTGGACGCTCGGCATGTCACTCATCGAGGACCGCGGGCACGAAGATGTCAAGAAACTGCCGCCGCGCCCGGCGTTCAGCGAGGGCGGCCAGGGCGACGACCCTTATGCGCGCCGCCTGCGCCGCCTCGCGACGGAAACGAAAAAACGCCGCAGCGGCCGCATCCACACGCCGTACGACGAGCAGGACCTGCTCGCCACGCCGCGCGGCACGCGCACCAAGTTCCTCGTCGACCGCGCGATCGGCAGCGAGGCTTCCGGCATCACGCAGGTCATGATCCAGTTCGCGCCGGGCAAGACCCAGTCGCTGCACCGCCATCCGGGCGAGGCGTGGCTCTATGTGGTGGAAGGCTACGGCCACAGCTTCATGGGCACGGCGCCCGATAAGGGCGAGCACCACCGCTGGAAGAAGGGCGACCT
>DATLDY010000171.1:0-3096 GCA_035525655.1 Burkholderiales bacterium
CTTCGCCGTAACGCTCGGATGGCCGTTCGTTCCGGCGGCCGCACTGTCGCTCATCCTCTGCGCGGTTTATGGCCTGGTCGTCGAGCTCGTCGCGGTGCGTCCATTCGCTCGGCGCGGCTCGAATGCCTGGCTGATGGCCACGGTGGCGCTCGGCATCATTGCCGACAACACGGTGCTGTTCACCTTCGGCAAGGAGCCTCGCGGCTTCGTGCTGCCGTGGGCGAGCCAGGGAATCGATGTGCTGGGCCTGCACGTATCGAAGTTGCAGCTCGCCATTCCGGTCTTGGGACTGGCGCTGGCGGCGCTGCTGCATTGGTTCTCGAGGAACACCAAGTACGGCAAGGCAATGCTCGCCGTCGTGCAGAACCCCGATGCGGCGCGCCTGATGGGCATCAACGTGCCGGTCGCCATCATGGCGGCGTACGCGCTCTCCACGGTCTTCGCCGGTGCGGCCGGCATCATGATCGCGCCGCTCTTCAACGTGCATTCGGACATGGGAACCTTGTTCGGCCTGAAGGCGTTCGCCGTCGCGATCCTCGGCGGCATCACGAGCGCATGGGGCGTCATGCTCGCGGGGCTCCTGTTCGGCCTGATCGAGTCGCTGATCACGGCGCTCCTCGGCTCCGCCTATACGCAGATCCTCACCTTCACATTGGTTATCGTCGCGCTTGCGATCATGCCGAACGGGCTTTTCGGGCGCGCGGAGCTCAAGAAGGTATGAGGGCGGCGCTTCTCATCGCCGCGTTTGCCGCCGCGATCGCGTTCACCGCAGTGGGGAACAGCTACTACGTTTTCGTCATGGCCACGCTCGCACTGACGGCGGTGGCCGGCATCGGGCTTAACGTGCTCCTCGGCCTGACGGGGCAGGTGACCTTCGGCCACGTCGGCTTCTATGCCGTGGGGGCGTATGCAGTCGCGGTGCTCACCGTAGCCGCCAAGTGGAGTTTCTGGGCCGCGCTTCCGGTCGCCGCCTTGCTCGCGGGCGCCACCGGCGCGCTGCTCGCACTGCCTGCCATGCGGGTGCGCGGCCCGTACCTCGCCATGGTGACGATCGCGTTCGGCTTCGTGGTCGAGAACATCGCCGTCGAATGGCGCAGCGTCACCGGCGGGCAAAACGGCATCATGGGGGTGCCGCAGCCGACGCTCGCCGGTTTTGCATTCGGCGAGCGCGGGGTGGCGATCGCGTCCATCGTGGTCGCCGCGCTAACGACATACCTGTTTTATTTGCTGGCGAAGAGCCGCTGGGGTGCATCGATGCGTGCCGTGAAGGACTCCGAGGTCGCGGCCGAATCGATCGGGCTCGATCCTCTGCGCATCAAGACCGCGGCGTTCGCCATCTCGGCCGTCTGCGCGGGCGTGGCTGGCGGATTGTTCGCCGCGTTGTCCGGATTCGTCACGCCATCGACCTTCGCGTTTTCGCAGTCGATCCTGTTCGTGCTTGCGGTGATCATCGGCGGAGCGGGCACGCTTGCCGGACCCTTGGTTGGCGCGACGATCGTCGTCCTTCTCCCTGAGGTGCTGGCCGGCCTGGCCGAGTACCGGCTTCTTTTTTTCGGCGCGCTCCTTCTCGGCGTGCTGTGGCTCGCGCCCGATGGCATCACCGGGCTTGCGGCGCGCTTCGCGGCCCGGCGGCGCAAGCCGCGCCTCTGTGATGCGCGCGTTGTCCCGCTTGGCGGGTCGAGCAAGGTGGTGCTGGAAGCCCAGCGCCTCAGCATCGCGTTCGGTGGTGTGAAGGCTGCGACGGAGGTATCGCTTCGCGCCGAGCCCGGCATGGTGACCAGCCTGATCGGCCCGAACGGTGCCGGCAAAACCACCGTGCTCAACATGCTGAGCGGCTTCTACCGTCCGGATGGCGGGCTGATTCGCATCGGGGAGCGCGAAGTGCAGGGGCGCGCGGCATGGCGCATCGCACGCGCTGGGATCGCCCGCACCTACCAGACGACCCAGCTGTTCGGCTCGATGACGGTCGGCGAGAACCTCGCGATAGCCGGCGGGGGGGAAGACCTCCTGGCGTTCGTCGGCTATCGCGGCGACGTCGACGTCCGCGCGGCCGACCTCGCGCATGTCGACAAGCGGCTGGTGGAGATCGCACGGGCACTCGCTACGCGGCCGTCGGTTCTGCTGCTCGACGAGCCCGCAGCCGGACTGTCGCGAGAAGACAAGAGCGCCCTCGGCGCGCTCCTGCGACGCATCGCCGACAGCGGCGTGGCGGTCGTGCTCGTCGAGCACGACATGGACGTCGTCATGGGGATCTCGGATACGGTCGTGGTGCTCGACGCTGGCGTGGTGATCGCGTCTGGCTCCCCGGCTGAGGTGCAGCGCGACCCGGCGGTGCGCAAGGCCTATCTGGGCGAACACGCTCTGCATCCGGTATCGGCGCGCGCTTCCGCGCAGGGGGCCCCGTACCTGGTGGTGGGAAAGCTCCAGGCCGGCTATGGCGCAGAGCCGGTGCTGAAAGGCATCGACCTGCAGGTGCGCGAGAACGAGCTTGTCGCGGTGCTCGGCGCGACTGGCGCCGGCAAGTCGACGCTCATGCGGGCGATCAGCGGGTTGCTGCGTCCGGTGGAAGGCGCGATTACATTTGGCGGTCAGGATGTCACCCGGCTGCCGGCGCATAAAGTGACGCCGCTCGGGTTGGTGCTCGTGCCCGAAGGGCGCCAGGTGTTCCCGGAGCTCTCCGTGCTGCATAACCTGGAGCTCGGCGCCTTCCGCCGCAAGGATGGGATCGCGGCGGATGTCGATGCGATGCTCGAGCGCTTTCCCCGCCTGCGCGAACGCCTTCACCAGCGCGCCGGGCTGCTGTCGGGCGGCGAACAGCAGATGCTCGCCATCGCGCGCGGCCTGATGGCGAGGCCCAGGTTGCTGCTCCTTGACGAGCCGTCGCTCGGCCTCGCGCCTGCGGTGATCAACGATCTCTTCGCTGCCCTCGATCGCCTGCGCGCCGAGTCGGTGACGATCCTGCTCGTCGATCAGATGGCCGGGCTTGCGCTCGCGCTCGCCGACCGCGCGTACGTGATCGAAGGCGGGCGCATCGTCGCCTCCGGCGCGGCCAGCGAAATCGCCGCCACCGGCGCCTTGGAGAAGGCTTACCTCGCC
>DATLDY010000173.1:0-4713 GCA_035525655.1 Burkholderiales bacterium
CTTCGGGTACAGGTGCGTGAGCGCATCCATGGTCGACTCGTAGAGATCCCCGTCGATGCGCAGCACGGCCAGGCGCTGCACCGGCGCGCCGGGCAGGGTGTCGCGGAACCAGCCCTTCAGGAAGCGCACCTGCTCGTCGAGAAGATCGTAGCGGCGCAGGTTGTCCTGCACCTGCTCGAGCGAGACTGCGAGCTCCTTGAAGCGGTGGAAGTCCAGCCCGGCATCCAGCGGATATTGCCCGGCGTTCGGCACCGGCAGTCCTTCGAAAGAATCCGCCGCCCAGACCGTGCGGTCGGTGACGCCATACGCCTTCAGCACACCGCGCATCAGGATCACCGCGCCGCCGCGCCAGACGCCCGTTTCGATGAGGTCGCCGGGCACCCCGCGCGCCAGCACGTCCTGCACGCAGAAGTGCAGGTTATCGAGGCGCTTGATGCCGATCATGGTGTGCGCCTGCTCGGGCCAGTCGCGCCCCTCGACGCGCCGGGCGGGATCGAAGGGTTGCCTCTTCCCGTGGATCAGGTCCGCATCGCCGCCGTAGACAAAGTTCGTGAGGCACAGCTTCAGGAGATTGAGGTACAGCCCGCGCGCCTCGAGGGCGGCGTCGCGCGCAGGCGCCTCACCCGACATCGCCCACAATTGCCGAAACAAGCCCATCCGTTGTGCGAGACCGGCGTGTCAGCGGACGGTGATGTCGTACGAGACGACGCGCTGCGCCATCCCTTCGCCCGTCATGGGGCGGTACTCGAAGCGCAGCTTCTCGGTGCCGGTGCGCACGGGCGTGAACATGAAGCCCTGCGCATCGGGCACGCCCTCGGCGACGACGCTCATGATCGGCGGCTCCACGCGCCGCCATTCGAGGCCGTTTTCGCCGTTCCCGGTGAGCGGGATGCGAAGGCGCGAGCCGTGGTTCACCGTCACGGCGCCGCCGGTCGCGCCAGCGGTAACGGTCTTCGGCGCATGGATGTCGTTCATCGCGCAGCCCGCCAGCAACACCGCCGCTGCCGCGAGCGCCCTCACGCCGCGGCCTGGAGCGACTGGCGCTCGGCGTCGATCATCCGGCCGAGCGTGCGGCGAAAGTGCGCAAGCGGTGCGTCCGACACGATGGCGTTCATCTTGAAGCTGGGATCGGCCGCCAGCACCTGCTGCTGGCCCTCGATGATGAATTTGTCCTCGAGGAAACCCTCGATCATGCTCTTGTTGAGCGACAGCGCGACATTCGCATCCTCGAGGGCGTAGTCGTGCAGGTAGTCCCAGAAGAAGTGGGTCGAGTTCGCGGTCTCGGGCGTGAAGAACTGGCAGTTGCGGTACTGCTTCGCACCTTCCAGGTTCCCCTTCTCCGCGCCGGAGCCAGCGGGCGAGAAGAGCGTCTCCATGAAGAAGATTCCCGGCACATACATGCGCGCGATATTGCGCCGGTCGACCTTGCCGGCATTGCGCACCACCTTGGCGTGGAAAGGCGGCGCGTCGGCGTTCATGTGCCAGCGCTCGACGCGGAAGCCATCGTCGAGCCGCTCGATGGCCGTGGGCTTCGACTTGTACGCATACTCCTCCGAGCCGCCGAGCGTCTTCGTATGCACAAAGGCGAGATGCGCGAAGTCGCTCAGGTTGTCGACGATCAGCAGATAGTTCGCGTCGTAGTGCATGTAGTCGGGCTTGCCGCGCCAGGCCGGGTCGCGCAGGTACGGAAAGTCGAGGATCTTCGCGGGATCGGCCTGCGCGGCGTCGCCCATCCAGATCCAGATCAGGTGGTCGCGCTCGACCACCGGGTAGCTCCTCACGCCAAGCTTGGGCGGGATGTTGTCCTGCCCGGGGATCTGGATGCACTTGCCGCTCGGGTCGAATTTCAGCCCGTGGTACATGCAGCGGATATCGTCGCCTTCGCGCCGGCCGTTGGAGAGCTTGGCACCCCGATGGCAGCAGCGGTTGTCCAGCGCGACGGCGCGCCCGCTGTCTCCGCGATACAGCAGCACCGGCTTCTCGAGCAGCGTGCGCGCGAGGAGCTTGCCGTCGATCAACTCGTAGTCCCAGGCCGCGACGTACCAGCAGTTCAGGAGAAATCCGTTCGTCTCGGGACCCATCGCAGCTCCTCTAGCGCTTTTCCGGTGGAATCGATTTTATCCCTGCGGCGAACCGCGCATGCGCCGCAAGGTCGACCGGCTTGTGCTTGATCGTCGTGCTCGCGGGACGCTCGCCGAGATAGGCACTGCCTACCCACGCCCTCGACGGCCGCACCGGCCGCGGCACGAAGCCGCCACCGCAGTTCGGGCAGACGTTACCAAGGAGCTCGACGCACGCCGCACAGAAAGTGCATTCGAAGCTGCAGATGCGCGCGTCGGTGGCTGCCGGGGGCAGCGCCTTGTTGCACTGCTCGCAGGTCGGCCTGAGTTCAAGCATCAGAGGAGCTCCTTTATCCGGGCGCGCACGGCGCCGCGGGAAATTTTCAGCTCCCCGACGGCGACTGGCAACGTGAATCGGCGAGGGCCGGCACTCCCGGGGTTGACGTACAGGACGCCGCCCTCCTCCCTTACCACAGGCTTATGCGAGTGCCCGGTGACGACCACCCGTGCGCTTGCGCGGAGGTCGGCGCGGTCGTGCAGCACGTGGATGGCCACGCCGCCAAGCTCGATAGTGGCCTCGGCCGGGACGGCGCGCGCCCAGTGGCCGGTGTCGTTGTTCCCTCTCACCGCCGTGACCGGCGCCAGCTCGCGCAGTGCTTCGAGGATCTCGGTCCCGCCGATGTCGCCGGCGTGGATGATGTGGTCCGCGCCGCGCAGGAACTCGATCGCTTCCGGCCGCAGCAGGCCGTGCGTATCGGAGATCAGCCCGACGCGCACCACGTCATCGGATCACTTCATCGGCGCGGGCGGGCGGCCAGCGCCAACCAGCTTTTCATCACGCAACTTCATTGCGCTCACTCGATCGTCCGATCGGCCCGCATCCGCAGCGCCTGCGGAAGTGTAAGTCCCATCGCTTTCGCGGTGTTCATGTTGATCACGAACTCGATCTTCGCCGGCTGCTCGACGGGAAGATCGGCGGGCTTCGCGCCCCGCAGAATGCGATCCACGTAGGTGGCGAGTGAGCGATACAGCTCTCGCACGTTCGGACCGTAGCTGAACAGCAGCCCGTTCTCAGCGAACGGCGCCCAGCCTGAAACGGAAGGCAGCTTTGCTTCGGAGGCGAACCGGGCGATGCGCTCGCTGACGCTGAACATGAGCGTATCGGGGAAGACGATCAGCGCATCGCAACGGTCCGCCACGATCGCGCCAAAGGCTTTGTCGAGCTCGGCCAGATCCGTCAAGGGAAAGTACGAAGATTCGATGCCGAGTTTTCCGACGGCGGCCTCGGAAGCCTCCCGCTCGCGCTGGTCGCCGGGGTGCTGTGGGCGGGCGAGGATGGCCACGCGCCGGGTTTGCGGCACCCATTCCTTGAGGAGCTCGATGCGCTTGCCCACGAGGTTGAGCGCGAGATAGGTCATCCCCGTGAAACTGCCGCCCGGTCGGGCGTAGCTTTCCACCAGCTTTCCCTCGACCGGGTCGCCGCTGAAGCCGAAGACGACGGGGGTCGCGGGCCGCAGCGAGCGCATCGCGTACGTCATCAGCTCCTGCGTGACGATCACCTCGGGATCGGATGCGAGGAGCTGGCGCGCCGCCGCATCCATATCGTCGCGTCCTTTGGCCCAGTAGAGGCGCATCTCCAAATTGCGACCCTCGACCCATCCGTGCTCGCGCAGGCCGGCACGAAGGGACTCCACGTACGGCGATGGCACGTCGGCGCTGCCGAGCCCGAGCCAGGCGATGCGGCGCGTGCGCCCAGGAGCCTGCGCGCGTGCGGTAAACGGCAACGACAGCAGCGCGCCGCTGATTGCGATCAGGCACCGGCGTCGCGAGGTCATTCGATTTTCCGGTCGGCACGCGCAAGGATCGATGACGGTATCGAAAGGCCGAGTGCCTTGGCGGCCTTGAGGTTGAGGACCAGCTCGACGCTGCTTGGCAGCTCGATCGGCAGCGTGGCGGGATTCGCGCCCTTGAGGATCTTGTCGACGAACGTCGCCAGGCGCGTGAAGACGGCGCGCTGGTTCGGTCCGTAGGTCATCAGGTTGCCGCTGTCGGCGAAAGGTGCCCAGCCCGATATCGCCGGGATGCGGTTGTCGATGGAGAACTGCGCGATGCGTTCGCGATAGCGCATCATCAAGGCGTCGGGAAACTGCACGATGGCGTCGCTGCGCAGCTTCAGTATCGCGGCGAGCGCTTCGTCCAGCTCGGCCGTGCCGCGCACCTGGAAATAGTCGATGACGAGTCCGAGGTCCTTCGCCGCGGCCTGCGAGACACGCAGCTCGCCGTGCTGGCCCGGGTGCTCCGGATTGGCCAGGATCGCCACCCGTTTCAACCCGGGCAGCACCTCCTTGAGGAGCTCCATCCGCTTTCCCACGAGCTCGAGGGAGAGAAACGTCATTCCCGTGAAGTTGCCGCCGGGATGCGCATAGGTCGCGGCAAACTTCGCCTCGACCGGATCGCCGCTGTACGCCATCACCACCGGAATCGCCGTACGCGTGCGGTACAGGGGGAACGTAGCCGGACCGCCCTGCGCGACGATGACTTGCGGCTTCAGGGCGACGAGCTCGTGCGCAAGCTGCTCGAGTCGCTCGGGACCGGCGCCCTCGCCAAAGCGCGCCTCGATGACGAGGTTGCGTCCCTCGACATAGCCGAGCTC
>DATLDY010000205.1:0-13974 GCA_035525655.1 Burkholderiales bacterium
TACCACGACGCGGCCGCCGCGCTGATCCGCGACGGCCAGGTCGCGGCCGCGGCGCAGGAAGAGCGCTTCACGCGAAAGAAACACGACTCGAACTTCCCGCACCAGGCGATCGCCGCCTGTCTGGAAGCGACCGGCACGCGCGCCTCGGAGATCGACCACGTCGCGTTCTACGACAAGCCGTTCCTCAAGTTCGAGCGGCTGCTCGAGACCTACCTCACCTTCGCGCCGCGCGGCTTCACGTCATTCAAGACCGCGCTGCCGGTCTGGGTGAAGGACAAGCTGTTCCAGCGCGGCAACATCCTGCAGGAGCTGAAGAACGTGCAGGGCGGCATCGACTGGGACAAGCGCCTGCTTTTCTCCGAGCACCATCTTTCGCACGCGGCGAGCGCGTACTACCCATCGCCTTTCGACAGCGCGGCAGTGCTCACCATGGACGGCGTCGGCGAGTGGACGACGACCTCCGTCGCGCTCGGCAAAGGGCGGGAGCTGCGCGTGGAGAAGGAGATCCATTTCCCGCACTCGCTGGGTCTCCTGTACTCCGCATTCACGTATTACACCGGCTTCAGGGTCAACTCCGGCGAGTACAAGGTGATGGGCCTCGCGCCATATGGCGAGCCGCGCTTCGTGCAGCTGATCAAGGACAACCTGATCGACATCAAGGAAGACGGCTCCTTCCGCCTCAACCTCGATTACTTCGACTACTGCACCGGCCTTCGCATGACCAATGCGAAGTTCGACAAGCTCTTCGGCGGCCCAGCGCGCAAGCCCGAGGATCGCCTCGAGCAGCGCGAGATGGACCTCGCGGCGTCGATCCAGGCGGTGACCGAGGAAGTGGTCATCAAGCTCGCGCGCGGCGTGGCGAAGGAGACCGGCGAGAAGAACTTGTGCCTCGCCGGCGGCGTGGCGCTGAATTGCGTCGCCAACGGCAAGCTCCTGCGCGACGGCTGCTTCGAGAACATCTGGCTGCAGCCCGCGGCGGGCGACGCCGGCGGCGCGCTCGGCGCGGCCTACGTCGCCTATCACCTCTCCAACCGCCGCGAGCGCAAGGTCAACGCCGGCATGGACGCGATGCGCGGCAGCTACCTCGGGCCGCAGTTCGCCAACGACGAGATCCAGCGACGCCTGAACGCCGCCGGTGCGGTGTTCGAGGTGTGCGACGACGAAAGAATCATCCAGCAATGCGCGCAGGCCCTCGCCGAGGGCAAGGCGCTCGGCTGGTTCCAGGGACGCATGGAGTTCGGCCCGCGCGCCCTCGGCGGCCGCTCGATCCTGGGCGATGCCCGCTCGCCGTCGATGCAGAAGCAGCTCAACCTCAAGGTTAAATACCGCGAGTCCTTCCGGCCCTTCGCGCCGGCGGTGCTGGCCGAGGACGCGCCGAAGTACTTCAACCTGGACAAGGAAAGCCCGTACATGCTGCTCGTCGCCGACGTGGCCGAGGAGCATCGCATCGCCATGACCGAGGAGCAGGAGAAGCTGTTCGGCATCGAGAAGCTGAACGTGCCGCGCTCGTCGATCCCGGCGGTCACGCACGTCGATTACTCGGCGCGCGTGCAGACCGTGCACAAGGAAACCAACCCGCGCTTCCACGACCTCCTCAGCCAGTTCAAGGACAAGACCGGCTGCCCGGTGATCGTGAACACCAGCTTCAACGTGCGCGGCGAGCCGATCGTCGGCAGCCCGGAAGATGCCTTCCGCTGCTTCATGGGCACCGAGATCGAGACCCTGGCCGTGGGCAACTGCTTCCTGCGCAAGGAAGCGCAGAACCCGGCCCTCAGGCAGAACTATGAGAACAAGTTCGACCTGGATTAAGAACCTCGCCCTGGTCGGCGCGAGCCTCGTCGTCGCGCTGATCCTGGGCGAGGGCGCGCTGCGCGTCGCCGGTTTTTCCTACCCGAACTTCTGGCTGCCGGATCCGGTGACGGGCACGGCGCTGCGCCCGGGCATGGAGGGCTGGCAGCGCGATGAAGGCCGCGTCTACGTCAAGATCAGCGCGCAGGGCCTGCGCGACCGCCAGCACACGCTCGCCAAGGCCGACGGCGTCTACCGCATCGCGATCCTCGGCGACTCGTACGCCGAGGCGCTGCAGGTCGAGCTCGAGCGCACGTTCTGGTCGCTCCTGCCGAAGAAGCTGGAAAGCTGCGGCTTCGCGCGCGGCAAGAGCGTCGAGACGATCAATTTCGGCGTCTCGGGCTTCGGCACCGGGAACGAGCTGCTCACGCTGCGCACGCGCGTCTGGCAATACTCGCCCGACATGGTGCTGCTCGCGTTCTTCCCGGGGAACGACGTGCGCAACAACTCGCCGGCGCTCGAGAAGGAGCGCTTCTGGCCGTTCTTTTCGCTGAAGGACGGCAAGCTGCATCTCGATGCGGCGTTCCGCGACGATCCCGAGTTTCGCGAAAAGCAGCGCATCGCCATCGAGCGCGCCGCGCTGCAGGACCTTCGCATGTACCAGCTAATGCGCCGGGTGCGCGCCGGATCGATCGTCCAGCACCTGCACAATGCGCCGATAGCGGCCGCGATTGCCTCAGGTTCCAATGGCGGTGACAAACTTACCGAGCCCGGGCTGGACGAGCAGGTGTTCCACGAGCCCAGGGACGCCAAGTGGCGCGAGGCCTGGGACATCACAGACCGGTTGCTCGTGGCGGCGAGCGAGGAGACGCGCAACAAGCGCGTGCGCTTCGTTGTCACCGTGCTGTCCACACCCGGCAGCGTGTTCCCGAACCCGCAGATGCGCGCCCGCTATGCGCAAAGCCTGGGCGTGGAGACGCTCTTTTATCCCGAGCAGCGCCTGACGGGCCTGGGCGAGCGGCACGGCTTCGACGTCGTCGCGCTTGCGCCCGAGATGCAGAAGCGCGCGGACGCCACGCAAACCTACTTCCACGGTTTCGCAAATACCAAGCCGGGCTTCGGCCACTGGAACGAGGCGGGCCACGCAGCGGCCGCGGAGCTGATCGCCGAACGGCTCTGCAGTAAGAAATGAAAGCCACAGCCGTCGCGGCCACTGCGGTGGCCGTCCTGGCGGCCGCGCTCGTCGCGCTCGAGGTCGCGCTGCGCGTCATCGGCTACAGCGCCCCGCAGTGGTACCAGCTCGATCCCAGGCTCGGCTGGAGCCTTCGGGCCCACCGCCACGGCGTGCACGTCCAGGACGGCGTGCGCGCGCCCGTGCATATCAACACCGCCGGTTTCCGCGATCGCGACCGCTTCCTCGACAAGCTCGAGGGCGTCTACCGCATCGCGGTCCTTGGCGACGAGATCTCCGAGGCCATGCAGGTCCCGGTGAACGAGGCGTGGTGGTGGCGCCTGCCGGCGCTCCTCAAGGCGTGCACGAGCGAGCGGCGCGTGGAGGTGCTCAACTTCGCCGTTGGCGGCTACGGCACGGGCCAGGAGCTGGTGGTGCTCGAGTCGACGGCCATGCGCTACCAGCCGGACCTCGTGCTGCTGCAGTTCTCCAGCCGCAACGACGTCGCGGACAACTCCTTCGCGCTCGCGCGCGACAAGCTGCGGCCGTTCTACCGCCTCGATGGCCGCGGCGTGCCGCACATCAGCGAATCGTTCGCCTCCTCGCCGCGCTTCGAGCGCGAGATGCAGACCCGCTACCGCCTGGGCGCCGAGATCGCCGACCATTCGCGCGCCTTCCAGCTCGCGCGCCAGTTCGCCGGCATCGCGTTCATCGGCGAGGCGCATGCCGAGCGCGACGTCTCCGCGCCGCCGGAGCTGTGGGAGGAGGCGTGGCGCATCACCGACGCGCTCCTCGCGCGCATGAACGACTACAGCCAGCGCAACGGCGCGCGCTTCATGATTGCCGTAGACCGTCCGGACCAGCGCCTTGCGGCGTTCGGCGAGCGCGCACATGTGCCGGTTGTCTCATTGGCAGAAAGTCTTCCCCGTTTCCCTTCGGGGCAATGGACAGCCGAAGGCCACCGGCTGGCGGCCGAAGCGATCGCAAAACAGCTATGTAATCGGGGTCAGAGCCCGATTTAATTCGGGCTCCGTCCCCGAATTCGTTTCGTTTAACTCCAGCGTTGCCCTAGAGCGACGGCCCGCCCGGGCTAAGCGCCCAAGGTCGAAGTTGCGCCGTTCGGAGCCTAACCTCTGGGCTCCTGGGGAGACGGAATGCTCGTTGCGATTCACCAGCCGCATTACCTGCCGTGGCTCGGCTACCTGCATCGCATGGCGCGGGCGGATCTGTTCATCGTGCTCGACCACGTGCAGTACGAGCGCGGCAACTACCAGAACCGCACGCAGGTGCGCGTGAACGGCGCGCCGCACTGGCTCACCGTGCCGGTGGTGCAGCGCTCGCAGAAGGAATGCATCGTCGAGAAGTCCATCGACAACAGCCGCCCCTGGGCCGCCACGCATTTCGAGACGCTGCGCCGCGCGTATGCCTCCGCCGGCTTTTTCCACACCTACGCCGCACCCCTGCGCGCCCTCTATGAGCAGCGCTGGGAACGCCTGGTGGACGTCAACGCCGCGATGCTCGAGCTCCTGCGCGATGCGCTGGACATCCGCACGCCGCTCGTGAAGAGCTCGGAGCTCGGCGCCCGGGGTGCGAAGAGCGAGCTGGTGCTGAACCTCTGCAAGGCAGTCGGCGCGAGCGCGCTCCTGGTCGGCATGGGCGGCTCCAGAAAATATTTGGATAGAAGCGCATTCTCGCGCGCCGGCATCGCGTTGCAGTTCCAGGAATTCACGCATCCGGTCTATCCGCAGCGCGGGGCAGGATCGGAAATGAAAGCTTTCAGCGCCGGCCTGAGCGCCCTCGACCTCCTTTTTAACTGCGGTCCGCGCAGCCGTGAGCAGCTCCTCGACGCGCCCGCGAGCGAGTGCCGCATTGCCGCTTGAAGAAACAGCCCAGTTCTACGAGGAGCACGTCCGTCGCTACGGCTACGACTTCCGCGCGCTCGGCTTCGGCCGGCGCGCGTCGCAGGAGAAGCGCTTCGCGGCGGTCCTCGGCCTGGGCTCGTTTCACGGCAAGCAGCTGCTCGATGTCGGCTGCGGCTTCGGCGACCTCCTCGCCTGGCTCAACTCGCGCGGCATCGAGCCGCGCTACACCGGCGTGGACATCTGCCGGCCGATGATCGAGCGCTGCCGCAAGCGATTCGCGGGGACGGACGCACGGTTCCTGATCGGCGATGCATTGACCGTCGCGGCCGACGAACCCTACGACTACGTCGTGGCGAGCGGCATCTTCGGCTACGCGGCGAAGGACACGCGCTCGCGCGTGCGCCCGACCCTGGAGCGCCTGTTCGGCGTGACGCGCATCGGCATGGCGGTGAACTTCCTCAGCCGCCGCGCCGCCACGCGCAGCCCCGGGCGCCTCTATCTGCATCCCGCCGACGTGCTGCAGTACGCGCTGAAGCTAACGCCGGCCGTACGACTGGACCATACGTACATGCCTAACGATTTCACGCTGTGCCTGTACCGTACGCCGCCTTGGGAGAACGAATGAAATCCATCGCCGAGCGCTACGCAGGAAAGACGGTCGTCGCCGTCGGCGCGCACGCCGACGACGTCGAGCTCGCCGTGGGCGGCACGATGGCGCGCCTGCGTCGCGCCGGCGCGCGCGTCGTGATGGTGGTGCTCTCGCTCCCGGGCGATGCCAAGGTGCGCCGCAAGGAGGCCGAGAAGGCCGCGGGCATCCTGGGCTGCGAGCTGCGCGTGCTGATGGACGACGGCAAGCGCCGCATCGAGGACCTGAAGAGCTACGAGCTCGTCGCCATGATCGACCGCGAGGTGCGCGAGCTCGAGCCGGCGGCGATGCTGACGCACGGCCCCTCGGAGTTCCATCGCGACCATGTGCTGGTGCACGAGGCCTGCGTATCGAGCCAGCGGCTGCGCTTTTTCGACTTCTTCACCTACCAGCCGAACTTCTGCCGTCCGGTGCCGGTCGCCTTCCACCCGAAGGCGTACGTCGACATCAGCGAGACCATCGAGACCAAGATGCGCGCGATCGAGGCGCACCAGAGCCAGTTCCGCTGCCGGGGCCTGGGCACCGACATCTATCGCGACATCGCGCGGATGAACGGCCGCATGGTCGGCGTGCAGTACGCCGAAGGCCTCGACATCGGCCGGATGCTCCTGACGTGAAAATCTTCCGCTGGACGCTGCTCAGCCTGCTTGCTTCCTGCGCGGTGCCCTCGCAGCAGGCCGCCCACGACAACATCAGCGTCGTGTGGAACAAGGTCGACGACCCGCACACCACCTGCCAGAACCTGAACGGCCGCAAGGAAGTGTTCGCCATCCGCGGCTGCTCGACCTGGAACGAAAGCAATCGCTCCGGCGCGCGCGTGTGCAACATCTACGCACGCCCGCCGAAGAGCGAGAGCGATACGCAGGCCTTCGCCACGCTCGGCCACGAGCTCATGCATTGCTTCGACGGCAACTGGCACGACCGTTGGGGCCGCATGGCGCCGCGCGAGGGCCAGGCGGCGGTGGGTGGGTCAAGCAGCCCGGACACCCGGCCGGCCCGCAGTAGCAATTAGAAGACGCCTCGATAACCCGCGTTTAGAACGTTTTCGCCGTCTTCACCACAAGCTGGCGCGAGCGTATGCCCGGATCGCTGTTGTGCACCGGGAAAGCGAGGTCGAGGTGGAGCACGTTGCCGAACGAGGCGCGCGCATTCAGCAGCCTTAGTCCGATGCCGAAGTCGGCCAGCCAGCCCGGGCTGGTGTTCGGAATCTGCCCGCCCCAGGCGCGCCCGACGTCGAAATACGCGGCGGCGCCCACCCGGAAGATCCGCAGCAAGTACCAGTCGGTGTAATAGCGCTCCTCCGCGGTGAAGAGCACCCGATGCACGCCGCGCTGGTAACGGATCGGATAGCCGCGCAACCCGGTGTCCCCGCCGAGCAGCACGTCGTCGGCTGCGGTGGGGCTGCGCACCGTATCCACCGCGCCGGAAAGATAGAACAGGAGCGAACCCTGTTGCGGCGCGAAATATCGCGCCGAGGCGCCGAAGGCGCGCACATCGCCGCTCGTGCTGCCGTACTGGGCGGAGAAGCTGCCCGCGGTCAGGATCTGGCGACCTCCGGGCGCGCGGAAGCCCTTGGTGACGTTGGCGCTGAGCTGCCACGGCTGCTCGGTGGCGCCGAAGGCCGGCAGGCTGCGGCCCACCTGCAGCGTCGAATGCAGCCCCATGGCGAAGTATTCGGGCCGCTCGATGCGCTCGCGATTGGTAAGGGTGATGAAGTCGTCCTCGATGGCCTCGTAGCGGAAGAACGGGCCGGCGAGCGTGCGGTCGACCGGCGGCGTGAGCGGCGGCGGACGCGAAGGATCGATCTCGTAGGCGTCGGCCTGGTAATTGATGCCGACTGTCTGGCGATGCGTCCAGCGCCCGACCAGGCCGTTCGAGTGGCCCGCGAAGAGCTCCCCGGCGTGCTGCAGGTGGCGGTAATCGCCGACCGCGTTGCCGCCTTCGAACACCGCGTCGCGGCGATCGAATCGAGCGATGCTCGCCCCGGCCGCCCAGCGCGTGTCGAGCGCGTAGAAGGGATGGCTCAGGGTCAACGAGCTCGCCGAGCCGTCGTCATAGGCGGCGCGGCGCAGCGCGATGCCCGTCCAGCCGTCGAACAAGTGATCGTGCGAAAGCTCGAGCACCGTACCGCTGCGATCGACGGTGGAATTGCGCTCGATACCGATGGTCGTACCGGTGCCGGCGAGGTTGGTTTCCTTTACGTTCAAGGCGCCCGAGCTCACGCCGCCTTCGCGGCGGAACTTGAGGCCGGGCTGCAGCGTCCAGGTGTCGCGGGTGTGCACCTCGATGTCCACCACCCCGTCTCGATAAGCGACCGGCCTGATGGTGACGTCGTAGACCGTAGTGCTGGATCGGATCAGCCGCTCGGTCTCGTCGATGACCCGCTGCGCAACCGGGTCGCCGGGCTTGAACAGCAGCACGCGGCGGATCAGCCACGGCTTCGTGGTGACATGCAGCGCGTTTGCCGCGCGGAAGGCGATGTTGTTCTCGCGCGGATCGTCGCGGTCGAAGATGTCGTCGGTGACGACGTTGATCGTCCCGATGCGCGCGCCCGCGGCCTCGAGCTGTGCGAAGGACGGCAGCGGCGCCGGCTCCTGCGCCAGCGCCGCTCCGGCGAAGATCGCCGCCACAAACCAGGTTTTCGAGCCCGAACTCGGCAAAGATATCCTTAGGTGCCTAAGGATAATGTTGCAGGCCGCCCCTGCGCCCCGCTATCGGAGGTGGCTACGCGTTGTTTGGTCCCCCTCGGTGAGGAGCAGGGACTGCTAACAGTGCGATGGCCAGCGTCCGGCGGGTGCAGGGGCTGCGCTACAGATGTAGCAAGTTTGTTACCGGGTCGGGGCCTGCGGGACGTTCGACCCTGAGCCGGGAGGACTATAGGTGAACGTCCATTTCGTGTAATTTTCCGCGTCTTCGAAGGCCGCCTGCTTGGTGCTGAAGTTGCCGGTCTTGATCGGCTTTTCTTCCGACAGGCTGTACACGCCCATGATGCCGCCGCCGCCGGGGAACTCGACGATGCCCCAGTCCGCCTTCCCGGTCATCGGGTCGGCATAGATGCGCCGCAGGTGGCGCACCGGCATCGGGAAGCGCTTGTCCTCGACCAGGTCATCGAGCTTTTTGGGGTAGACGCGGCTCTTGAGGTAATAACTGCCGATCGCGGCGCGAAACTGCTCGCCGACGAAGAGGAGCTCCGCCTCCTTGTCGCGCTGCGCGGTCTGCGAATAGATCGTGCCGAAGGCGGCGAGGCCGGCGCCCATGATCGCCACGATGATCATCAGGCCCAGATAGGTAAAGCCACGCTGCCCCGTGAGGGTCTGCGTCACCGGGGTCAGCGCCTTGTTCCGCGCCCCGGGGGCGCTGCGCAGCACCACCTTGGGCGCGCTTTGAATCGGCCGCCGGGCGAAGAACGCCGGGTTCGAGATCGGCTTGGGGCTAGTAACGCTCATAGCCTTTCGCTGCGCTCTTCACGTCGTAGACGTTGCCCTTGCGCGTGTCCTGCGGCGGCACCGGCACCCAGGTCGACGCGCTGTGCGTGAACGGATCCTTCGGGATGGTGCGCAGGTAGCGCTTGGCCACCAGCTCGTCGATCGTCGTCGGATAGCGCCCGGTGTCGGCGTAGTGCTTGTCGAGCGAGTCGCGCATCAGCGCGAGGTTTTCCTGCAGCACCGCTTCCTCGGCGCGGCGCATGCGGCCCATGTAGTCCGGCACCACCACCGACATCAGAAGGGCGATGACGGCGAGCACCACCATCAGCTCGATCAAGGTAAAGCCAGCCAGCTTTTTCATTTTTACCACTCCCTGTAAGGCGTCCCGTTGAGCGCTCTTTCGGCGCTGCGGGAGAAGATGTCGAACACGTCCTTGCCCGGCTGTGGCTCGGTGGGCGTGCTCGCGTAGCTGCGCAGGCCCCAGTCCTCCCCGGTGAGCGGGTCGGCCGGCACGCGGCGCAGGAAATAGATTTTGGTGCCGTCGGTCTTGCGCTTGTCGGCCACGCCTTCGGCCAGCGCGGCGAGGGTCGGCGGATACCCCGACTCGTCCGCCTTGCGCTCGATAGCGCCTTCATCGGCCGCGCGCTTGTAGGCATCGATCGCGCCGCGGATCTCGCGCAGCGCAACGCGGAGGTCCTTCTCCTTGTTGCGCTGCACGGTCACCTCGGCCAGCGGCAGGGCGACCGAGGCAAGCAGCGCCACGATCGCTACCGTGATGACCAGCTCGATGAGCGTAAAGCCTTTCATGATGGCCTATCGCTGGGGGCCAGCCGCCGGCGCCGGCGAGCCGAGCGTCGAGGGGATGGCCGGCTGGGCCGCGGCAGGTGCCGGGATCGGCGCCGCGGGCGCCGGTGCGAACGGAACGAGCGACGGCAGCGAAAGCGACGACCCGCCGACCTCGGCTTCCGTGCCGGAGTTGAACTCCTCCAGGCGCACTTCCGGACGCTCGATGTTGCGGATCACGCGCGGCGTGATGAGGAGCACCACCTCGGTCTTGTTGTTGACGTCGTCCTTGTTCTGGAACAGGCGCCCCGCCACCGGCAGCTCGGCAAGGCCGGGCACCTGGGTGGAGTTGCGGCGGTCCTCGTTGCTGATCAGGCCCGCGAGCACCTGGGTCTCGCCGTCACGCAGGCGCAGCGTGGTCGTGGCGTTGCGCGTGCCGACCTGGTAGGCCACCGTGCCCGAGGACGTCTTGATCTGGCTCGCGATGTTGCTCACCTCGAGCGACACCTTGATGCCGACATCGTCATCGAGGTACACCTGCGGCTCGACCTCCAGCTTCAGACCAACGTCGAGGTAGTTCACCGACTCCGACACGAAGCCCGTGGCCCCGGCCGTGGTGGTGATTACCGGCACCTTGTCGCCGATATGGATGCGAGCTTTCTCGCGGTTCTTTGCGCGGATGCGCGGGTTCGCGAGCACGTTGTTGCGGCCGACCTGCTGGCGCAGGTTGAACGCGATCATCGGGTCGGGCACCGTGACGCTCACCAGGCCGCTGCTCATGTGGGTCGCTTCGCGGCCGGTCAGCTGGCCGGCGACGCCAGCGGCGCCCTTCAGGCCGATGCCGATCGAGCCCGGCCATTGGATGCCGGCCTGCGTGAGCTGGTTCGCGCCCACTTCGAGCACTTCCACCTCCAGCATGACTTCGGGCTCGGCCTTGTCCTGGTTGGCGATCAGCTTCTCCGCCATGCGCACGGCTTCGGGGGTGTCGCGGATCACGAGGAGGTTGAGCTTCTCGTCCACGAAAAGGTCGCGCGTCTTGACGAGCTGGCGCACCATCGTCGCGGTCGACTTCACGTCCGCGTTGGCGAGGTAGAAGCTGCGTACCACCAGGTCCTTGTAGTCGCGCGCCTTGTTCGGCGTGTTCGGATAGATCAGCACGGAATTTTCATTCAGCACCTTGCGGTCGAGCTGGTTGGTGACCAGCATGATGCGCATGGCCTCGTCGATGCTCGTCTCCTTGACGAAGATCGTGGCGCGCGCATCGGCCGGCACGTCCTTGTCGAAGATGAAGTTGAGGCCGGTCTGGCGCGAGATGATCTCGAACACCTGGCGCAGCGGCGCGTCGCGGAATTCGAGCGTGATCGGCTTCTTCAGCGCGGCGTTGAGCTGCGGCGTGGTCTGCGTCTTGGCGGTCTTCTCGTCGATGCGGCGCAGGGCGTTGCGCGCCTCCTTGTTAGACGGATTCTCCGCCTGCACCTGCTTCAGCTTGGCTTCCGCGCCTTTCTCGTCGCCGGCCTTGAGCGCAACCTGCGCGTCGTTCAGCAGGGCGCGATGCTCGCGATCCTTGCGCAGCAGGTCGATGCCGACCTTCGCCCGCTGGTTCTCGGGGTCGAAGCGCAGCGCCCGGCCGTAGGCCTGCTCGGCGCGCTCATAGGCGCCGGCGCCGCGGGCGTTGTCGCCGAGCTCGATGTAGCGCTGCACGGCCACCGCCTTGTGGCGCTGGTAGTAATTGCGCAGCTCCGTGTCCTGCGGATTGGCCTTCAGCGCCTGCTCGAGGCGCGCAAGGCCTTCTTCCTCGTTGCCGGCCTCGACTTCGATGCGGGCTTGGCGGAATTCTTCTTTGGTCGCGCAGGCGGTAAGAACCAGCGCGAGGAGGATCAGTGCCAGGATTTTTTTCATAGCGGGAGGCTCTGTTTCGTTTTGAGTGGCAGGTAGGTGAAGCGGACTTCCGCCTCGGTGATCTTGTCGATGCGGTAGTCGCCGATGCGCTGGCCGGCATGCACGGTCACGCTTTCGTCGCCGTTGGCGAGGAACACGGAGAGCTTGCCGTCCTCGACCATCTTGCCGAGGTAGCGGAAGGGCAGCGGCGGGGCCTCCTGCTGCGCCGGCGCGCCCGCGGCCTGCGGCGGCATCACCGGCGAGAAGTTGCGCGGGGCGAAGGCGTCGATCTTCGCTCCTTCGTCGATGCGTTCCTCGAGCTTGGCGAGGTCGATGTCGGCGTCGACACGAAGCCGCGTGTCCATGCGCGCGACCGGCTCCACCACGGCCGGGGACGATTGCTCGCGGCCGGCAACGACGGAAGCCAGGGCGCCGAGCACGGCGACGCCGGCGAAGACTTTCTTGAAAATGGGTTTCATGACTTCACCATATGGAGGGTGAGGCGCAGCTCGGCCTGCACGGTGCCTTCGCGCCGGTTCTCGCGCTTGAGCGAGATCTGGTCGAGCGAAAGCACCGGGATCTCGGCGAGCGAGCGCTTGAGGAAGTCGCGCATCTGGGTGTAGCTGCCGGTGAGCGGCACCACGATCTCATAGCGCTCCAGGCGTCCGCCGGCGGACTGCGTCTTGTAGCTCGCCGACTGCAGCTCGACGCCGGTGGCCTTGCCGATGGCGTAGAGCTTCGCCAGCCAGTCGGTCGTGGTCTCGGCCTTCTCCAGGTACTGGTACACCGCGCCGATTTTCTCGGCCGCGTTGCCGGCCTGGCCGGGCGCGAGCTCGCGCACCGAGCCGGCGCGCGACTCGAGTATCCGGTTCTTGTCCTTCAGCGGCTGCAGGACGAACGTCATGAACAGTCCCGCGGCGGCGAACAAGAAAAGAGCGGCGAGCCCCGTGATGCCGAGCTCGTCGCGAAGACGGTACAAGTGGTGCTGGATCTTGTGCTTCATTTTTTCACCTCGTTCCAGGCGGCCGAGATCGAGAACGACACCGGGCGCTGCGGGTCGTTCTGCTTCACCTCGTGGCGCACGAGCTGCACGCGCGAGAGCGTGTCGGCGCGGCTGAGGTTCAGCACATAGGTGAGCGCAGCGAGGTAGTCCTTGCTGTCGCCCGAGATGGTCACGGTGCCGGTCTTCGTATCGGGCTCGATGGCGAGCAGCGCAACCTGCTCGTTCGCCGCGCCTTCCAGCGCCGCGAACAGCTTGGTCCACGGCAGGCCGAGGCGGTTCACCGTGTCGCGCGCGAGCGCAACCTCGTCCGCGGAAACGTTCGCGACGGGCTTGCGCGGCTGGGCGCGAGCGACGATGGCCTCGTTCGATTTCACCGCCCGCTCGAGCTGCACGAAGGTGAAGCTCATCTCGCCGGCGACGCCCAGCGCCACGGCGAGAAGGATCCTGCCGGCCCAGCGGGAAGCCGGGCGGCGGCGGACGAAATCGAGTTCGATACGTTGCATATGACTCCTTTACGAAGCGCTCATTTATTCGGCAGCGAGTGCAAGGTCCCTGTACGCCAGCGCTTCTGCACGCCAGGCGTCGTACATCTCGGTGTTGAACTCGCCCTGCGCGCAAACGACCACGCGCGTGATGGGCGACGAGAGGCCGAGGAACGCGCTTTCGCGTTCCAGCATCTCGGGCAGCACGGTGCGCCAGGACTTGTCGGCGCGGCGCGTGCGGATCGCCACCCACATCCCGCGCTGGATGAGCGCGAGGGTCAGGCGGCCGGGCTCCTCGACCACGATCCAGCACGACCCGTTGCCGACGGTCTTGCGGATGCGGTTGAAGGCCGCGACGAGGAACGGCTGCACCGAGGCGAGGCGCACGTTCGCCTTCACGAACGCGTCGGCGAGGCGCTCGATCAGCGAGCGGTCGACTGCGCAGGCGAGGCGCGGGCCCATCGGCGCCGTCTCGGCGACGTTGATCTGCCAGTCGCCGGCTTTCGGGCCGTGCAGCGTGGTGAAGCGATGGCTGGCGAGCGCATTCCACTGCTCGGCGCTCTTCAGCGTCTCGTTCCACGGCAGCAGCGTGTAGCGCACGAACTGGTCGGCGAGCACCACCGTTGCTTCCCCTTTGGTGCTTGCGAGGACCGTCCCCAGTGACTCCACGGCTGCGGTCCAGCTGCCGTCGTTGGATGCGAGCTCGACGGCTTTCGCGCCGCTGATGTAAATGCGGTCCGGCGCGAGGCCGATACGCAGCTTCTTGTTACGCCACAAAAGTGACACGATTAATCTCCTCGAGACTTGTTTCTCCGTTATTGACCAGCCGCATGGCGGCTTCCCTGAGCGGTTGCGTGCCGGCTGCACGCGCGACTTCTTTGAGCTTTCTTGCCGGAGCGCGGGCGATGATCAGCTCGCGTAATTCGTCGTTGAGGA
>DATLDY010000211.1:0-6445 GCA_035525655.1 Burkholderiales bacterium
AAGCTCGCCCTCAACCTGCCGGCGCGCCTGCAGGCGATCGTCGACGCGGATTACCCTCGCTTCAGCCGCGGCGAGCTCGAGCGCCGGCGCGGGCTCATGGCCAAGGCGATGGCGCAGGCGGGCATCGATCACCTCGTCGCCTACGGCGGTTTCTTCCGCGGCGGGCCGGTGCATTGGCTTTCGGACTGGATGCCGACGTTCGAGGCAGTGCTGGTCTTCACGCCGCAGCGCCGGGACACCCTCTTCATTCAGTTCTACAACCACATGCCTCAGGCCGAGGCGCTGATGTCTGGCGATGCGGACGTGCGCTGGGGCGGGCCGATGACGGCGCCCACCGTGATCGCTGAATTGGAAGCGCGCGGCGTAAAGCCGAATCGCCTCGGCTTCGTCGGCGGGCTGCCGGTGGCCTTCTACAAGGCACTCGGCGGCAAATTCGGCGACGTGGCCGACCTCAATCGTGCCTACGGCGGACTGCGGATGGTGAAGTCGCCGGAGGAGATCGAGTGGTACCGCATCGCCGCGCGCCTTTCGGACCTGCCGATCGAGGCGCTGGCGCGCGAGATGCGTCCGGGCATGGACGAGCGCGACCTTGCCGCGATCATCGAGGCGAGCTACACGCCGTGGCGCGCGCAGAACATCATCCATTTCCTCGGCACCACGTCGATGCATTCTCCGGACATCTTCGTGCCTCGCCAGCACACCCTCACGCGCAAGATCGCCAAGGGCGACGTGGTATTCACCGAGATCACCGCGAGCTTCTGGGAGCACTGGGGCCAGGTGCTGCGCACGTTCTCGGTCGGCGAGCCGCTGACGCCGCTCTATCGCAAGCTACATGACACGGCGGATGCGGCCTACGAGGCGATCTTCAAGGCGATCAGGCCCGGCGCGCATGTGCGCGACCTGCTGGTCGGTCGAAAAGTGGTGGAGGAGGCGGGGCTCACGTACTACGACGACATCGTGCACGGCTTCGGCGGCGGCTATCTTCAACCGATCCTGGGCTCCCCTACGCGTGGCGACGAGCCGGTGCCCGACATAACGCTCCAGGTCGGGATGATGATGGTCATCCAGCCCAACGTGATCACGCTCGATCAGAAGACCGGCATGCAGACGGGCGAGCTGGTGGTCGTCACGGAAAGTGGCGCCGAGAGCCTGCACACGGCGCCGCGCGGGCCGCTTCTCGTCTAGACGCCGCCGGTCGCTTCCAGGATTGCCCCGGTGATGTACGACGCCTCGGCGGAGGCGAGCCACACGATGGTGCGCGCGATCTCCTCGGGCTGGCCGATGCGGCCGAGCGGTACGTTCTTCGCCAGCGCCTGGAGCTGGCCCGGCGGACGCCCGGCATGGATTTCGGTGTCGACGAAGCCCGGCCGCACGCTGTTGACCCGCACGCCTTCGGCGCCGACTTCCTTCGCCAGTCCGAGCGTCAGGGTATCGAGCGCCGCCTTGCTCGCCGCGTAATGGACCCAGACGCCAGGTGATCCAGTGCGCGCGGCGCCGGAGGAGACGTTGACGATCGCACCGCCGGCGCCGCCATGGCGCTTCGACATGCGCTTCACCGCTTCGCGGCTGGCGAGGAAGGCACCGGTGACGTTGACGCGCAGCACGTCCTCGACCTGCTTTGCATCGAGGCTGGTTAACGGTCCGACCTTACCGGTGACGCCGGCGTTGTTGACGAGCACCTCGAGCTTGCCGAGGCGATCCACAGCCTCGAAGCCGCGCATCAGCGCCGCCTCGTCGCCGACGTCCGCTTTTATCGCTAGCGCTCCAATCTCGGCCGCCAGCGCATCGGCCGCGCTGGTGTTCGAACGGTAGAACACCGCGACCTTGTAGCCCCGCTTGGCGGCAAGGCGCGCGGTCGCTGCACCGATGCCCCGCGTCCCGCCCGTGACGAGGAACACACCCATTTAAATGGTGACAGTCACCATTTTCCGCTAGGCGGATTTTGCTTTGCGCGAGTCGAAGCCCGACACGGTGCTATCGGGATACAGCTCCTTCAGGCGCGGATAGACCTCGCGGGCAAAGGTGCGGATGCCTTCCACCGTCTCGTCGTGCTCGAGGAATCCGGCCTGGCCCATGATCAGGAGGTGGCCCCAGCCGCCGACGTGCTCGTAGTGCTTCTGGATCTGCTTCAGCACCTGGTCGGGGGTGCCGGCGAACATGAAGCCGCCGGCGATGGCGGCGTCGAAGCTGGCCGACTTCTTGAAGGCAGAGAGCGGGTGCTCGGCGCCGCGCAGCATCGCCACGTTGGCGCCCACCGGAACGTAGCCCGGCGGATTGGAGAACTCCGGCGGCACCTTGTTCGAGCGCACGTACCAGAGGAGCTTCTCGGCGCCTTCGCGAGCCTTCTTCTCGTCCTTGTGCGTATAGACGAGCGCCGCGTAGGCGAGCCGGTCGATGGGTACGTCCTGGCCGAGGCCGGCCTGGCGCCAGCCCTTGCGATAGCCCTCGTAGATCTGCTTCGTGCCATCGAAGCCGGTGAGGAACGTTGCCTGCACGTAACCCTTCGCGCCCGCCTGCGCGGCACCGCCGGCGCTGGTGGTGCTGATCCAGATCGGCGGATGCGGCTGCTGCCAGCAACGCGGCCAGATGTTCACGTTGCGATGATGGAAGAAGCGGCCTTCGTGGCTGAACGGTTCGCGCGTCGTCCATGCCTTGACGATGAGCTCGAGCGCTTCCCAATGCCGCTCGTTCATGCGCACCGGGTTGGAGTTGGCCGGCGTGATCTCGTAAGGCACGCCGCGCACGAATCCCGCCTCGACGCGGCCGCGCGAGAGCACGTCGACGAGCGCCATCTCCTCCGCGACGCGCACCGGCTGGCGGCGATTGGCAATGGGATTTCCCAATATGAGCAAGCGGGCCGTTTTAGTCAGCCGCGCGAGCGCGCCCAGCATGATCGGCGCCGCCGGATCGACGCAGGTCGCCGTCTGGTGATGCTCGTTCAGCATGATCTCCACGCCTTCTTCCTCGGCGATCAGCCACTCGTCGATGAAGCGGTCGTAGAGCGCCGCGCCCTTCTCTGGGTCGTACACCTTGTTCGGCAGCGTCACGCGAATCGAGCGATAGCTTTCCTCGGGCGGGAGGTAGGGATACGCGTTCTCGCTGAAATGCCACGCTTTCATGTAGCCCTCATTTTCCTTCAATGAAACGGAACAGCGCCTCGGCGAAAGCTTTCGGCTGCTCGATCTGCGGTGCGTGGCCGGCGCCGGGAATGGTCACGGTGCGCGCATTGGGAAGGAGCTTGGCGTAGGCCTCCATGTACCGCGCCGAGACCAGCCCATCCTTTTCACCCCGCATGAAGAGCGCCGGCATCGCCGCGCGCTGCAGTCGATGCTTGAGCTTGGGGTTGTGCATCCACGGCTCCCACGTAATGAGGGCGAGCGTCTCGCGATTGCGCACGCGGATCCCGATCTCCTCGTCGGTCATCTTCGACGGATCCATTTTCATGCGCGCGGGATCGGCGAAGAGGAGCTCGTCGACCTTCTCCGGCGCCAGGGCGAAGATGTCCGGAATGTCGAGCTTGTCAACCGGACCCGTCTTCACGCCCACCGCGCCGACCATCACAAGCCTTGGAAAGCGCTCGGGCGCCTTGGTCGCCATCTCGGCCGCGATCCAGCCGCCGATGGAGCAGCCCACCAGCTGCACCGTTTTCAGCTTCAAATGGTCCAGCAGCTCCAGATAAACGTGCGCGATGTCGTCCACGCTGTCGAGCCAGTCGGGCAGGCTCGATTTGCCGAAGCCCGGATGCGACGGCGCGATGAGGCGGTGCTTCTTTTCCAGCAGCGGCACAACCTCATGGCGCGGGTCGAATCCCTGCGCGCTATGCAGGAAGAAAAGCGGCTCGCCCTTCCCCTGGTCGTGGACCTCGAGGTCAATGCCTGCCACTCGTATCATGAGTGCATCACTGCTTCTCGAGGCACTTGGCGCAGTCGGTGAGCTTGCCCTTCAGCTCGGCATAGAACTTGAACTTCAGGTACTCCTCGGACTTGAACGGCCAGAACTGGTCGACCGAGTCATAGGTGGCGATGGGCGTGTTCACGTAGTCGGCGCCGACCTTCTCCACCTTGCGGATGTACTGGCTCTGGATCACGTTGCCGTACTGGTCGATGGCGATGTCGCCCTTGGGCGAGGGGAACTTGACGCCCTTCAGCGCCGCGATGAACTTCTCGCCGTCCTCGACGGCTCCGTTCGAAGCCTTGGCGGCTTCGACGATGGCGCGCGCGCCGACATAGCCGTCCGGGCCGTTATCGCTCGGCAGGTGGCCGTACTTGGCGCGGAACGCCTTGACGAAGCGCTCATTCTCCGGCGTCTTGATCTGCGAGCTGTAGTGCAGCGCCGAAAGTACGCCGAGTGCCGAATCGCCGATTTGCGTGAGGTTCGGCTCGTAGGTCGCCTGGCCGTAGATGTCCATCAGCGGGATCTTGCCCTTGAGGCCGGCCTCGATGTACTGGCGCGCGAAGCGCAGGCCGTCGGCGCCGGGGGTGAACGCGACGACGCCGTCGACCTTGCGCTCGATATTGTTGATATACGGGCCGAAGTCCGGCGTGCCGAGCGGCGCGTACTGCTCCTGCACGATCTGGCCGCCGCGCAGGCAGAACACGCGGGCGAAGCTGCCCATCACTTCCACGCCGCCGGCATAGTCGCCCGCGATCAGCGACACCCGCCGCCAGCCCTGCTTGTACGCCCAGTCGGCGGCCGCGGCACCCGGGCCCCGGCCGATCTGCGACACGCGCACGATGAAGGGATTCAGGAACTTCCCCGGCATGGTGAGGGCGGTGGCGCCGGCGTCGGCATTGATGATGAGGGGGACCTTCTTCTCGCGGATGTAGCTGGAGACGGCGAGCGCGACGCCGGTGTTCACGATGCCCACCAGCATGTGGACCTTGTCGCTCTCGATCAGCTTGCGCGCCTTGGTCAGGCCCTGGTCGGGCTTGCCCGCGGTGTCCTCGATGATCACCTCGATCTTGCGTCCGGCGACGGTGTTGCCGATCTCGTCGAAATACAGCTGCATGCCTTGCTGGGCTTCGGTCGCGTTCGGCGAGAAGACGCCGGTCATCTCGAACAGGCCGCCGATCTTGATCGGGCCCTTCGGCTGGGCGGCGGCGATCATCGGTGCGAGCGCGAAAATCGCAACGACGGCGATCCGGCTCAGGCTGAAGCGGGTCATGGACTCCTCCTCGGGTGAGGGCACAGTGTACATTCGTCCCTCCATGACGGTCTGGGTCATCCACACCCTGAACGGCGTCTCGTTCGGCATGCTGCTGTTCCTGCTTGCCGCGGGACTGTCGCTCATCTACGGGTTGATGAAGATCCTCAACCTCACGCACGGCTCGTACTACATGCTCGCGGGCTACATCGGGCTTTCGGTGGTGCGCGCGACCGGCAGCTTCCTCCTCGCCATCGTTGTCGCCACCGCGGCGGTGGCGCTGCTCGGCGCGGCGATGGAGCGCTTCTTCCTGCGCCGCTTCCACCTCGATGAGCTCGCGCAGACGCTGCTCACCTTCGGCTTTCTCTTCATGTTCGCCGACCTCGCGCTGTGGATCTGGGGCGGCAATCCGATGATGCTGGCGAAGCCGGCGTGGCTGTCGGGCTCGGTGGAGATCGGCGACCGCGTGTTTCCGACGTATCGCCTGTTCCTGATCGCGGTCGGACTCGCGGTGGGCGGCGCGCTCTGGTGGTTCCAGGAAGGCACGCGCATCGGCGCCATGCTGCGCGCGGGCGTCGACGACGAGGAGACCGCGCGGGGCCTTGGCATCAACGTGTCGCTCCTCTTCACGCTGGTGTTCGCGCTCGGCGCATTCCTGGCCGCGCTGGGCGGCGTGCTCGGCGGACCGCTCTTCGGCGTCTATCCGGGTGCGGATTTCGAGGTGCTGCTCCTCGCCTTCGTGGTGGTGATCGTCGGCGGCCTCGGCAGCCTCAAGGGCGCGCTCGTCGGCGGGCTGCTCGTCGGCCTGCTCGACAACTTCGGCAAGGCGTTCTTCCCAGAGTTCGCTATGTTCACCATCTTCGTGCCGATGGCGGTGATCCTCGCCGTGCGGCCCACCGGATTGTTCGGCCGCGAATGAGTACGCGCACGTGGATGCTGTCCGGCCTGGGCGTGCTCATCGTCCTGCTCGCGCTGCCGTTCGTCCTTTCGTCGTACCAGGTGGGCCTGGTGACCAAGATGCTGATCCTGGCGCTTTTCGCGATGAGCCTGGATCTCCTGCTTGGCTATGCCGGCCTAGCATCGCTCGGCCATGCCGCGTTCTTCGGCATCGCCGCGTACGCCGTGGCTCTCCTCAGCCTCCGGGCCGGCTGGAACCCATGGCTTGGGCTCCCGGTCGGCCTGGCACTGTCTGCACTCCTGGGAGCCATCTACGGCCTGCTCGCACTGCGCGCACGCGGCACGTACTTCCTGATGATCACCCTCGCGCTCGCGCAAGTGCTATGGGGTATCGCCTTTGGCTGG
>DATLDY010000215.1:0-10944 GCA_035525655.1 Burkholderiales bacterium
TCGAGGAAGAGGGCCGTGCCGAAGTCCTCCGGCATGCGCTTGGCTCGCGCGAGCAGCGCATCGGCGCCGGGCAGGGGGCGGAACACCATGCCCGCGAAGAAGGCCTCGTTGAAGGCGCCGAAGCCTTTCGCCTCGATCTGCGCGCGCACGGCGGCTTGTGCCTGCGCCGGGTCGCCGACGCCGACGCGGCTGCCATCGACGAGCACCAGGCCGGCGACCGCATCCGGACGCAGCGCGGCGGCCTGCAATGCGACGCGGCAGCCCATGCTGTGCCCGATCAGGATTGAAGGCGTCGACAACAACTGTGCGACCTCGCGACCGAAGTGCTCGATGCTCGCGTCCTCCAGGCGCGCAGGCGTGCGCCCGTGCCCCGGCAGGTCGCATGCGATCACCTCGTGCGTCGCCTCGAGCGCGCGGCGCTGCGCTTCCCAGTCCTCGTGCGAGCACGTGAAGCCGTGGATGAAAACGAGAGGGGGCGAGCCGGCGCCTGAGCGTTCCAAGAACATCAAATCACTTCAAGCTGCACTGACTTCCATAGGCGTCGCCGTGGTCCTTGAGCACCAGCTCATCGGTCTTGATGCGCGGCTTGCCGCCATCCTTGACGATCTGCCCGGCGTAGTAGTCCTGGATCGGGAAATTGTTATTGCCGAAGCGGAAATTGCCGCGCAGAGACTTGAAGCTGGCCTTTTTCAGCGCGGCAAGGAAGGCCGGCTTGTTCTCCACGTTGCCCTTCACATCGCGCACCGCGGCGTCGAGCAGCATGACCGTGTCATAGGCCTGGGCGGCGTACTCGGCCGGAGCCCGCCCGTGCTTTTTCTGGAAATCGGCGACGAAGCGCTTCGCCATCGGGTTGTCGCTATCGTCGTTCCAGAACGAGGTGCGGATGATCCCCACCGCATCGTCTCCGATTGCCGGCAGTGTCGTATTGTCGACCGTGTAGGAGGTATAGAGCGGGAACTTGTCCTTCAGGCCGGCCTGCGAATACTGCTTCACGAAATTGATGCCGAGGCCGCCGGGATAGAAAGCGAACACGGCGGACGGATTGGTGGAGCGCAGCTGCGCCAGCTCGGCCGAAAAATCCATCTGGCCGAGGCCCGTGTACACCTCGCCGGCCAGCTTTCCCTTGTAGAACCGCTTGAAGCCGGCGAGGACGTCTTTCCCGGCGGCGTAATTCGGGGCGAGCAGGTAGACGTTGTCCACGCCCTTCTTGGTCAGATACGCGCCCATCGCCTCGGCAAAGCTGTCGCCTTGCCATGAAGTAGAGAAGAAGTAAGGAGAGCACTCCTTGCCGGCGATCTGCGACGGCCCCGGGTTCGAGCTGATCAGCACGGTTTCCGACTGGACGACCGGCTGGTAGACGGCTAGCAGCAGGTTGGAGAAGCTGAAGCCGATGAGCGCGTGGACATGGTCCTGGCGCACGAACTTGTTCGCCAGGTCGACTGCCACTTCGGGCTTCTGCTTGTCGTCCTCGACCAGAACGGTGGTCGGCAAGCCGCCGACGCGGTTGTTGAGGTGGTCCAGGGCGAGGCGCATGCCGTCGCGGATATCGTTGCCGATGACGGCCGCGGGACCGGACAGCGTTGTCATGAAGCCGAGCGTGAGCCTGTCCGCCGCATGAAGCGACGCGCTCACGGCGAATACGAGGGCGGCGATGACGGCTCTCATTTCTTTCTCGCTTTCGTTTTGGCAGGCTTCGCTTTACCAGAAAGCTTTTTCCATAGGCGCTTGGCGGCAAGATCGGCGCCTTCGCGCATGGCTTCGAATTTCGCCCACATCACCGTCGGATGCACTTCGGGGCGGTAGTTCGCCTGCGAAGAGAAGCCGCAGTCGGCGCCGGCCATGATGTTGTCTCGTCCCACGGCATTGGCGAAGCGGCCGAGGCGCTCGGCGATCAGCTCCGGATGCTCCACGATATTGACGGCGTGCATGATCATCCCGGGAATCAGCTTCTTGCCATCGGGAAACTTGATGCTTTCCCAGACGTGGTGCTCATGCTCGTGGCGTGGGTTGCCGTACTCGAAGCTGTACGCGCCGGCATTGATCTTCAGCATGTAAGGCGCCACCTCGGACATTGGCGCGTCATGGATGCGCGGCCCTTCGTTGATGCTGTAGCAGGTATGGAACCGCACTTTCTCCGCCGGGATGCCCTTGAGGGTCTCGTTGATCACCTCGACGTACATCCAGGCGGTCCTGCGCTTCTGCTTGGCGTCGAGGTCCGGATCGATGAGCATCTCGCAGAGGAATGGATCGTCGACCTGCAGCGTGAGCCCCGCGTCGACGATCGCCTTGTATTCGGTGCGCAGCGCCTTGCCGACGGCGTGGAAGTATTCCTCCTCGCTCTTGTAATAGTCGTTGAGGCCGACTCCGCTCGGTGCGATCGCCGGCATGAACGCATTTCTTGCCCCCGCTGCCGCGACAGCAGCCTTGAGGTTGTCGATGTCGCGCTTCAACGGCTCCAGGTTGCGATAGGTGACAGGCCCGGTGCACACCAGGGGCACGAACGGCATGATCGTGCCGCCCAGCATCGCGTCCTTGAAGTATTGCGCGTAGTACTCCGGAAACGCCGCGGTCTCCGCCTTGAACAGTCCGAGCTTGCGGCCGGGCTTGGGTTCGAATCCATCCATGCGCTCGCGCACGTAGGAGAAAAAGCCCGGCTTGGATTGCTCGCCGTCGGTGACGACGTCGACGCCGCATTCCTTCTGCTGCTTGACGATGTCCATCACCGCCTGGCGCACGCGCTGCTCGTACGCGGCGTTGTCCACGCTCTGGCCGGAAAGCCGGGCCTTCATCATGTCGAGGAGGTCGTGCGGTCGCGGCAGGCTGCCGACGTGGGTGGTCAGGATGCGGCTCATGCGTATTTCCCCCGGCAAAAGATGAGAGGCGCGCGGTCGTTGTGCGCATAGCGCTCGACCACGCCGATCACGATGATGTGGTCGCCGCCGTAGTAGCGGTGGCGGCTGTGGCATTCGAACGTCGCTACCGCGCCCTGCAGCACCGGCAGGCCGGCCAGCCCCTCGGTGAATCTTTCGGCATATGGCGCGAACTTGTCCGGGCCCGCCTTGGCGAAATGCGAGGAAAGCGCTTCATCCCCCGCGGCAAGCACGTTGATGGCGAAGTACTCGGCGTCGCGGAAGATCGGCGCGCTGGTCGCGGTGCGCGCGAGGCTCCACAGCACCATCGGCGGATCGAGCGACACCGAGCTGAAGGAATTGGCCGTCAGGCCGACGCGCTTGCCGTCGGCGAGCGTTGTGACGAGGCACACGCCCGTAGGGAAGCAGCCGAGCGCCGTGCGGAAGTCGCGCGCATCGTGCTGCGCCTTCTCGCGGGCGAGGACTTCTTCCCACATGGCTAGGCGGCCACCTTCATTCTCTCGAGGTGCTTGCCCTTGAAGTGCGGCGCGATTTCCTTCATGAAGCGGTGCATCTGCTCCTTCACCATCGCGTGCGGCTTGTTGCCGACGTTGAAGTACAGGATCACCTCCTCGATGCCGGCCTTCTCCACCTTCTTCAGCGACTCGATGATCTGCTCCGGCCGGCCGAGCAGGATCGAGCGGTCGGTGAGATTCTCCTTCTTCATGTTGCGCAGGATCTCGGTGATCTTGATGAAGTACTGCATGGTCGGCGGCGCGTCCTCGGGCTTGTTCGGGATGGCGCGGATCACGCAGTGGTTGAAGTAGTCGAGCTGCGACTGGCGGCCGTAGTCCTCGGTCTTCTCGTCGTCGGCGATGAAGATGAAGTAGCTGCACATCGCGCGGCCCGGTTTCTGTCCCGCCTTGACGCAGGCCTCGCGGTAGGTGTCGACCGCCTTGTCGATGCCGCCGAAGATCATGCCGGCGGCAAACGGCGCGTAGATGATGTTGAGGCCGCGCTTCGCCGCCATGTCGATGCTGGTCTTCGAGAACGAGGCAACATAGAACGGCAGCGGCTTCTGCACCGGCTTCGGCGTGATCGTCATCTCCGGGATGTCGTAGTACTTGCCCTTGTGCGACCACGGGCCCGGCGAGTTCCACGCTTTCAGCAGGACATCGATGCCTTCCTCGAATATCTCCGCGGAGGCAAAAAAATCGGCGCCGAACGGCGCGTATTCCTTGCGGTCGTAGCCGCGCCCGGTGGCGAAATCCACGCGCCCGTTGGAAAGAAGGTCGAGGGTGGACCACATCTCCGCCACATGCACCGGGTGATGCAGCGGCAGCACCGTCACCGCCGGCGCGAGGCGGATGTTCTTGGTCTGCGCGGCGACGTTGGCGAGAAGAAGATCGGGGCGCGAGTTGACGCCGAGCGAGTCGAAGTGGTGCTCGCCGATCCAGGCCGAATGCATGCCGATCTTGTCGGCGAGGATTGCCTGCTCGCGGATCTCGAGGACGAACTGGTTCGCCGAGCGCGGGTTGTTCGGGTAATGGTTGTCGCTCAGCGTGAAGTAACCGAATTCCATGGATTTAGGCCTCTATCGAGTTACGGAGGATGCCGATCTGCTTCACTTCCACTTCGACGACGTCCCCCGGCTTCATGAACACCTTGGGATTGCGACCGAAGCCGACGCCGCTGGGCGAGCCGGTGGTGATCACGTCGCCGGGCCTGAACAGGTAGAACTGCGAGTAGTACTCGATGAGCTGCACCACGCTGAACACGAGGTCGTCGGTGTTAGCGTCCTGCATCACCTTGCCGTTGAGGCGCGTCTTTATCTGCACGTTCGCCGGATCGGGCAGCTCGTCCTTGGTCGCGATGCACGGCCCCATCGGGCAGAAGGTCGGGAACATCTTGCCGAGGAGGTTGTGCTCCCAGGCGTGGATCGGGCCCATGATGCCGGTCGAGGAGAAGATCGGCGCCACCCAGTCGCGCGCCGAGACGTCGTTCACCAGCGTGTAGCCGAAGACGTAGTCGAGCGCCTGTGCCGCCTTTACCCGGTGGCACGGTCTTCCGATCACCACGGTGAATTCGCCTTCCCAGTCGAGCATGCCGGGGTTGGCCGGCGGCACCTTGATCGGCTCGCCGCTCGCGATGATGCTCGCCACGCTCTTGGTGAACGCGGCCGGCTTCTCGGGCGTCGGCGTCTTCATCTCCTTCAGGTGCTCGTGGTAGTTCATGCCGACCGAGAGCACCAGCGCCGGATCCGGAATGGGCGCGCGCAGCTTGACCTTCGACAGCGGGAAACGCGAGCCGCGCGTCATCTTTCCGCTGGCGATGACTTCGCGCATCGGGGCGCCGAGGTCGACGATCTCGGCGTCTTCCAGCACGCCGGCGCGAGTGCGCCCCTCCAGTTCGAACGTCACGAGTTTCATGCGGCTGCCTTGAGATCGCCGGCGCCGAAGTCTTTCGACAGCCGGTCGCACAGCTTGCGCAGCACGCCGGCTGCGGGATGGCTCGCCTTGGCGAGCTCGGGGTCGGGACCGATCAGCGTCACCGTCGCGGCGGCTTCGCCGTTCCACTGCAGCACCGGCGAAGACACGGCGGACAGTCCGGGAATGACGGCGTTGTCGGCGAATGCGAGGCGCGTCTTGCGCACGCGGTCGACGACCTTGGCGAAGGCGGCGCGATCGACGGGCTCGCGCCGCGACTCGGCCGAGAGCGCCTCGGCTGTAACCGTGTCCGGCAGGAACGCGACGAAGATGGCGCCGGTGGCGGAACGAGAGACCGGCAGCACGGAGCCCAGCGCCAGGTTGGTGACGAACGGCGTCGGCCCGCGTTGCCAGTGCACGACAGTCGGGCCGCGATTGCTCCACACGCAGAGGAGGGCGGTATAGCCGGTTTCGGCGACCAGCGCCGGGAGCGTGCGCTCGGTGATCTGCACCGGATCGATGCGCCGCACCGCAGCAAGGCCCATGCGAAGCGCGAGCGGGCCGAAGTCGTAACGCGTATCGGATTCCTGCCGCACCAGGCCGCTGCGCACGAAGCTCGCTAGATAGCGGTGTGCGCTGCTCGGGTCGAGCTCGGCGCGGGCGCTGAGCTCTTTAAGCGCGAGTGGGCCGTCGGCTTTTTCCAGCGCCTCGAGGAGACGGATGCCGGTGTCGATAGACTGAATGCCGCGGCTGCCGCGTTTTTTCTTCAATGGGTCCTCAATTGGCTCATTGACAATGGATTGGCGTATGGACAATATACCCGCACGTCCCGAGGAGGAGCAAGCAATGAAAATCAATCGACGCCGGGCCCTTGCGGCCGGAGGCGCACTACTGTCTACGATCGCTCTGCCGACCGCACTGCGAGCGCAGGGCAAGCCGATCCGCATCGGCAGCACGCTGCCGCTGACGGGCCCGCTCGCTTCCCTCGGCATCATTCACAAGGTGACCGGCGAGATCTACGTCGAGGACCTGAACAAGCGCGGCGGGCTGCTCGGCCGGCCGGTGGAGTGGGTGCTGCGCGACGACCAGTCGAAGCCCGAGCTCACGCGCACGATCTACGAGCAGCTCATCACCGCCGACAAGGTGGACCTGATCCAGAGCCCGTACGCGACCGCCAACATCCTCGCCGGCATGGGCGTAGCACAGCGCTACAACAAGGTGCTGCTGCATACCTCGTTCGGCATCCCGCGCCTGGCGAAGTACGAGATGCAGTTCCCGGTATCGGGCAGCGCCTTCGACCCGGAGAACGTCTGGCCGAACCTGATCTTCGACGCGGCGGCGAAGCTGCCCAAGCCGCCGAAGACGGTCGCCGTCGTCACGAGCAAGTTTCCGTCGGTGCACCACATCTCGGCCGGCGCGCGCGAGGTGATGAAGAAGCGCGGCCTGCAGGAAGTGCTGCACATCGAATACGAGTTCGGCAACCGCGACTTCGGCCCGATCGCGAGCCGCGTGAAGGACGTGAACCCCGACTTCCTCTGGGGCGGCACCAACGGCATCGACCCCGTGCTGCTGCTGGAAGCGATGAAGAAGATCGACTACCGGCCGCCTGCGCAGGTGCACCTTTTCCCGGCGCCGGGCCCGATGCTGAAGATGCCCGAGGCGCAGGGCTCGCTCGCGCTGACGACGTTCGAATCGCATCCGCCGTTCACCGACGATCCGAAGATCGCGGAGTTCGTGAAGACCTTCGGCGAGCGCGCCAAGGACGCCGGCATCCCGTACACGGCGGTCGACCTGCAGTCGGCGATCATGTACGCGGCGTGGCAGGTGCTCGAAGCGGCGGTCACCGCGACGAAGAGCCTGGACGACAAGACCCTCGCCGCCTGGCTGAAGAAGAGCGAGGTGAAGACGCTCTTCGGCACGCTGAGCTGGAACGGCCCGCAGAACTATGTCGAGGGCCGCGACGTGTACAAGGTGAAGCAGCTGCAGCAGGGCAAATGGTTCGTCGTGCATCCGACGCAGTGGGCCGCGCCCGGGGCGAAGATCACCTGAGCGGGTAAGTGCCGAGCGCGACGCTCCTCGGGCAGTCGATTCTGTCGGGCGTCTTCATCGGCGCGCTGTACGGGCTGCTCGGGCTCGGGCTGTCGCTTTCGTGGGGGATGCTGCGCCAGGTGAACCTGGCGCACTTCGCGCTCGCGTTCCTCGGCGGCTACCTCACGTTCCAGCTCTCCAACCGCCTGGACCCGTTCGTCACGCTCGCGGTGACGGTGCCGCTTTTCTTCCTCGCCGGCGTGGCGCTGCACTGGTTCCTCTCGCGCTACGCCGCCGACACGCTGAATACGCTCCTCGTCACCTTCGGCCTCACCAGCATCATCGAGGCGGGCATCCACTGGTTCTGGACCGCCGACTTCCATCGCATGGACAGCGTCTACGCCAACATGCGCTGGAAGGCCGGCATCTTCTATATTCCGCTGCCCGAGGTCGTTACCCTCGGCTTCGCGCTCCTCCTTTGCGGTGCGATGTGGGCGGCGCTGCGCTTCACCGACTTTGGCCGCGCAGCGCGCGCGATGACCGAGGACGCGGCGATGGCGGCGGCTTTCGGCGTGAACGAGAAGCGCCTGGGCTACGTCATCTCGGGCCTGGCGTCGGCGTTCGCCGCCGTGGCCGGCGTCTGCCTCGCGCTCAGCCACACCCTCGCGCCGGTGCAGATCTATGCGTGGATGGGCGTGGTGTTCGCCGCGGTGATGATCGGCGGGCTCGGCAGCGCGCTCGGGCCGCTCCTCGCGGGCCTCCTGATCGGCGTCAGCGAGGCGATCACCATGGCCGTGACCGCGCCGACGTGGGCGCCGCTCGTGTCGTTCTCGCTCCTCATCGCCATCATCGTGCTGCGACCGGCCAAGTTCTGATGCGCGTCGCCGCGGGATTCGCCGCCTTCGCGCTGGCTTTCGCCGTGGTGCCGTTCCTCGGCCTGCCAGCGTTCTACGAGACGTTCATGTACCTCCTGCTGCACGCGATCGTGCTCGCCACGTCGTGGAACCTGCTGTCCGGCTACTCCGGCTACTTCTCCTTCGGACACGGCGCCTTTTTCGGCGCGGGGGTGTACACCACTGCCGCGCTTTCCGGGAAGTACGGCTGGCCTTTCCTGCCCACGCTACCGCTGGCGGCGGGGGCGGCGGCACTGCTCGGACTCCTGCTCGGCGCGGTGGTATTCCGCGTGCGCGCATTGCGCGGCGAGCTCTTCGCGCTCCTCACGCTCGCCGTGACGTTCGTGCTCGCCACCATCATGCTCAATACGGTCGATGGCGGGCCGGGGATCCAGGTGATGGCGGCCATCCCCAAGATCGCGCCGTCGGCATCCGGCACGCTCTACCTGATGATGCTGGCGATCGCCGTCGGCACGCTGTGGATCTCGTACGCGGTGTTCTACTCGCGCTTCGGCACCGGCCTGTTTGCGATCCACGACGACGAGGACGTGGCCGAAGTGATGGGCGTGCCGACCTATCGCTTCAAGCTGGCGGCGTTCTGCCTGTCGTGCGCGCTCGCCGGCCTCGCCGGCGGCATCCACGCCGTGTTCGTCTCCTACGTGACGGTAGCGGAAACCTTCTCGATCGCGCTCGCCGTCAACGTAGTGCTGATGAGCGCGCTCGGCGGCACGCGCCACTGGCTCGGGCCCGCGATCGGCGCGATCGTGATTACTGCGTTGCTCTATGCGTGCACCGCCGGCGAGGTCGCGGTGCTCGGCCGCGCCCTGGTGGGCGTGATCCTGATCGCCGTCATCGTCCTCATGCCGCATGGCATTCTCGGCAAGGTGTTGAAGCGGAGGGAGGGGCCTGTCGTCCACCCTGCGCCCGTCGCCGCGCCGGCGGTGATCACACGTTCCGGTCCGATCCTCGTCGCGCGTGCGGTCAGCAAGGCGTTCAGCGGCGTGCAGGCGCTGAGCGAAGCGACCTTCGAAGTCCAGCGCGGGGAGATCCTCGGCCTGGTCGGGCCGAACGGCTCGGGCAAATCGACCTTCATCAACGTGGTGAGCGGGCATTACACCGCGGACAGCGGCTCGCTCATCTTCGAAGGCGAGGAGCTGATCGGCCGTGCGGCGCACCGCGTCGCGCGCGCGGGAATCGCGCGCACCTACCAGATCCCGCGACCCTTCCCGCACCTGAGCGTGCTCGACAACGTCGCGCTGCCGCCGATGTTCGGGCTGGTGACGATGGATCGGGCGAGCGCGCAGGCGCAAGCCTGGCGCTGGCTCGAGTTCACCAAGCTCGCCGACAAGGCCCATCGCTTCCCGAGCGAGCTCAACCTCCACCAGCTCAAGTTCCTCGAGCTCGCGCGCGCGCTCGCCTCGCGTCCGAAGCTCCTGTTCCTGGACGAGGTGCTCTCCGGCCTCACTTCGACCGAGATGGACGAGGCCATCCAGCTCGTGCGCGCGATCCGCGACCAGGGCGCGACCATCGTCTTCGTCGAGCACGTGATGCGCGCGGTGATGGAGCTCACCGACCGGGTCGTGGTGCTCACCTACGGCCGGGCGATCGCGGCCGGCGCGCCGCGCGATGTGATGCGCGATCCGCAGGTGGTCGATGCGTACCTCGGGACCGCCGGTGCTTGAACTCAGAAACGTCAGGGTCAGCTACGGCGCCGCCCCCGCCGTAAGCGACGTGTCGCTCGATGTCGCAGCGGGTGCCCTGGTGGTCGTCGTCGGGCCCAACGGCGCCGGCAAGACCACGCTCATCAACGCGATCGCCGGCGTGCACCGCATCGACACGGGCGAGCTCAGCATGGACGGCAGGAGCCTGCGGCAGGTGGCGCCGTACCGGTTCTGCGAGCACGGCATCGCGCTCGTACCCGAAGGCCGGCGCCTCTTCACCACGCTGAGCGTGCGGGAGAACCTCGAGCTCGGCAGCTACCGCGGCGCCGCGCGCGCCCGCCGGGCGCAGTCGCTCGCCGAGATCTGCACTCTATTTCCGGTCCTCGAGGCGAAGCTCGAGGCGCCCGCCGGGACGCTCTCGGGCGGGCAGCAGCAGATGCTCGCCATCGGCCGCGCCCTGATGTCGCGGCCGCAGCTGCTGCTGCTGGACGAGCCGAGCATGGGGCTGGCGCCACTGCTGGTGGACCAGATCATGGACGCGGTGGTGGCACTGCGGCGCGACGCGGGGACGACCGTGCTGCTGGTGGAGCAGAATGCGGTCGCCGCGCTGTCGATCGCGGACCGGGGCTACGTAATCGAGACCGGGCGCATGGGTCATGCCGGGACCGGTGCGGAGCTGCTGCGCGACCCGGCGGTGCGGGAGGCGTACCTGGGGCTTTAATTTGGATCCTGCGCGGGCGTTGGCGTGGGAAGGTGGCGGGAGCACAGGAGAGTATGCAAAGTCGTGGGGGAAGTCAGGCCGCTCTTGCCACGGCCTGCTTGGCTTGATCGGGACGGAAGTTCGAATAGCGCTGACGGAAGACATCCTCGAGCGTATCGTTCAGAACCGCCGTGCGGACATCCAGGAAGGGCTGCACCGTCGCTCGGTTCCAGCGCATCTGCTGTGCCTTGTTCATCCGCTTGGCCACGACCTCGTTCACCACGCTCTCTACGAACGCGGTCGAGATTGGTTGCCCCCGCCGACTTGAAGCGCTTCATCTGCCGCTTTCGTCGTCGCGTCGGCTCGTGCAAGTTCTCGGCCCGGTTG
>DATLDY010000250.1:0-5477 GCA_035525655.1 Burkholderiales bacterium
CTCGTCTCGAACGGCCAGCCGAGCACCTGCCAGATCTCGTACTTCGACTTCGGCTCGCCGGCATAGTCGGCGCGCGAGGCCGGCCGCGCGGGATGCATCCAGATCGGCCGGTCGTGATGACTGGTGATGCGCTCGAAGATCGGGAAGAACTCCGGATCGTCGAGCGGTCTTCCGGCGACGTGGCTCACGATCTGGATGCCCTTCGCGCCGAGCTGGTTGATGGCGCGGTCCATCTCGTCGATCGCGGCGCGCGGGTTGTTCATCGGCAGCGAGGCGACGAACGCCGGGAATTCCTTCGGGTACTTGCGGCACATCTCGGCCATGCCGTCGTTCGCCACGCGCGCAAATTCCGGCGAGTGCGCCGCATCGCCCAGGAGCTCCGGGCTCGGCAGGCCGAGCGTCAGCACCTGCTGCACATCGCGGAACTTCTCGCGCAGCATCTCGACGCGATGCTCGATGTCCCACAGCATGCGCAGGCTCGACATGCGCTTCACCATGCCGGGCTCCTTCGAGTGCTGCTTCACTAAGTCGAGGTACGCCTTAGGCAGGACGTGGTTGTAGATGTCGATCTTCATGGCCCGATTCTAGTCAACGGAACGCGCGTTCCCGGCGTTGTTCCGCAAGGGGGGCGCGTAGAATGAACGTCATGGACCAGACGCAGGAGCTTATCGAGGCGCCGCTGTCCGGCGACGAACTGGCAGGGCGGTATCGGGCTCTTTGCGAAGACCCAAGCTTTGCCAACCTGCCGGGCAAGATAGAGCTCGATCTATGGGGCCGCATGCTCATGAGCCCCGCCAGCAACTACCACAGCGCGCTCCAGACCGCGTTGTCGGGAAAGCTGGCGGCGCTCGGCGGGCGCGCATTCGTCGAGGTCTCGGTGCTCACCGCAACCGGCGTGCTCGTAGCCGACGTGGCATGGGCGAGCGACGAATTCATGCTTGTGCGCGGCTTCGAAACCCCGTACACGCGGGCCCCGGAACTGTGCGTCGAGGTTGTGTCGCCGTCGAATTCGCGCAAGGAATTGCGCGAAAAGATCGACGCGTACCTCGCTGCAGGTGCTGAAGAGGTGTGGCTCGTATTCCCAAAATCCAAGCGCTGCGAGCTCTACGATACGCATGGCCGCATGCACGATTCGCGCTACGCGGTGGATCTGGCGACGATCTTCGCCTAGCGTGAAAGCCTCCTTCTTTCACCGTTTCGGCGGTCCGGAGGTCCTCGAATACGGCGAGCTGCCGGATCCGGTGCCGGCGGCGGGCGAAGTACTGATCGACATCCACGCCGCGAGCATCAACGCCGCCGATTGGAAGATGCGCGGCGGCCAGTACGCGGCCAAGGTCGATATGCCGCACATACCGGGCCGCGACTTCTCCGGCGTGGTCGCCAAAAGCGCCGGGGATTTAAAAACCGGGGAGCTGGTGTTCGGCGTGTGCGAGGTGCCGCGCGAAGGCGCGTACGCCGAGAGGATCGCCATCCGCCACGAGATCGTCACGCGCAAGCCGGAAAAGCTGAGCCACGTGCAGTGCGCCGCCATTGCGCTCACGGGGCTCACTGCGCTGATTTCGATCGAGGACACGCTGAAGCTCAAGCGCGGCGAGACGATCCTCATCCAGGGGGGCGCGGGCGGCGTGGCGGGTTTCGCCATCGCGCTCGCCAAGCACATCGGCGCGCGCGTCATCACCACGGCGAGCGCGGCGAACCACGACTATGTGCGCAGCCTCGGCGCCGACCAGGTGATCGATTACCACGCCGAGGATTTCAGCAATGTCGTAAAAGACGTGGATGCCGTGTTCGATACGGTCGGCGGCGAGGTCACCACGCGCAGCTTCGGCGTGCTTCGCCCCGGCGGCCGGCTCGCCACGGTGGCGGCCGGCGGCGCGGCTCCCGCTTCGCCGCGCTCCGACGTCCTGTCGCTGCGTCCCAAGGTCGACCGCGACCGGCCGCACCTCGATCGCGTCGCCGACCTCGTCGCGCGCGGCATCGTGCCGCTGCCGGCGATCGCGGAATATCCGCTCGCCAAGGCGGCCGAAGCCCACCGCGTCAGCGAAGCGCGCCACCTGCGCGGCAAGCTGGTCCTCCGGACGCGCTAGCGGCACAAGATGCCGTGTGATACGATCTCGTATCACCATGGCTTCCCAGGCATCCCTCCGCGACCTGCGTAACCGTTTCCCGAAGGTCCGCAAGCTGGTCGAGACCGAAGGCGAGGTCGTCCTCACCGAGAGAGGCAAGGCCCGCTATCGGCTCACGCTCTACGCAGCCCCACCCGCCGCCAAGGAGCCGCCGAGCAAGGACTACATGGCCCGCCTGAAGCGCCACCAGCCTCGTGCGCTGAGCCGCGCCGCAGCCAAGGCGCTCGATGAGGAGAATCGTGGCGAGCGCTGAAGCGGTCTACGTCGACCCCAGCGCCCTCCTCAAGCTCTACCTGCACCACCCGGAATCGTCCGCGATGAGCGCATGGCGCGCTCGTACGCGCGGGCCCCTGCCCATCACGCATCACGGACGCGTGGAAATCGTGAACGGAATATGCCTGGCTGCATTCCGCCGCGACATTAGCGCCCCCGCGCTGCGCGATGGCCTGGCTTCCGTCGAAGAAGACTTCGCTGCCGGCCGCTATGTGCAAGCCGATGTCCTGTGGCGTTCGGCCCTGCGCCGTGCGAGCGACCTGAGCCGCGAGCACACGCCCGATCTCGGTTGTCGCTCGCTCGACGTCCTCCATGTTGCGTGCGCCCTGGAGCTGGGCATCGCTTCCTTCCTTACGTTCGACGAGCGTCAGCGACGCCTCGCCCGCGCCGTCGGCCTGAAGTCCCTGTTACCGCGCTAATGACGCCGCTTTCTGTGCTTGACCTGGCTCCCATCACCGAGGGCCACACGGCCGGGAACGCGCTGCGCAACTCGCTCGAGCTCGCGCGCCATGCCGAGCGCCTGGGCTACACGCGCTACTGGGTGGCCGAGCATCACAACATGCAGGGCATCGCGAGCGCCGCGACGTCGGTGGTGATCGGCTACCTCGCGGGCGGTACCTCGCGGATCCGCGTCGGCGCGGGCGGCATCATGCTGCCGAATCACTCGCCGCTCGTGATCGCGGAGCAGTTCGGCACGCTGGAGGCGCTGTATGCGGGGCGCATCGATCTCGCGCTCGGGCGCGCGCCGGGCACGGACCAGCGCACGGCGCTGGCGCTGCGACGAGACTGGTCGGATCCCAACCAATTCCCTCGCGATGTGCTCGAGCTGCAAGCGCTGCTCGGTCCGGTCGAGCCGGGCCAGGCGATCGTCGCCGTTCCGGGCGCCGGCTCGCAAGTCCCCCTATGGATACTGGGCTCGAGCCTTTACGGCGCGCAGCTCGCCGCCGCGCTCGGCCTGCCGTATGCCTTCGCTTCGCATTTCGCGCCCGACGCGCTGCACGACGCCCTCGCCGAATATCGCAAGCGCTTCCAGCCCTCGGCACAGCTCGACCGGCCTTACGCGATGGCGGGCGTCAATGTGTTCGCCGCCGACACCGACAACGAGGCGACGCGGCTTTTCACGAGCGCGCAGCAGCAGTTCACCAACATGGTGCGCAATCGCCGCGGCAAGCTGCAGCCGCCGCTCGATGACATCGAGACCTACTGGACGCCGCCGGAGAAGGCGCATGTCTCGGGGATGCTGAAGTACGCCTTCGTCGGCTCGCCGCCGGCCGTGCGCCGCGGACTCGAAGCGTTCATCGGGCAGACCGGCGTGGACGAGGTGATGGTCGTGTCGGCGATCTTCGACCCTGCCGCGAGGCTGCGCTCCTATGAGCTTCTAGCCGGGATTCGGTGACCGCGGCACGCCCCCTGCTACAGAAGGGCATGGCGGAGCGCAAGCTGGCAAGGGTGCCGTTCAAGGTCGTGCACCGTCACCGAGTGGGCGGCCAGGTATTCCGGCGGGTTTCGGAACTGGCCTATGTGCGCGGACAGCCCAAGGCGATCCTGCGCTGGATCGACATCGCCGGCGTACGCACGCCGATCTACGCCGATCTCGATCCGGCGAAGCTGCGGCGCCTGCGCCCGCGCGTGCGCCTGACGTCCTATGACGGCACGACGACCGACCCTTCGGACATAGTGATCGAGGCGCCCACACGCGGCCGGCGCCGGCGCAGCGGCGAGATCCGGCCCGGCGGACGCCGGCGGACCGACCCGCCCGCCCTATCGGGCTGACGGGCTTTGTAGCGCTTCCCAGACCCGGCGCGGGGTGGCGGGCATGTCGAGGTGCATGACGCCCCTCGGCCGCAGCGCATCCAGGATGGCGTTCATGATCGCGGGCGGCGCGCCGACGCAGCCCGCCTCGCCGACGCCCTTGACGCCGAGCGGATTGGTCTTCGCCGGCACGTCGATGAAGTCCATCTCGTAGTGCAGCGGAACATCGCTCGCCCGCGGCATGGCGTAGTCCATGAAGCTCGCCGAGATCATCTGCCCGGACTCCCGGTCGAAGGCGATGTTCTCCATCAGCGCCTGGCCGATGCCCTGCGCGAGCGCGCCCTCGATCTGGCCGTGGCAGATCATCGGGTTGATCACCCTGCCGACATCGTCGACGACAGCGTATTTGTCGATGAACACTTCGCCGGTGTCCGGATCGACCTCGAGCTCGCACACGTGGCAACCGTTCGGGAACGTCGGCGGGACAGCCGACGAGCCGCTGGCGTCGAGGCCCGTCCCGAACCGGACAGTGGGACCCACGGGGCGATGGAACGCCTTGGCCACATCGGTGAGCGAGATGCCGCGATCCGTGCCGGCGACGGTGTATTTGCCTTCCTTGAACTCGATGTCGGCGGCCGCGGCCTCCAGCAGGTGCGCGGCCATGTCCTTCGCCTTGGCGATGATCGCGTCGGCCGCGCCCTTCAACGCCGAGCCGCCGAGCATCGCGCTCCTCGAAGCGTAGGTGCCGCGACCGAAGGACACCGCGTCCGTGTCGCCCTGCACCAGGCGGATGTTCTCGAATGGCACGCCGAGCCAGTCGGACACGCATTGCGCGTACGTCGTGGCGTGGCCCTGGCCGTGGTTGTGCGTGCCCGCGACGATGGTCACCATGCCGCTCGGATCGAAGCGCAGCTCCATGCGCTCGTTGAACACGCCGGAGTCTTCGAGGTAATAGATGAGCGAGCGCCCGCGCAGGCGGCCTTTCGCCTCGCTCTGTTGTTTCCTTTTCTGGAAGCCGGACCAGTCGGCGAGCTCGACCGCGCGATCGGTGAGCTTGGCGAACTCACCGGAGTCGTAGGTCCAGCCGACCGGCGCGCCCACGGTCCAGTTCGCCGTCGTGTTGTAGGGCATGGCGCTCGGCGGGATGTAGTTGCGCCGGCGAATCTCCACCGCGTCGAGGTTCACCTTGCGGGCGGCCTCGTCCATCAGGCGCTCGATCACGTAGGACGCTTCCGGGCGACCGGCGCCGCGATAGGGCCCCATGGGCGTGGTGTGCGTGAAAGTGGCCTTGCTCGCCACCAGCATCGCCGGCACCACGTACACATT
>DATLDY010000253.1:0-16177 GCA_035525655.1 Burkholderiales bacterium
GTATTCGATCAGCTTGCCCAGATCCGCCGACAGCGCGGGCGGGACCACCAGCCAGCCCAGGCGCCAGCCGGTCATCAGCCATGACTTGGAGAACGTATTGGTGCTGATGACACGGTCATCGGCTTCCATGATGTCGAGGAACGAGGGCGCGATCCCGCCTTTGCCGAAGTAGAGGCGCTCGTACGCGTCGTCGGCAAAGATCCAGATACCGTGGCGCCGGCAGTGCTCGAGGATCTTTTTCTGCTCGTCTCGCGTGATGGTCCATCCGGTTGGATTGTTCGGCGAGTTGAGATAGAGCACGCGGGTCCCCGGCTTGAGCGCGGCAAGCAATCGCCCCACATCGAGCGTCCAGCCGTCGGCGGAAAAATCGAGCGCGACCGTCGTCACCTTCGCGCCGAGGATCTTGGGGATCTCCTGCAGGTTCGGCCACAGCGGCACGACCTCGACCACCTCGTCGCCCGGATCGACGAGAAGCTGGGATGCGAGCATGAGCGCGTTGACGCCGGCACTGGTCACGGCGATTTGCCCGCCATCGGTAGGCCGGTGCAGCCGGGTGATATAGGCGGCGAGCGCTTCGCGCAGGTCGGGGATGCCGAGGTTGTGCGTGTAGAACAATTCGCCGGCGGCGATCGAATCGGTGCCCGCCTTGCGGATGAACTGCGGCGTCGGCTCGTCGGGCTCGCCGACCCAGAAGGCGAGGATGTCGCGCCGGCCGATGCCCTCGTTGTAGAGCTCGCGGATCTTCGAGGCGGCGAGCGCCCGCACGGCGGCGCGGGCGGATGGAGGAGTCACTGGCATTTCTTGTTACAGTGGGAAAGCTCGTCGAGTGTAACCAGAATACCTTGAACCATTCCCGCTGGGCGCTCGCCGCCGCGCTGTTCACCATGTTCCTGTGGGGCGTCAACTTCGCGTTCGTGAAGTACGTGCTCGACGCGCTCGGCGTCGGCCCGTTCGTCTTCATCCGCTTCCTCCTCATGCCGGCGCTCACGTTCCTGCTCCTGCTCCTGGTCTTTCGCCACCGCATCGCGCGCACCTGGCCCAAGCGCGAGGACCTGCCGCGTTTCGTCGCCTGCGGACTGATCGGCCACGCGCTGCACGGCGGCATCGTGTTCTGGGGCATCAACCTCTCCACGGCCTTCTCCTCCGCGCTGGTACTGACCAGCGGCCCGCTGTTCACGCTGCTCATCCTGGTGATGCTCGGCGCGGAGCGGCTGCGCGCGAGCCAGGTGGCCGGGACGCTGGTGGCGCTCGTCGGAATCGCCGTGTTCCTGTCGGACAAGTTCGCGCGCGGCGTGACGCACGCCGGGTTCGGCGATCTGGGGCTGCTGGTGGCGGCAGCGCTCTTCTCGCTCTACACGGTCATGGCGCGGCCGCTGGTCGAGCGCTATGGGCCGCTGATCGTCCTCGCCTATACGCTGGCGTTCGGCGCGCCGCCGATGCTGCTCCTTTCGGCGCACAGCTTCTTCACGGCGGACCTGAGCGGACTGACGCCAATGGTGTGGCTGGGACTTTTCTGGTCGGTGGCGCTCTCATCCGTCGTCGGCTGGCTCGTCTGGGCCTGGGTCAACCACGTACGCGGCATCGCGCGCTCCGCGCCGCTCATGTACCTGCCGCCGCCGATCGCCGGCGTAGTTGCGTGGCTCACCCTGGGCGAGCACTTCACCTGGCTGAAGATCGCCGGTGCTCTCGTCACGATGGCGGGCGTCGCCTGGGCGCAGTTCGGCGGTGCTCGCGTGCCGCCCAGCCAGCCCGATACGCCATAAAATTCTTCCCTCACCACGGAGGATAAAAAATGTCAGGTGCCCACGGCCACGGCGATCACCACGGCGGCAACAAGCGCGTCGCGCTGCTCATCTCGGTGCTCGCGCTCGTGCTCGCCTTTTCCGAGACGCTCGGCAAAGGCGCGCAGACCAGCGCGCTCGCGCTCAACATCGAAGCATCCAATTTGTGGGCTTTCTTCCAGGCGAAGACCATCCGCCAGACGGTGCTGCGCACCGCCGCGGAGGAGGTCCAGGTCAGCGACAAGGGCGACGCCGCCAAGAAGCAGGTGGAGAAGTGGCGCGAGACCGCGCAGCGCTACCAGAACGAGCCCGAGACCGGCGAAGGCCGCGACCAGCTCGCGGCGCGCGCGAAGGAGGCCGAGAAGAAACGCGATAGATCGATGGCCGCCTATCACCACTACGAAGTTGCTTCGGCCGCGGTGCAGATCGCGATCGTGCTGGCGTCCGCGTCGATCATCGCCGAGATCGCGGCGCTGGTCTGGGTGGCCGGTGGCCTCGGCGTCCTGGGGATCCTGTTCTGCCTGATCGGCTTCTTCTGGCCGATGGCAGTGCACCTCTTCTAGGCGCTCGGCCCTAGGCCCGCAGAGGCCCTAGGCCCACTGCGGCCGCGGAACGGCCGAGATCTCTTCCTCGAGGGCGGTCAGGACGACGCGGGTGTGGGAGCCGAAGCGCGTGATCACAACGCGCCGGCGCTGCGGGTACTGCGGCCACGCCTGATTCGCGGCGTGCTCGCCGGCGCGGGCGACGCGGACGATTCCGGACCAGGGAGACAAATCGAGCACGTGCGCATGTTGTTCCGGACCGGCATCGTTCGATACGGGGCATTCGCCAAGAACTGTGCGGCGCCGGAAAAAATTTATCAGCAGGTCGTCCACGACTGCAGCCATCGTGCGCATCGCATGTGACGCGCGTATTGAGCGGCGATGGTCCGGCCCGCGAAAAAGCGGAACTAGTTCACACCGCGGTCAGATCTGCACCCGGCTGCCGAGCTCGATGACGCGGTTGGTCGGGATGTTGAAGTAGTCGGTGACGCTGCCGGCATTGCGCGCCATCGCCGCGAAGATGCGATCGCGCCAGAACGCCATGCCGATCCCGCCCGCAGTGGGGACGATCTTCTGCCGCGACAGGAAGAACGAGGTCTCCATCATGTCGAACTGCAGGCCGAGCGCCGAGCACAGCTCGAGCGCGCGGGTCACGTCCGGGCGGTTCATGAAGCCGTAGCGCACGCGCACGCGCCAGCAGCCATGGCCGAGCCCTTCGACGCTGATGCGGTCGGTGAAGGCCACCCAGGGCACATCGCGCACCTCGACCGTCAGGAACACCACGCGCTCGTGCAGCACCTTGTTGTGATTGAGGTTGTGGAGCAGCGCATGCGGCACGGCGTCGGGCGTGGAGGTGAGGAAGATCGCCGTCCCGGGCACCCGATGCGGCGGATCCCTGAACAACGAGTCGAGGAACGCCTTGAGCGGCACCGCGCCCTCCTCGAGGCGCTGGAACAGGATCTCCCGGCCGCGACGCCACGTGGTCATGATGATGAACACGCAGGCGCCGATGGCGAGGGGGTACCAGCCGCCATCGTCTATCTTGAGGAGCGTCGCGCTGAAGAACACGATGTCGATGGTGGCGAAGAATCCCGTGGCGAAGATGCACACCACCAGCGGGTATTTCCACATGTAGCGGATGACGAAGAACGTGAGCAGCGTATCGACGAGCATGGTCGCCGTCACGGCGACGCCGTACGCGCCGGCCAGGCGCGACGACTCGCCGAAGCCGATGACGGTGATGATCACCATCGCGCAAAGGAGCCAGTTGAGCGACGGGATGTAGATCTGCCCGACTTCCCTCGCCGAGGTGTGCACGATGGTCATGCGCGGCAGGAAGCCGAGCTGCACCGCCTGCTTGGTGAGCGAGAAAGCCCCGGCAATCACCGCCTGCGAGGCGATCGCGGAGGCCACCGTCGCGAGCACGACCATGGGATAGAGCGCCCAGCCCGGCAGCAGCAGGTAGAACGGGTTCTCCACCGCCTGCGGATTCACCATGAGGAGCGCCCCCTGGCCGAAGTAGTTCAGCACCAGCGCCGGTCCGACGAGGCTGAACCACGCCAGGCGCACCGGGCCTTTGCCGAAGTGCCCCATGTCGGCGTACAGCGCTTCGGCGCCGGTGACCGCCAGCACCACCGCCCCGAGCACGACGAAGGACTCCGCCGCGTGGCCGGTGAGGAAGCCCAGCGCATGGCCGGGATTCAGCGCGCGCAGGATGGCCGGCTGCTGCACGACGCCATAGATGCCAGCGGCGCCAATGGCGATGAACCACACCATCGTGATCGGGCCGAACAGGCGGCCGGCCAAGCCGGTGCCGCGCGCCTGGATGGCAAAGAGCAGCAGGAGCACGCACACCGAGATCGGCATGACGTAAGGCTTGAACGCCTTGGTGCCGACCTCCAGCCCTTCCATGGCCGAAAGCACCGTGACGGCAGGCGTCAGGACGGCATCGCCGTAGAACAGCGAAGCGCCGAACACGCCGATGAGAAGGAGCGGGATGCGCCACGCGGTGTTGTCCTTGATCGCCTTCTGCGCGAGCGCGATCAACGCCATGATGCCGCCTTCGCCGCGGTTGTCGGCGCGCATGATGAGCACCACGTACTTCAGCGAGACGATGATCATCAGCGCCCAAAAGATCGTCGACACCCCGCCCAGGATATTGGCCTCCGTGAGCGGAATGCCGTGCTCGGGCGAGAAAGTCTCCTTCGCCGCGTACAGGGGGCTCGTGCCGATGTCGCCGAAGACCACGCCGAGTGCCGCCAGCGTGAGCGCCGGCAGCGACGACTTGCGCGAGCGTCTGCTGTTATCCAAGAAGGAGCGGGAGCGAGGCCGGCACGAAGGGGCGCAAGCTACCGCCGCACCGCACAAAAAGCAACCTGGGCGCCCTTCTCATTTGCGCCGCGCGTCGGTCCTGCTGACGGCTTTCGCCGCGATTTCCGGCTTGGGCACCGCCGCCGCGCCCTTCGGCGCGGGCTTGGCGAAATCGAGGTTGATGAGGTTGCCGAGGTCATCGGCAAATGTCTCGCGCACCTTCTGCATCGTCGGCAGCGCCATCTTGAAAGCGGCCACGATCGCCGGATCGTAGCGCGTCCCGGAGCCCTTCTCGATTTCGGCCGCGGCCTCCTGCGGCGTGCGCGGCTCGCGGTGGAACTGCGTGGTGGTCATCGCCTCGAACGAATCGGCGATCGCCATCACGCGCCCGGGCCACGGGATCGCAGCGCCCTTGAGGCCCGCGGGATAGCCGGTGCCGTCCCAGTGCTCGTGGTGGGTGAGCGCGATCTGGCGCGCGAGCTTGAGGAGCGCGTCGTCATGCTCGCCGATGATCTCGGCGCCGATCTCGGGATGGCGCTTGACGCGCTCCCAGTCGGGCGCGGAGAGCTTCTCCTTCTTGCGCAGGATCTCCGTCGGCACGCCGAGCTTGCCGATGTCGTGCAGCGGCGCGGCGATCATCATCATCTCGGCGACCGGCGGCTTTGCACCGGCGGCGAGCGCGATCAGCTTCGCGTACTGGGCGATGCGCAGCACGCGGTTGCCGACGGCGGCGCTTTCGTGCATCTCCATGGCGCGCGCGAGCCGCTTGATGAGCTCGGTGCGCGTGCGATCGAGCTGCGCCGTGCGCTCCTGCACCATGCGCTCGAGCTCCTGGCGCCGGTCGATGAGCGCGATATGCAGCCGCACGCGCGCCTTCAGCACCTGGGCGTTGATCGGCTTGGTAATGTAGTCGACCGCCCCGACGTTGAAGCCTTCAACCTGTGCCTGCGGCTCGGTCTTCCCGGTGAGGAAGATGACCGGGATGTCGGCGGTGCGCGCTTCGCTTTTGAGCGCCATGCAGACCTCGAAGCCGGACACGTGCGGCATCTCCACGTCGAGGAGGATGAGGTCGGGGCGCGGCTCTCCTTCCGCCCGGGCAATCGCATCGCCGCCGTTGTCGGCGGTGATGACCTCGTATTCGGAGAGTGCCTTGCCCATCAGGGCCAGGAGGTCGCTCGAGTCGTCGACCGCCAGGATGATGGGGCGCTTGCTCGTCATTCAGGCGGAGTGTAGCCCGCCTGTGCGAGACGCTTGCGGGCCTCCGGGCCCGTGAGGTAGTCGATGAAGTCGAGCACGCTTCTGGAATCGCTCACCGGCACGGCGACGTACACCGTGTACTTCTGCAGCTCGCGCGGCAGCTCACCGACGAGCTTCACGCCCTTCACCGGCAGGATCTCGCTGATCTGGTGGATGCCGAGCTCGATCTCGCCGCGCCCGACCGGCTCGACGATATACCCGCCCTGCCCGAGCTTCGCCTTCGCGTTGACCTCGTCGGCGATGCCGAGCTTCTGCAGCACCTCGGCCACATGCTTGCCGCTCGTGCCGACCTTCGGGTCGATGTACACCACCGACTTCGCGGCGAGCAAGGTCTTGCGGAAGGCATCCACGCTGGAAATATCGGGCGACGGCGCCTTCTCGTTCACGGCCACGCCGATCCCCACGCGTGCCACCGGCTTCGCCCCGCGCTTCACGCGACCCTCGCGCTCCAGGCGCGGCAGCGTTTCTTCCGTGACGATCACCATGTCGACCTGGGCGCCCTGGGCCAGGGAATCGACCAGCTTGCCCATCGGCTGGTACTCCATCCGCACCTTGGCGCCGGCGAAGGCCGCGGCCATCGGATCGACCAGCGACTTGGCGGCGCCGCCCGAGAGCACCCGCAGGTCCTGCGCCCCGACCGAAAACGACAGCGAAACCGGCAGCAGCGCTGCCAGAAGAAGAAGTTTCATGCGCGTTTTCCTTTCTTTTTTGCGCGTTCCAGAAGTTGAGCGAATTGTTCCGGCGGCACGGGCTCGCCGTAGAGAAATCCCTGCACCTGGTCGCAGCCATGGCGCTTGAGGAAGTGCAGCTGCGCGTCGGTCTCGACGCCTTCGGCGATCACCTTCAGGTGCAGCGCGTGGCCGAGCGAGATGATCGCCTGCGCGAGCACGCCGTCCTCGGCCTCCGAGCCGCTGCGGATGTCGCGCACGAAGGAGCGGTCGATCTTGAGCGCGTCGATCGGCAGGTCCTTGAGGTACGAGAGGCTCGAGTAGCCGGTGCCGAAATCGTCCACCGAAAGGCCGACGCCGAGCGACTTCAGGCCCTGCAGCGTGGCGATCGCCGTCTCCACGTTGTGCATGACCATGCTTTCGGTGAGCTCCATCTCGAGCTGCGAGGGCTCGAGGCCGGTCTCCTGCAGCACGCGCGAAACCGTGCGCACCAGGCCTTCGGCGCGGAACTGGCGCGCCGACAGGTTGACCGAGACCACGCCGGGCTGGAGGCCGGCGTCGAGCCACGCGCGCGCCTGGCGGCAGGCTTCGTGGGCCACCCATTCGCCGAGCTGCACGATGAGCCCGGTGTCCTCGGCGATCGGGATGAAGCGCGCCGGGCGCACGAGGCCCCACTCGGGATGGCTCCAGCGCACCAGCGCCTCGGCGCCGATGATGGCCCCCGTGCGCAGGTCGACCTTCTGCTGGTAGTGCAGCATGAACTCCTTGCGCTCGAGCGCACGGCGCAGCGCGTGCTCGAGCGCCAGGCGGTCGTTCACGCGCTCGTTCATCTCGGAGGTATAGAACTGGAAGTTGGAGCGGCCGTGCTCCTTCGCGCGGTACATCGCCGCGTCGGCGTTCTTCAGGAGCGTGTCGACGTCCGCGCCGTCCTGCGGGTAGAGGCTGATGCCCGCGCTGCAGGTGACGTACATCTCCTTCTCTTCGATGGTGATCGGCTCGGCCACCTTGGCCGTGATGCGCTGCATCGCGCGGAAGATCACCTCCTCGTTCGACTGGTCGTTGAGGATCAGCACGAACTCGTCGCCGCCGACGCGGCCGACCGTGTCGCCCTCGCGCAGCACCGAGCGCAGGCGCTCGCCCATCGCCTTGAGGAGCTTGTCGCCGGTCGAGTGGCCCAGGCTGTCGTTCACGAACTTGAAGTGGTCGAGGTCCATGAAGACCACCGCGACGTTGCGCGGGTTCCTCTGCGAGTACACCGCCTGGCGCAGCCGATCGTGCAGCAGGTTGCGGTTGGGCAGCCCGGTGAGCGCGTCGTAGTTCGCCTGGTGCTCGAGCTGCACCTGGTAGCGCTTGCGCTCGATCGAGTAGTGCATCGAGCGCAGCAGGAGCTCGCGGTCGAGGCGGCTCTTGACCAGGTAATCCTGCGCCCCGCCCTTCACCGCCGACAGCGCGAGCGCATCGTCGTCGTGGCCGGTGAGCACGATGATCGGCACCGCCGGGGCATGCGCATAGACCTTGGCGAAGGTCTCGAGCCCCATGCTGTCGGGCAGAGAGAGGTCGAGGATCACGAGCGTGGTCTCGCCCGCCGAGAGCTGCTCCAGGCCCTCGGCCAGGCGATCGGCGAAGTGCACCGTGAACGCCGTGCGGGGATCCTCCGCGATCATCTCGCGGATCAGGCGAGCGTCGCCGGGGTTGTCCTCGATGAGGAGGACGTTATGCAAAATCAAAACCCCCCGCTCGCGAAAGGCGCTCGCTTTCCCCCTTATCAGGGGGGCGGCAAGAAGAAAAAGCCCTAGTGCCCATTCGGCGGAAGGGTGACCACCGTCAGCCAGAAGATATCGATCGAGCGCACGACGACGATGAATTTCTCCAGGTCGACGGGCTTGGTGACGTAGCAGTTGGCGTGCAGGTTGTAGGTGCGAAGGACGTCCTCTTCCGCCTTCGACGTGGTGAGCACCACGACCGGGATGCGCTTGAGCTTGTCGTCGGACTTGATCTCCTGCAGCACCTCGCGGCCGTCCTTCTTCGGCAGGTTGAGGTCTAGCAGGATGATGTCGGGGCGCGGCGCGTCCTTGTACTTGCCGCGCTGGTTGAGGAACTCCATCGCCTCGACGCCGTCCTTGGCCCAGTGCAGGTTGTTGTACACCTTGCCTTCCTTCAGGGCCTCGCGCGTCAGGCGCTCGTCGCCGGGGTTGTCCTCGACGAGCAAAATCTCAATGGGCGACCGGCCATCGGTCATGAGGGGGTCTCTCTTTTCGGTAGCGTGAAGTGGAACTGGCTGCCTTCGCCGAGGGTGGAGGCAACCCAGATCTTGCCGCCATGGCGCTCGACGACCTTCTTGCAGATCGCGAGGCCGATGCCGGTCCCGGGGTACTCGCCCATGGTGTGCAGCCGCTGGAACAGCATGAAGATGCGCTCGAAATATTGCGGCTCGATGCCGATGCCGTTGTCCGCGATCGACAATTCCCAGTGGTCGTTCTGGTCGACTGCGGAAACATGGATGCGGGGCACGCCTGGGCCGCGGAACTTGAGCGCATTGCCGATCAGGTTCTGGAACAGCTGCGCGAGCTGCACCTCGTCGATGCTCTCGGTCGGCAGCGGATCCCAGGTCACCGCGGCGCTGGCTTCCTCGATGGAAGCGCGCAGGTTGGTGATCGCCTTCCTGAGCGGCGCCTCGATCGACGCCGGCTTGAATTCCTTGCCCTTCGTGCCGACGCGCGAGTAGGCGAGGAGATCCTCGATCAGCTGCTTCATGCGCGCCGCGCCGTCGACCACGTAGTGCATGAACTCCTGCGCATCGCCGGTCAGCTTGTCGCCGTAGCGCTTGCCAAGGAGCTGCGTGTACGACGACACCATTCGCAACGGCTCCTGCAGGTCGTGCGAGGCGACATAGGCGAACTGCTCGAGCTCCGCATTGGAGCGCTGCAGCTCGTCGGCCTTCTTCGCGAGCTCGTCGTGCGCGCGGCGCAGGTCCGCCTCCGCCTGCTTGCGCGCCGTGATGTCCTGGCCGACGCCGCGATAGCCGCGGAAGCGCCCGCTGCCGTCGAAGATCGGCTCGCCGGAGACGCAGATCCAGCGCGTGCCGCCGTCGGTGTTGGGCCGCTCCATCTCGAAATCGCGGAACGGCTCGTGGCGCTCGAGCTGCGCGCGGTGGCGCGCCCAGTCCTCGTCGGTGAGGTTGAGCGCCGGCTGGTCCCAGCGCTTGCGCCCGATGTACGCCGACGGATCGAGGCCGGTGCGCTCGCTCATGCGCCGCGACATGAACTTGAGGCCGAATTGCTCGTCCTGCTCCCAGTACCAGTCCGACGAGAGCTGCGTCAGGCTGCGGAAGCGCTCCTCGCTCTCGGCTAAGGCGGCCTCCGCCTCCTTCCTCTCCGTGATGTCGTCGAAGATGGCGATCTCGTAGATCGGCTGGCCGGCGGCATCGCGCTCCACCACCATGCTGAACGCGACCCAGACGATCGAGTAGTCGCGGCGCACATAGCGCTTCTCCACGCGCACATGTTCAATCTCGCCGGCGTAGAGGCTCGGCCGCTGGTCGTTGATGATGTCGAGGTCGCCCGGATGCGAGATCTCCCGGCCGGTCATGCCGATCAGCTCGCTCTCGGGATAACCGAGGATCTCGCACAGGCGCCGGTTGACGCGGATGAACTTGCGGTCCAGGCCGATATGCGCCACGCCGGAGCCGGCGAGCTCGAACGTGCGGCGGTAGCGCTCTTCGCTTTCGCGCATCGCGGCGTCGGTTTCCTTGCGCGCGGTGATGTCGTCGAGCACGGAGATGGCGTACAGGGGCCGGCCGTTTGCATCGCGCTCCATGGCGATGGCCACGCTTGCCCACACCGTGGCGCCGTCCTTTCGCAGGTAGCGCTTCTCGAAGCGCACCGAGTCGATCTCGCCCGCGGCGACCTTGTTGCGCGGCGTCTCGGCGACGGACAGATCGTCCGGGTGCGAGATCTCCCTCACCGTCATCCCGACGAGCTCGCCCTCGCTGTAGCCGAGGAACTCGCACAAGCGCCGGTTGACGCGCAGGAAGTGCCCGTCGAGGCTCACGTGCGCGAGTCCGGAGCCCGCGAGCTCGAAGGTGCGCCGGTAGCGCTCCTCGCTCTCGCGCACGGCGTTCTCCGCGTTTCGCTGCGCCGTGATGTCGGTGAAGCTCGAGATCACGCCGTACCAGTCGCTCGACTCCCCGTGGCGCAGGAACCCGGTATTGACCGACAGCCAGGTGTGCGCCCCGCCCGCCCGCTTGATGCCGACCACGTGCCCCGAGAGCGGCTTGCCGGTGCGCGCGGTGATGCGCGTCGGCCGGTCGTCGGTGTGCACCGGGCGGCCATCGGCATGCACGCAGGGCAGAAGCGAAGTGAAGCCGGCGGCGCCGATGATCTCCGGCAGCGGCACGCCGATGATGCGCTCCGCGGCCTGGTTGCCGGCGACGACGTTCAGCTCGCGGTCGTAGACGAGTATTCCTTCGTTGGCGGAGTTGAAGATGGTGCGCCAGCGCTCTTCGTTCTCGCGCAAGGCCGCTTCCGCACTGGTGCGCGCGGTGATGTCGACGATCGCGCCGATCAGGCCGGCGACTTCTCCGCTGGAGTCGGCGTACGTCGACTTGTAATAGATGGTGTCGTACAGCCGGCCGGCGCGCGCCCGCACGGTGATCTCGTAGCTCTGGCGGCCGGGCTTTTCGTACAGCGCGCTGTCCATCGCCGCGTGCTTCTCGGCGATGGCGGGATCGCTCGGATAGAGGTCGGCAACCTGCTTGCCGATGAACGACGAGCCGGCGATGCCGAAGAACTCTTCCCACGCGCGGTTCACGCCGAGGTAGCGGCCGTCTCGGCTTTTGAAGAACACGGGCACGGGGAGGGAATCGACGAGCTTGAAGGCTGCGTCGAGCGGCGTTGCGGTCTCCTCCCTGCGCGCCCTTTCTACTTGTTTAACCTTGGGCATGGCAGTGAGGCGATTCTAATGGCTGTACAGCCCCTTGGCCGACGCCTTGGCGGCGACGAGCGGCACGAGAACATCGAGCGTCGGGGTATGGACTTTTGCCGCGCGCGCGAGGAGAAGCGGCGCCATGAGCTGCGTCTCGACCTCCATGGCGCGACCGCGCTCGTAGTCTTGCAGAATTGAAGGCTTGTGCGACTGCGCACCCGAAGCGTGGCCGCCGCTAGGCCGCTGCGGCGCAGCGCTGACGTCGACACCGCGCGCCGCTGCGATGGCGCGGCCTTCGGCTCCCGCCTTTGCTGCGATTTCCTTCAGCACCGGGTCGCCGAGCACGGCGCCCACCGGCAGCCCGGTGAGCGTGCACAACGTCGAATTGCCGAGCATCTGCGCCGCCTTGCTCCAGATCGACTGCCGGATGTCGGCGAGCGCCGGCGACGACATGTCCGCCTCTTCCAGGGCCTTTCTCAGGCTTTGGATGAGCGGCGTCTCGACGCGATCGGCGCGCCCGATGGGGAACATGTTGTTGCCCGGCACGTGGTTCTCGATCACGCCCGGCTCGATCAATTCGTTGGCCGAGTAAGCGACCCCGCCGACCACCTGCTCCATCGGCACGGCTCGCGCAAGGCGTCCATCGGGGTCGAGCCGCGTGAGCGAGCGGTCATACCACCATGGGATCCCGTTCTGCACGAAGACGACGGCGGTGTCCTTGCGTAGCAGCGGCGCGCATTGGTCGGCAAAGGTGCCCAGCGAGTTCGCCTTAAGCGTGACGAACACGGCGTCCTGCGCGCCGAGCTCCCGGGCTTTCTCGGCCGCGCGGACGCGGCCGATGATGGTCTGCTTGCCATGCAGGAGCTTCAATCCGTTCCTGAGGATCGCCTCCAGGTGAGCGCCGCGCGCGACTACGGAAACGTCGTGCCCCTTCGCCGCAAGCTTGGCCGCCATGTGGCCGCCCACCGCGCCGGCGCCGAAGACGCATATTTTCATAAGGTCACGTTCACGGCGCCGCCATCGATCAGCAGGTTCTGCCCGACGATGAAGCCGGCGTGCTGGCTGCACAGGAAGGCGCAGGTGCGGCCGAATTCGTCCGCCGTGCCGAAACGGTTCGCCGGCACCTCGGCCATGCGCGCTTTCGCGAAGGTCTCGTAGTCCTGCTTCGCTTTCGCCGCGAGCTTGGTGATGCCGTCGACCTGGCGCTGCGTCGCGAAAGGCCCGGGGAGCAGGTTATTGATCACCACGTTGTCCTTCGCAACCTGGCGTGCCAGGCCCGCGACGAAGCCGGTCAGCCCCGCGCGCGCACCGTTCGAGAGCCCCAGGTGCGCGAGCGGCGATTTCACCGAGCGCGAGGTGATGTTGACGATGCGGCCGAAGCGCCGCGCGATCATGCCGTCGACCACCGCGCGAATCAGCATGATCGGCGTGATCATGTTGTCGTTGACCGCGCGCTCCCAGGCGCGCTCGTCCCAATCGCGGAAGTCGCCGATCGGCGGGCCGCCGGCATTGTTCACCAGGATGTCGGGCTGCGGGCAGGCGGCCAGCACCGCCTCGCGGCCTTCCCGGGTCGTGATGTCGCTCGCCACCGCGGTTACCTTGCTCCCGGTCGCCGCGCGGATCTCCGCGGCCGTCGCCTCGAGCACGGCCGCATTGCGGCCATTGACGACGAGCTCTACGCCTTCGTGCGCGAGCGCAAGGGCGCAACCCTTGCCGAGCCCCTGGCTGGATGCGCAGACGATCGCTTTTCTGCCCTTGATGCCAAGATCCATTCTGTCGGTGCCTTGTGAAAGTTGCCGTCCTTCATGATCGCCGCTAGCCGCGTCGCGTCCTGGAGGATGCGCACGTCCTCGAGCGGGTCGCCGTCCACCAGCAGCAGATCGGCGAGATAGCCTTTGGCGAGGCGCCCCAGCTCCTGCGGGCGCCCCATGATCTCACCGCCCCATTTCGTCGCCGCGACGATCGCCTCCATCGGCGTGAAGCCGAGCAGCTCGACGAACAGCTCGAGATCGCGCGCATTGCGGCCGTGCGGGTTCCACATGAAGCCATAGTCGCCTCCGGGCAGCACGCGCACCCCGCGGCGCTTCAGGTCCTTCATGCAATCGATGGTCTGCTGCAGATCGCGCCCGATGCGCTCGCGCGCCGCCGGGCTGGATGGCAGTCCGTATTTGCCGGCGTCGTTGAGACGCGCCCAGGTCACGCTCATCGCCGGCGCGACGAAGATCCGCTCGCGGTTCGCCTCCAGCAGGTCCTTCGCTTCGTCGTCGGCGCAGGTGGCGTGATAGATCACGTCCACGCCTTCCCGCACGCAAAGCTTCACCGATTCGGCGCTACGCGCGTGCGCCGCCACCCGTTTGTGGTGCTGGCGCGCGACCTCGGTGACCGCGGCGATCTCGTCGCGCGTCATCAGCGTGCGTGCCGAGGGCAGCTCCGGGGTGGAGGTGTCGCCCGAGGGCACGATCTTCAGGACGTCGACGCCTTCGCGGCACGCCGCGCGCGCCGCGCGCCTGAATTCGACCGGCCCGTCGCACGGCAGCGTGTACATCGCCTCGCCCGGATCGAGGTGCATCTGGCGCAGGTCGCCCACGCCCCCCGTGACGGTGAACTGCACGCTCGCCGCGAGCGTACGCGGGCCGGGAAACTCGCCCGAGTCGATCGCATTGCGCGCCACCACGTCCAGGCGCGGCTTGGTCGCGGCGGCGCTGAAGCAGGCGGTGAAGCCGCTGTCGAGATACAGCCGCGCGTGGCGCAGCGTTGCGAGCAGGTGCTCCTCGACCGGGATCGACGAGAAGGCGTGGGGCGTCGCCTGGTCCATGAAGCTCAGGTGCGAATGCGGCTCGATCAGCCCCGGCATCAGGGTCGCCCCGGCGCAGTCGATCACCTCCGCGTCTGCCGCCTCGCCGTGGGCGCCGACCGATTCAATCCGGTTGCCGCGCACCAGCACATCGCCATCGAACGGTTGCGCTCCGCTGCCATCGAGGATGCGCGCGTTGCGGAAGAGGACCGCCTTCATGCCACCGCCTGCCGTTCAGCGAGCAGCCCCGCCTGCGAGGCGAGCCTGCGAAGCTCGCGGCGTTCGGCGTCGTCGACACCGAGCTGCGGCTCTCGCACCGTGGCGTGCGCGATCAGGCCCTGCATCTTCAGCACCTCTTTCATGCGCGGACGGTAATCCCGGATCGGCAGGCGCCAGCAATACCGGGCAAGCGGCCCGAGCCTCGCCCAGATCGCCGCCCCCGCGTCGTAGTCGCGCCGCTTCACCGCGGCATGCATGGCGACCAGCTCCGCGGTCGCGGTGCCGGCGAAGCCGATCAGCGCGCCGTCGCAGCCCATCAGCATCGCCTCGTAGATGAAGGTGTCGCTCCCGGTGAGGATGCCGAGCTTGCGCGGCAGCGTCTTCGCCGTGTCGATGGTCTCCAGTGTCTTGGTGGTGTCGAACGAAGCCTCCTTGAGCCCCACCACCTGCGGGATCTTCGCCAGCTGGGCCAGCGTCTCCGGCGGAAAGTCGGGTCCCCAGGCCTTCGGAAACTGGAATGCGACGATCGGCGCGTCCACCGCCTCGCCGATGGCGCGGTGATAGCGCGTGATCATCTCCGCCGGAACCGGATTACCCAGGAACGTCGGAAATGGCGGAAAGATGGCAAAGCCCTCCGCGCCCGCGCTCTTCAGCTCGGGGCCCCAGCGCACGGCGTCGCGCGTCGAGCCGGCAATCAAGCCCGAAAACAACGGCACGCGACCGCCGATGGCCTCTTTGCAGACGGCGAGCACCTTGAGCTGCTCGTCGCGCTCGAGCGCGGGCCCCTCGCTCGCGTCCATGTTCATCGCGATGGCGGTCGGCGCCTGGCCCGCGATCCAGCGGATGTAGCGCTTGAGCGATTCCCAGTCGATGGACTGGTCGGGCAGCATGGGCAGGAAGGGCGCAGCGACGATGCCCTGGAAGTCGAACGGCTTCATTGGCTGGTCTCCTGGTGCAGGATGCCGCGCGCGAGGAAGATCTCCGTGATCGCGTCGGTGGCGGCGATGAATTCGGGGGCGCGCCGGGCAGCGAGGCCGCGCGGCCGCGGAAGTGTGATCGGCATCTCGCGCTCCACCTTTCCCGGGCGCGCCGACATGACGACCACGCGGTCGGCGAGAAGCACCGCCTCGTCGATGGAATGGGTGATGAACAGCACCGTCTTGCCGGTTTCCATCCAGAGCGCCTCGAGGTCGAGGCGCATCTGCTCGCGAGTCAGCGCATCGAGGGCGCCGAAAGGCTCGTCCATCAGCAGGAACGGCGGATCGTGGATAAGGGCGCGCACGATGGCCGTGCGCTGGCGCATGCCGCCGGAGAGCTCCCGCGGATAGCGATCGGCGAACTCGGCGAGGCCGACGCGGCCCAGGAGCGCCATGGCGCGGTCCTTGTACTCATTGCTCGGCAGGCCGCGCAGCTCGATCTGCACGAGCACGTTGTCGAGCACGGTGCGCCATTCGAGCAGCACCGGACTCTGGAACACGATGCCGACGGCGGTCTGCGGACGCGTGACCGGCACGCCTCCGACCAGCACGCGCCCCGCGGTGGGCGCGAGCAGGCCGGCGATGAGCCGCAGCAGCGTGCTCTTGCCGCAGCCCGACGGACCGACGATGGCGAGGAACTCGCCGCGCGGGATGACGAGGTCGATGGGATCGAGCGCGCGCACCTCGCCGGCACCGGCGCGCCGCT
>DATLDY010000268.1:0-5447 GCA_035525655.1 Burkholderiales bacterium
ACGCCACGCCAGTGCTTGAGCCGGATGCCGTGCGGCGTGCCGCGCGCCTCGATGAATTTGTTCGGCACCTCGTAATAGTGCGGTCGGATGCCGGTCTGGAGCAGCACGCCGCCGTCGCCGACCACGCAGTGCGACCAGCCGGTCACCTTGCCGCTGCCATCGACCGCGGCCTGCAGGCACTGGAAGGACTGCGGGCGGAACATGCCGTACTGCATGTCTTCCTCGCGCGTCCATACCAGCTTCACCGGGCGCTTCGCCTCCTTGGCGATGCGAGCCGCTTCGGCGGAGTAGTCGCCGAGCGAGCGCCGGCCGAAGCCGCCGCCCATGTAGCACTGGTGCAGCGTGACCTGCTCTTCCTTGAAGCCGAGCGCACTCGCAATGGCGGTGCGCGACGACGCGGGATCCTGCGTGCCCTCCCACACCTCGACGTGGTTGCCGGCGGCATTCATGCGCGCCACGGCATTCAGCGGCTCCATCTGCGCGTGATAGCCGTAGTCGCTGCGGAACTCCGCCTTGTAGGTCTTCGCCGCCGAGGAGAACGCCGCCTTTACGTCGCCCTTGGCCTCCAGCGTCTGCGTCTTGGCCGCAGGATCGGCGTGCACCTTCTCGTAGGTGTCGAGGAGCGCCTTCTCGGAGTCGTAGCCCGCCGCATCGCCCTTGTTCCACTTCACCTCGAGCGCGCGGCGCGCGGCCATTGCATTGGGCAGGCTGGTGGCGATCACGGCGACGCCGTCGGGCAGCTTCACCGTGCGGATCACGCCCTTCATCGCCTTTACCTTGGCTTCGTTCCAGCTCTCGGGCGACGCGCCGTGCACCGGCGCATGCCGCACGGTGGCGTACACCATGCCGGGAAGCTGCACGTCCATCGCGTATTGCGCGCTGCCGTCGACCTTTGCCGGGATGTCCCGGCGCGGCATCGCCTTGCCGATCAGGCGGTACTGGTCCTTCGTCTTGAACTCGGACTTGTCGACGGCGGGAAGCGTTGCGGGCACCTTGGCGAAGGAGGCGATCTCGCCGTAGCTCAGCTTTCTGCCGGTGCCGTCGACGACGAAGCCTGGCTCCGTCCTCAATGTTTTTACATCCGTATTCCACTTTTCGGCGGCGTTGGCCAGCAGCACCTTGCGCACCTGCACGCCGGCCGTGCGCAGGTCGTTGAAATACAGCATGACCGCGCGGCTGCCCACGATAGCCATCTGCTTCTGGTTCTGGAACGTGTAGCCGTAGACGCTGGCGTCAGCCGGCGCGAACTCGATCTTCACCTTCGACCAGTCTGCGTCCATCTCCTCGGCGAGGATCAGCGGCAGGGAAGTCATCGAGCCCTGGCCCATCTCGGCGCCGGCGGAAAGGATGGTCACCGTGCCATCGGGCGCGATGCTCACCCAGGCGTTGATTTTTTGCGAGGTCGCCGCGTTCGCCGCGGAAATGAGCTGCAGGCCGTCGCCGGCGACAGCGATCGCGAAGGAGAGGGCGCCCGTCGATTGGAGGAATTGTCTGCGGTCCATGTCACGCCTCCTTCGACGCGCGCTCGATGGCGGAGATGATGCGGTGGTAGGTGCCGCAGCGGCAGATGTTGCCGTCCATGTGCTGGACGATGTCGTTGCGCGAGGGTTTCGGATTCGCCGCGAGGAGCTCGGCGGCCTTCATGATCTGTCCCGACTGGCAGTAGCCGCATTGGGGCACCTGCTCGGCGACCCAGGCTTTCTGCAGCGGATGCGACGCATCGGGCGAGAGGCCTTCGATGGTGGTGACCTTCGCGCCTTTGACGCTGCCGAGCGTGGTGACGCACGAGCGCACGGCCTTGCCGTCGACGTGCACGGTGCACGCGCCGCACTGCGAGACGCCGCAGCCGTATTTCGTGCCGGTGAGCTTCAGCTCGTCGCGCACCACCCACAGGAGCGGCGTGCTGTCCTCGGACTGGGCTGAAACGGGTTTGCCATTGAGGGTAAATCGGACCATCGGAGCTCCTCCTTGCGAGGACGAAATTATGCGCCGAGCTTCGCCGCCAGATCCAGAAAATCGGCGGCGACGACGTCGAAGCCGCCGGCTCCCGCGGGAGTCTGGCGGCCGGGGCCGTGCTCGAGCGGTCGCGGCACATAAGCGGTCTTGAGACCGGCTCGCCGCGCGGCCTCAAGATCCGGCGGGTGCGCCGCCACCATCATCACTTCCGCGAGCTCGAAGCCGAGGAGCCGGGCGGCCATCTTGTAGACCTCCGGGTCGGGCTTGTACTTGTGGATCAGCTCGCCGGAGAGCACGCAGTCCCACGGCAGTCCGGCGTTCTTCGCCATGTCGACGAGCAAGCCGATGTTTCCATTGGAGAGCGTCGACAGGATGTAGCGCGAGCGCAGGCGGTTGAGCCCCGGTACCGAGTCGGGCCAGGGAGTGAGGCGGTGCCAGGCACGGTTCAGATGATCGATGTCCGACTCATCCAGCCCGGTGATGTTGAAGCGCTTGAGCAGCTCGTCGAGGTTGGAGCGGTGCAGCTGGTCGATCGTCTGCCACGGCACCTCGCCGCGCGCGACCCGGTCCATCGCCGGCCGGTAGCCGCCGCGCCAGGCATCGGCGAAGGCGGGCCAGTCGACCTTCAGGCCTTTCGCCGCAGCGAGCAGCTCGCCTTCCCGGATGACCGAGCCGCGCCAGTCGACGACCGTGCCGAAGACGTCGAAGGCGAGGGCGCGCACGGAAAGCATCTACTGCATTCCGACGCTGCGCAGCCATTGCGCAGTCCTTTCGGCGACGAGCTTCTCGTTGCCGACGAAATTGTGCGCTTTCAGCGGCGAGGTATCTGCCATGGAAGGAATCACCACGATGTCGGCGCGTGGCGCGGCGACGGCGTTGGCCTTGATCTGTCCGGCGAGCGTCTCGCGCCTGGTGAGGCCGCCCTTGCCCTGGATGTTGTCCGCCGGGTCGTACACGATGAGCATCGGCACCTTGATGCGCTGGATCGCCTTCTCCACGGCCGCCTTGCTGGTGTCGGTATCGCGATAGCTGATGAAGGTTTTCGCGGACGTGATGATCACCCGGTTCTCGCGATAAGGCAGGAGCTTGATCTCGTCGCCTTTGCCTTTGGCCACCAGCTCGCGGCATTCGGCGCGGAATTTCTCGTAGAGCTCGGGCCCGAGCAATGACTCGCGCGTGATCTGCGGGATGTTGATGTGCGGCCCGTAGAGGCCGATCGCCTTGACCGCGGCGTCGGGCTCGCTGCCCTGGTAATGCTGCACGATCGGCGTTCCCAGGCTGTGGCCGACGAGGAAGATGTTCTTGTAGCCGCGCGCCTTCATGTAGGCGATCGCCGCGCCGACTTCCTTCACCGCGGTCTCGAAGTCCGAGCTGCGGAAGCTTTCGCCGGAGTGCGCGCCGTTGTAGCCGAGCGCCGCATAGCCCTGCTCGGCGAGCAGGCCGCCGAGAAACATCGGCGGTCCCTGGTACCAGTAGGACTCGACGCCGTGCACCAGCACCACGCCGGTATCGGATTTTTGCTTCGGCGCAAAGAAGCCGCCTTGAAGCGTCTTGCCGTCGCTCTGGAATTCGACCAGCTCGAAGCCGATGCCTTTCGGCGGCAGATAAGCGAGCGCCGCCGAGGCGAGCAGCAGTCCGAGGAGAAAAGCGCCTGTCCTCATGAGATCGGGCTCCGTCCCGGAATTATTAATCGGGGTCAGAGCCCGATTTTAAATAGGGCTCTGACCCCGATTATTTACTCGGTGTCCATGGCTTGTCCGCCCAGGCCACTCCTACACGCGCGACCTGCGCGTCGATCAGGTAGGGCTTGCCCTGCATCGAAGCCTTGCGAGCGCGGCCGAGCGCGGCGCGGAGTTCCGCCGGGTTATTGGCGACTTCCGCTTCGACGCCGAATCCCTTGGCGATCCAGGCCATGTTCATATCAGGATTGCCGAGGTAGTCGTGGAAGAAGTGGCCGGTCTGCAGCATGCGCCCGCCGGGGACTTTTTCGATCACGCGGCTGTGCGGGCCGCTGTAGGCGTGGTTGTTGTAGACCACGGTGATGACCGGGAGGTCGAGGCGCGCCATGTTCCAGAGCGCGGTCGGGCCGAAGACGAACGAGCCGTCGCCGACCAGGCAGATCACCTGTCGGTTCGGGCGGGCGAGCTTGACGCCGGCGGCGGTGCCCACGCCCGAGCCGAGGTGCGCGCCGTAATAGAAGAAGAGCTCGCGCCCGCCATCCGGATTGAAGTCGAAGCCGTGCAGGTTCACCGAGCCCGCCTCGTGCACGACGATCGCATCCTTGTCGGCAAACTGCGCGATCTCCCGCGTCACGCGGTCGGCGAGCATCGGCGCGCGATCCCAGTCGGGATTTTTCACCACCAGGTTGCGAAGCTCGCGCGCCTTCTCGTGGAAGCCCCGGGTTTCCTCGGCACGGACGGCGGCCTTCTGCTTCAGCTCGGGAGTCATCAGCTGGGAGATGGCCGCCGTGAGATCGTCCAGGCCGAGCGAGACATCGGCGACGAGCGGCACGTCGACCTCGACCACGTTGCCCATCGAGAGGCTGTCGATGCGCATGTCGATGAACTTCGGGCCGCGCGCGACCATCGGCGCGGGGCTGTTGTGCTGCAGCTTGTTGCCGACGTTCAGCACCACATCGGCATTCTTCGGGAAGTCGAGTGAGGTGAGGCGCGCCGCGGGCGGCGAGCCGACCCACAGCGGATGCGTCTCGGGGAAGTTGTTGAACATCGCGCGCGGCTGCGTCACCGGCATGCCGAGGAGCTCGGCGAGCTTCACCGCCTTCGCTCCCGCCTTGCCGCTGTAGATCTCGTCGCCCACCATCATTACCGGCATGCGCGATTCCACCAGCATCTTCGCCGCGCGCTCGACTTCAGCCGGGTTCGGGCGCACGCGCATGCGCGGGTCGACTTTGGATTGATGGACGACCTCCGCGCGCACGCGCTGGTCGTTGAAGTCCGAGTGCCACGAGCAGTACGTCGGCCCGTAGGGCGGCGTCCACGCCGCCTTGAACGCGCGCCGCACCGTCTCAGGGATCATGTCCGGCCGGCGCGCGAGCCACGAGTACTTTGTCATCGGCTGGACGATCTGCTCCTGGTTCGCGACTTCCTCGAAGCCATCGCGCCCGGCACGGCCGCTCTGGTCGGTGCGGTAGCTGTAGAACACGAGCGGCGTCTGTTCCTTGAAGGCGTTGAACATCTGGCCCATCGCGTTCACCAGGCCGACCACCGCGGCCTGCATCACGATAGTCGGCTCGCCCGAGGCCTTGACGTAGCCCGCGGCCATCGCCGCCCCTGGCCCTTCGTGAGGCGTCAGAATGTACTTGAGCTGCGGCCGGTCGACCAAGGCTTCGTAAAAATTGGCGTCGGAGCTGGCGGAGTTTCCGAACACGTACTTGACCCCCGATGCGATCAGCTGCTCGGCGAAGGCCGCGCCGCCGGTCCCCTGAAAAAGTTTGATCCCTTCAGGCGCAGCGCGTCGCGCCTCCTGAGCTT
>DATLDY010000272.1:0-26153 GCA_035525655.1 Burkholderiales bacterium
TGCCCGTCCACCGTGCCGAGCTGCGATGACACGGAGACGTCGGTGAAGGTATTCGCCGGCTACCAGCTCAATCGCATCCTCGCCGCGGAAGTCGCGTTCACCAACCTCGGCAAGTCCGACGGCCCGAATTTCGAGGTCAAAGGCCATGCATGGGAAGCGTCCGGCGTCGCCGCCTGGCCTCTGGTCGGGCCGGTGTCGGTTTACGGTCGGCTGGGGATCTTCCGGGGCGTTGCCAAGGGCGGCGGCATACAGGCCCACACCTCGGAGACAAACTACGGTCCGACCTATGGCCTCGGCCTCCAGTCGGACGTGACGACGAACCTCGGCGTGCGCGCCGAGTGGCAGGCCTACCCCGCCGTGGCCGGCAGCACCATCACGCGAAGCGACGTCAACGTCATCAGCGTGAGCGCTTTCTGGCGCTTCCGGTGAACTAGCGCGTAGACAGCTCCGCCACGCTCTCGCTCGAGGAGCGCTGCACGAACTCGGTCAGGCGCTTGCGCACGGAACGCTCGCGCATCGCGCCGATATGGCCGACATCCGGGATCGACCACAACGCCTTCGGCTCCTGCGCGGTCTCGAACAGCAGCCGCGAATGATGCGGCGCAACGATCGAGTCCTGCTCCCCGTGGATGAGGAGTAACGGGATCGGGCTCAGCGCCGCGACCGAGGCCTGCGGCGAATAATCGTTGTTCACCGTGAAGGCCGTAAGCCACTGGAAGGGCCAGGTGAGAAAGAGGTCCGCCATCTTTTCCTGGGCCACCCGGCGATAGTCCGAGAACGGGCTGTCGACGATGACCGCGCGCACGTTGCGCCGGTAGGCGCTGTGGGCGACGTAGTGGATGGCGAGCGCTCCGCCGAGGCTTTGCCCGAAGACGACGATTCGGTCCGGATCGACATCGGGGCGCTCCAAAAGCACGCGCATCGCCGCGTCGATATCCAGCTGCACCCCGCTCAAGGTCGGCTTGCCTGCCGAGCCGCCGTAGCCGCGGTAATCCAGGGCGAGGACGTTGAACCCCGCCGCCGGCATCCAACCGACATTGGGGAAATGCGCGCTGATGTTCTGGCCGTTGCCGTGCAGGTAAAGCACGGTGGCCGTCGGTTCGCCCCGCGCCGGAAGGAACCAGGCGAAAAGCGCGGTCCCGTCCTCGGCCTTGAACTCGACGGGCTCGTACTCGATGCCGTAGAGGCCCGGCGTCTGATGAATGCTCGAGGATGGCTGAAAGAAAAGCGGCGTGCACGCGCTCAGCGAGGCGGCGGCAAGAAGGGCGGCTAGGAGGCGCATGTCGGCTCAGAAGTAGAGAAGCAGTGAAAGGGATGCCGCGTTGCGCTCGATGCGCGACTCTCGACGCCGGCTCAGGTCCAGCCGCAAGGCGACGTCCCTCTTCAGGGAAAGCCGCTGCTCGAGGCCGAACGCCCGCGGCGAATCGCGCTCGCCGAGCACGGGCGCGAGCACCTGCGCATAGGCATGCACGCGCCACCGCGGCGCCGGGTCGTAAAGCGCGCCGACGCGGCCGCCGGCGCCTATGGAAATGCCACTGCGAAGATCGTGATGCACGCGGGTCGAGCCTTCGCCGAGCGCGTAGGCGAGCGCGCGCTCGCCCAGCTCCCAGGCGGCGCCGACGCCACCGTTGACGTCGAGTGCAAGCGGCTCGCTGCCGTTTTCCACCCGGCTTCGGCGCCAGCCCGCGCTGATGCGCCAGGACATCGGCTGGAAAAAATCGCTGCGCGGGGCGAGCGACATCATATCGAGCGGCGTAAAGCGCTCGATGCGCGCGCGGCCGTTGTCGTAATGCCGCAACGCGGTGCGGAAAAACTGGATCTGCGCGCCGCGCACGTACCCCGCGTCGTCATCCACCAGGTCGTGATAGCTCGCGCGCATGTCGAGCTCCTGGAAGCTGCGGCCGGCGTCGCGCCCGGCGCCGATGCCGATGCGCGCAGAGCCGTGTCCTTGGTCGGGCCTAGTGCCGGGATTCGTCCGGGGGGCCTGGCCCGGGACATCGAGGCGGCTGCGCGCAATCAGGAGCTCCCGGGCCAGGACTCCCGGGTCGGGAACGTCTTTTTCGCCTGTCGCGCGCCGGTAATTCACGTAATCGTGCCCCGTTTCGAGCACCGCTGCTGCACGCTCGGGCGCGAGCGCCGCGAGCCTTGCGTCATCGATGCCCGCCATTCGCAGGCTCAACTCTTTCGCTATCCGACGCTCCGGCGCGCTCAGGGCCCGGAGCCGCGCGCCGATGATCGTCGCGTTGGCCGGGCGGTAGACCACGTTGGCGACAAGGCCGGGGTGCCGGGTCAGCTCGCGGACCGTATCGGAGGGCAACGCCCACCATCTGAACGGGCTAGCGAGGTCCAGCTCCGGCTGTGCCACCTGGAGCAGTCGCAACAGATGGTACGAGCAGTTTTCGTCGAAAAAGAAGTACTGGTAGTAGGCCGAAAGGAGCTCCCACGTGTGCCGCACCACGCGCTCGACTTCCTCCGGCTTGAGATCGAGCTGGTATTCCCACAGGTCGCGGTTCTCCATGTCGTTGTATTCGCGAACCTTGATGTAGTACGGGAGGATCGAATAGGTGCCGGGATAGCCGCCGAGCAATCCCTTGGCCGCGAATACGAGCCCGTTGGTCTCATTGGTGTTCGCAGCGAAGTTCACCGTGTAGGCGAGAAGCCGCGTGCGCTCGGTCTGATCCGCCGCGTCTACGCGCAGCAGCGTATGCCCGTACATCGACGAAGGGTTGTTGACATACGCAGACGCGAAAACCACCGTGAGGGACTTGGCATTCAGCGCTTCATGCCATTCGGCGTAGCGCCGGCAAGCCGCGCGCGGCAGGCGTCCCGCGTCGAAGCCGAGCTTTTCGTCCAGCCATTCGCGGCGGGCGACGAACGTGCACTGCGCCTCCTGGCGCTCGGCGGTCTCTTCGACGGGGACGAAGAACTGCGCGAGCGTCGCTTCGAGCTCGGCGCGCGGATCGGTCTTGCCATCGGGCGCGTTGAAGAACCCGGGACTGTCGACCAGGCTGTGCACGCCCGGTGCGATGACATTCGGGACGTAATGGACGAGCTTGTGCCACTCCGGCCGCTCCGCGAGGCGCTGCTCGCGCGAGCGCGCTACCAGCTCGGCGAGGTAGGCGGGGTCAGCCGCGAGGACGGCGGCCGGCGCGAGGAGCGCGGCCAGGACGCTGAGCAACCTGAGCACGAAAAAAAACCCTGCGGTCACCCGCAGGGTTTCGGTGAGAACCGGCGCCTTAGAGGGCGGCGGTGTAGCGCGTGAGCTGGGCGTCGCTCGACAGCACGTCGCGCAGGGCGGCCATGATGTCGTTCGTCGCCGCCGCTTCCGTCGAGAAGATGCGGGCCACGTTCTGCTTGGCGGCGCGATCGAACGCCGCGCGGTCCTGCGACTGCACGCCGAGCAGGTGCGCGAGCGAGTCGAGGGTTTCGCCGCTGCCGACCGACATGTCGCGGGCGAGCTTGTCCTTGTTGCCGTCGATGAAGAGGGCCGTCTTCCAGCTCGAGCGCACCGTGCCGTCCTGCGTGCAGCCCGACGTGCCGGAGGTGATCGCGAAGGTCTGCGTGCCGTAGAAGCTATTGCTCGTCGCCGCCAGCACCTGCGGAGCGATACCGCTTTGGCCGTCGAACACCTTGGAACCCCAGCCGCAGCCGACGTTGTTTTCGCCCGCCGCCATGGCCGAGGCCGGAAGCGTGAGGGCAAGGACCACCAGAATCTTTTTCATTCGTATATCTCCCAAATAAGACTGTATGAAGTCGTTGTTTTAACCGACGTATTTACGTTCCCTTGTTGTAATGGCGGGAACGGTGGGCCATTCTTCAGGCGCCAGCCGCGCGCTGTCAAGGCACTGAGTCGCGCGCATGCAACGGCCGGGCTCATAATGCGCGGGGATTGTAAAAATGACTGTAGAAACAGATCGTCTCATCTCGGCGAAACCATCGTCGCCGCAGGAAGAACAGATCGAGCGCTCCCTGCGCCCGGGCACGCTCGCCGAGTATGTCGGGCAGGAAAAGGCGCGCGGCCAGCTCGAGATCTTCATCCAGGCGGCGCGCCAGCGCGCGGAGGCGCTCGATCACGTGCTGCTTTTCGGGCCGCCGGGCCTTGGCAAGACCACGCTCGCGCACATTGTCGCGCGCGAGCTTGGCGTGAACCTGCGCCAGACCTCGGGTCCGGTGCTCGAGCGCGCGGGCGACCTGGCGGCCCTCCTCACCAACCTCGAGCCGCGCGACGTGCTGTTCATCGACGAGATCCACCGGCTCTCCCCGGTGGTGGAGGAGATCCTCTATCCCGCGCTCGAGGACTTCCAGCTCGACATCATGATCGGCGAGGGGCCGGCGGCGCGCTCGATCAAGCTCGACCTGCCGCCGTTCACGCTGGTCGGCGCAACGACGCGCGCCGGCATGCTGACCAATCCGCTGCGCGAGCGCTTCGGCATCGTGGCGCGCCTGGAGTTCTACAGCCAGGTCGAGCTCACCACGATCGTCAAGCGCTCCGCGCGCCTGCTCAAGGTGGCGCTCGACGACCAGGGCGCTACCGAGATCGCGTGCCGCTCGCGCGGCACGCCGCGAGTGGCGAATCGCCTCCTTCGCCGCGTGCGCGACTACGCGCAGGTCAAGGCCGACGGCCGAGTGACGAAAGCGATCGCCGATGCTGCGCTCAAGATGCTCGATGTGGATGCGCTGGGCTTCGACACGATGGACCGCAAGCTGCTCCTCGCCGTGATCGAGAAATTCTCCGGCGGGCCGGTGGGCCTCGAGAATCTGGCGCACGCCATCGGCGAGGACGCCGAGACCATCGAGGACGTGCTCGAGCCCTACCTCATCCAGCAGGGCTACCTGCAGCGTACGCCGCGCGGGCGCATGGCGACGCTCGCGGCGTACCGGCACTTCGGCATAACCGCGCCGGCCGTATCACGGGATCTCTTATCCGATCCTTAAGGATCCCGGTCCGCGTCTACTACCAGGACACCGACGCGGGCGGCGTCGTGTTCCACGCGCAATATCTCTCCTTCATGGAGCGCGCGCGCACCGAGCTTCTCAACGAGGCGGGCATCGACCTCGCCCGCCTGGCCGAAGCCCGGGGCGTGCAGATCATGGTGTCGAGCCTGACAGTGAAATATCACCGCGCGGCGCGGCTCAACGAGCTCCTCTCGGCCAGCGCGGAAGTGGTTAAAATCGGCCGCGCCAGCGTCGTCTTCCGCCAGCTCGTGGAGCGCTCCGGCGAGCTCCTGGTCGAGGCCGAGGTCACCCTGGCGATCGTCGACCGCAACCGCATGAAGCCGGCCCGGATGCCCGAAGAACTCGAACAGGCGCTGAAATGAACCTTACGCAGGACCTCGACATCTGGACGCTCATCCTGCACGCGAGCGTCGTCGTCAAAGTCGTGATGGCGATCTTGCTCGCCGTCTCCTTCATGTCCTGGATGTTCATCTTCCAGAAGTGGTACGTGATCCGGCGTTCGGTTGCGCAGACGCTCAAGTTCGAGCGCGAGTTCTGGGGTGGGCAGGACCTGAACGCGCTCTACCAAGGCGCGGTGAACCACCGCCATACCATCGGCTCGCTCGAGCGCGTGTTCGAATCGGGCTATCGCGAATTCGCCAAGCTGCGCGGCCAGCGCGAGACCGATCCGAGCGACATGGTCGACGGCGCGCGCCGCGCGATGCGCGCCACGTTCCAGCGCGAGATGGATTTCCTCGAGCGCCATCTCGCCTTCCTCGCCTCCACCGGGTCGGTGAGCCCCTACGTGGGCCTCTTCGGCACCGTGTGGGGCATCATGCATGCGTTTCGCAGCCTCGCGAACATGCAGCAGGCCACCCTCGCGCAAGTCGCGCCGGGGATTGCCGAAGCGCTCGTCGCGACCGCCATCGGCCTTTTCGCCGCGATCCCCGCCGTGGTTGCCTATAACCGGTACTCGCACGACGTCGAGCGGCTGGGCAACCGCTTCGAGAGCTTCATGGAGGAGTTCTCGAACATCCTCCACCGCCAGGCTGTGAAGTAACCATGGCGGTCGTCCGTAAGCGCGGGCCGATGCACGACATCAACATCGTGCCGTACGTGGACGTGATGCTCGTGCTGCTGGTCATCTTCATGGTCACTGCGCCGCTCATCACCCCGTCGGTGATCGACCTGCCGACGGTCGACAAGGCGAGCCAGCCGCGGGTGGTGCCGCTCGAAGTGTTCGTCAAGGCCGACCGCGGCCTCGTGGTGCGCGCGCGCGATCCGTCGGGCGCGATCGCGAGCGAGCGCACGATCTCGCGCGCCGAGCTCGCCGCGGCGATCAAGGAGGCGCGCGGCAAGAACGCCGAGCTCTCCGTGCTCGTCGGCGGGGACAAGGACGCGCGCTACGAATCGGTACTGCAGGTGATGGACGAGCTGAAGAAGCAGGGCGTGAGCCGCGTCGGCCTGCAGGTGAAGCTCAGCCAGTGATCCTCGCGGGCAGCGCAGCAGGCGGTGCGGATCCGCTCTCGCACGGGCGGCGCCAGCCGGCCCTAGGCCCAGCGTTCGCACTCTCCGCGCTCACGCACGCCGTGCTGGTCGCCGTGCTTTTCCTCGGCGTGCGCTTCCAGAGCAGTCCGCCGTCCATCGTCAGCGTCGAGCTCTGGGAGCCGCCCCCGCCACCCGCGCCCGTCGTCGAGGCGCCGAAGCCGCCACCGCCGCCGGTCGTGAAGCCGCCGCCGGAGCCCGAGCCGGTGGTGAAGAAGCCGGAGATCGCGCTGCCGGAGAAGCCCAAGCCGAAACCGAAGCCCGAGGCGAAACCCAAACCGGCGCCGCCCAAGCGCGACCTCGCGTTCGAGAAGCAGCTTCGCGAGCAGGCGGCGCAGGAGCAGAAGCAGATCGCGCAGGAGCAGAAGCAGCTCGAGGAGCAGCGCCGCGAGCGCGAGCTGAAAGACCTGATTGCCCGCCAGCAGGCGGCGGCGCTTAGCAAGGCGATCGCGAGCTGGACCGACAAGATCCGCATCAAGGTGCGCGGCAACATCATCCTGCCGCAGGACGTACCGGGGAATCCGGAGGCCATCTTCGACGTCGCCCTGCTTCCGACGGGCGAGATCCTGACCGTGCGCAAGCGAAAGTCGAGCGGCCACCCCGCCTATGACGATGCCGTCGAGCGCGCCATCATGAAGTCCTCGCCGCTTCCACTGCCGGATGAGCGCAGCATTTTTAGACGGGACCTGGAACTAAAATTCCGTCCCCAGGATCGATAGTGCGGGAGGATCATCGCTTCATGCTTAGAACCATCGCTCTTATAGCGTTCCTCGCCTGGCTGCCCGCGGTGCAGGCTCAGCTTGCCATCGAGATCACGGGCGCCGGCGCGCAGCGCATCCCGATCGCCATAGTGCCGTTCGCAGGCGAGAAAGCCCTCGCCTCCGGCATCAGCACCATCGTGCGGGCCGACCTCGAGAGGAGCGGCCTGTTTCGGGGCCTCGAGCTGCCCTCGATCTCGCCCGAGCCGACCGAAGCGTCGACCATCAACTATGCGGAGTGGCGCTCCCGGCTGGCCGACGCGCTCGTGGTGGGCTCGGTCGTGCCGCGGCCCGACGGGCGCTTCGAGGCGCGCTTTCGCGTGTTCGACGTGGTCAAGCAACAGCCGCTCGGCGGGGTCGCCTACACCATGGGCAAGGAGCAGGCGCGCGCCACCGCGCACCGCATCGCGGATTTCGTCTACGAGAAGCTGACGGGTGAGAAGGGCGTGTTTTCCACGCGCATCTCGTACGTGGTGAAGCGCGGCAACCGCTACGAGCTGCAGATCGCCGACGCGGACGGCGCCGGGGCGGAGACGGCGCTCGCGTCGTTCGAGCCGATCATCTCGCCGGTGTGGGCGCCCGACGGCAAGCGCCTCGCCTACGTGTCCTTCGAGAACAAGAAGCCGGTCGTCTACGTGCACTCCCTCGTCGACGGCAAGCGGCACGTGGTGGCCAACTTCAAGGGCTCCAACTCGGCTCCCGCCTGGTCTCCCGACGGCGCCCGCCTGGCGGTCGTGCTGTCGCGGGAGGGGGGTTCGCAGCTCTTCATGGTGAACGCAGACGGCAGCGGCGCCCGCCGGCTCGCCAGCTCGAGCGCCATCGACACCGAGCCGCGCTTCGCGCCCGACGGGCAGTCCATCTACTTCACCTCGGACCGCGGCGGCACGCCGCAGGTCTACCGCATGCCCGCCGCGGGCGGCGAGCCGCAGCGCGTCACCTTCGAGGGGAGCTATAATGTTTCACCGAGGATAAGTCCGGATGGAAAAACGATTGCGTACATCACGCGCAACGCGGGCAAGTTCCAGGTCGCACTGCTCGATCTTTCGAACCGCCAGGTGCAGATCCTTACCGACAGCGAGCACGACGAATCGCCCAGCTTCTCGCCCAACGGCCGCATGATTCTGCTTGCGACCGTGCTCGGCGGGCGGGGCGTGCTCTCCGCGGTATCCGCCGACGGAAGGATGAAACAGCGCCTGAGCGCAGCGGCCGGCGACGTGCGTGAGCCGGCCTGGGGACCGTTTGTCGAATGAAAAAAGGAGAAGCCATGCGTGCCATTTCCTATCCAATGATCGCCTGCGCCGTGTTGCTGGGCGCCTGCGCCACAACCGAAGAGCAGAAGCCGGCCGCCGGCGCGCCGGTCCAGTCGGCGACCAAGCCCGGCGCGGCGACACCGAGGGCCGTCGAGCCGCAAACCATCACCAAGGTCGAGACCGGCAAGCCGGCGGCGAGCTCCGCCTTCGCTGCGCTCAAGGACCCGAACAACATCCTTTCGCGGCGCTCGGTCTACTTCGACTACGACAAGTTCGAGATCAAGGACGACTTCCGCAAGCTGGTCGAGGCGCACGCCAAGTTCCTGAAGGACAACCCGAGCGCGAAGATGCTGATCCAGGGTAACGCCGACGACCGCGGCAGCCGCGAGTACAACGTCGGCCTCGGCCAGCGCCGATCCGACAGCGTGAAGAAAATGCTCACCCTGCTCGGTGCGCGCGAAGACCAGATCGAATCGGTGAGCCTCGGCGAGGAGAAGCCGATGTGCACCGACGCGAGCGAAGGTTGCTGGGCGAAGAACCGCCGCGGCGACATGCTCTACAGCGGCGAGTACTGAGCCACATGCGGCGCCGGCTCGCTTTCGCCTTCGTCCTGCTCGCGACCGCGTGGTGCGCCGCGCGGCCCGCGTACGCGCTGTTCGATGACGAGGAAGCCCGCCGGCGGATCGATATCCTGCGCAACGAAGTCGCCGAGAACCAGCGGCGCGTCGAGGAGCGGTTGAAGGGCCTGGATGCCGCCGTCAGCGCCGCCTCCGACCGCGGCGTGCTGATCGACATTTCGGCGCAGCTCGAGGCGCTGCGCAATGAAATGGCGCGCATGCGCGGCCAGATGGAGATGCTCAGCAACCAGGCCGAGACCGCCGACCGGCGCCAGAAGGACCTCTACCTCGACATCGATACGCGGCTGCGCAAGCTCGAGCAGACGCGTGAGCAGGCGGCCGTAGCGCCGGCGCCGGAGAAGCCGGCAGCCGCCGCGCCGCCCGCGGCACCGGGCGACGCCGAAGTCACGCCGGCCGAGACCAAGGCCTACCAGGCGGCGCTCGACCAGTTCAAGCTCGGCAACTACGCGCTCGCCGTTTCTGCGATGCAGGGTTTCCTCGTCACTTATCCCAGCAGCAAGCTCGCCCCGAATGCGCAATATTGGGTCGGCATGGCGCACTCGGGCCAGCGCGACTACAAGTCGGCGATCGCCGCTCAGCGCAAGCTTCTCGCCGCTTGGCCCGACAGCGAGAAGGCGGCCGACGCGATGCTCAGCATCGCGAGCTCGCAGGAAACCATGGGCGATCGCAAGAGCGCCCAGAAAACCCTCGAAGAAGTCATCGCCAAGTACCCGAAGAGCGGCGCCGCAGCCAGCGCGAAGCAGCGCCTGGCCGCATCTTCTAAACGTTGATCAGCACGGATCCAGCAGCCCTGGTCCCTTATGTGACCGGGGGCGCCTTCTTGCTCGCCTTCGTTTTTGGCGCGGTCGGCAACAAGACGCACTTCTGCACCATGGGCGCCGTCTCCGACTGGGTGAACATGGGCGACCTCGCGCGCATGCGGATGTGGCTGCTCGCCATCGCGGTGGCGCTCCTCGGCACTTCCGCACTGCAGCTCGCGGGCGTGATCGACCTTTCGAAATCGATCTACACCGCGCCCAACCTGACGTGGCTCTCGCACCTCGTCGGCGGGTTTCTCTTCGGCGTCGGCATGACGTTGGGCTCGGGCTGCGGCTCCAAAACGCTGATTCGCGTCGGCGCCGGCAATCTCAAGTCGCTCATCGTTTACGTGTTCCTCGGCATCGCGGCCTACATGACGCTGCGGGGGATCCTCGGCGCCTTCCGCGTCGGGGTGCTGGAGAAGGCGGTGATCAGCCTGCCGGCCGGACAGGACCTGCCGTCGCTTCTCGCCTCGGCGACCGCGCTTGGCAAAGCGACCTGGGCGGCGATCCTCGCCGCGGCGGTAGGGGGTGCATTGCTGGTGTTCATCTACTCGAGCCGGCACTTCCGCTCGAGCTTCGATTACACGCTGGGCGGCGTCGTCAGCGGCCTGGTCGTGGTCGGCGGCTGGTTCGTGAGCGGCTATCTCGGCCACGTCGCCGAGGATCCCAACACTTTGCAGGAAGCGTTCGTGGCGACGAATAGCGGGCGCATGGAGTCGTTCTCGTTCGTGTCGCCGATGGCATACACGCTCGACTACCTCATGCTCTGGACCGACAAGTCGAAGATGATCACGTATGGCATCGCCTCGGGCGCCGGCGTGATCGCGGGCTCGGCGGCCTACGCGCTCGCGACACGCACGTTCCGCTGGGAAGGATTCCGCGATGCGGAGGACACCGCGAACCACATGATCGGCGGGCTGCTGATGGGCTTCGGCGGCATCACGGCGCTCGGTTGCACCATCGGGCAGGGCATCTCGGGGTTGTCGACGCTCGCGCTCGGCTCGATCCTCACCTTCCTCGCGATCGTCGCCGGCTCCGCGCTGACCATGAAGTACCAATACTGGCGCGCGGGCTGATAAAATTCCGCCCTTCTTGTTGTCCAATACGGGTCGTTAGCTCAGCTGGTAGAGCAGCGGACTTTTAATCCGTTGGTCGGCGGTTCGAATCCGCCACGGCCTACCACTTCTTCCTCATAGGCACTATGGCGCACCGGCGCCGTGCCGCCTGAACGTATTATCGAAACGTGGCAGAACCGACTTCACTGGGTCGCTACAAGATCCAAGGCGTGCTTGGCAAAGGCGCCATGGGCCTTGTGTACGACGGCCTCGACCCGACGCTCGACCGGCGCGTCGCGATTAAGACCATCCTCACCAGCAATCTGGACGAGGCCACCGCCAAGCATTACTCGATGCGCTTCCAGCGCGAGGTGCGCGCGGTCGCGCGCCTGAACCATCCGAACATCGTGCAGGTGTACGACTTCGGCGCCGAAGGCGACCTCGCGTACATCGTCATGGAATACATCGAGGGGCGCGAGCTGAAGGACTCGTTCGACAAGAAGGAGCTTTTCGACCTCGGCACCACGTTTCGCCTCATGACCGAGCTCCTTGGCGCCCTCGACTTCGCGCACGAGGCCGGCATCATCCACCGCGACGTGAAGCCGGCCAATGTCATGATCGATGCGGGCGGGCATGCCAAGCTCACCGATTTCGGCGTTGCGCGGGTCGAGGATCCGGATGCCGCGACCGGCGAGTCGACGCGCGCGGGCGCCGTGATCGGCACGCCGTCTTACATGTCGCCCGAGCAGATCCAGGGCCAGCCGATCGACCGGCGCACGGACATTTTTTCCGCCGGCGTGCTCTTCTACCAGCTCCTCACCGGCCAGAAGCCATTTGAGGGCACGCAATGGGCGCTCGCGAAGAAGATCATCCAGGACGATCCGGTCTGGCCCTCGAAGGTGGTGCAGATTCCGGCGATGATCGACCGCGTGGTCGCCCGGGCGCTCGCCAAGGCGCCCGAGCAGCGCTACCAGAATGCGCGCAGTTTCGCCGCCGACCTGAAGCGCATCCTCGAGGGCAAGGAGCCGGAAGCTGCCACGGCCGCCCCAGCGCCCGCCGCACCGCCCAGCGCGGCGGAAAAGGAGTTCTGGGACGGGGTGAAAGAGAGCGACGACCCCGAGGAGGTCGGCCTATACCTCGAGCAGTTCCCGAACGGTGCCTTTGCCGAGCTGGCGCGGCTGCGAGTCGCCGCCCTCAAGAAATAAGGGGCCAGTCCGAGACGTCGAAGTCGTCGGGCATCGCCAGATGCACGAAGCCGCGGATATCGCGCAGCGAGCGCGTGATGTGGCCCTTCCCCTTCGTGTCCTCCGCGAAGACCAGATCGCCCGGCCGGCAGACGTAGCGCGCACCTTCGCTCGTCTCGATCTCCAGGATCCCCGAGGTCAGGAAGATGAGCTGTCGGCGCGGCGCGTTGTGGAAGGTCTGCACGTGGCCTTCGGGCGTCTCGCGAAAGAACAGGGCGCCGCCCTGAAAGGTGGCCGATATCGGGCGATCGCCCCCGGTCATCGGCACCGCGCGCACGGCGAGCGCCGATTCGCCGGATGGCTTCGTGTAGATGTGGACCAGGCGCATCAACTCTCCGCGAGGCTGGCGTTGTCGAGGTCGGTGACCAGCATGTGACCCGGCGAGTGCGTGATGCACAGCGACGGCTTTGCCTCGAGCACGACCGATTGCGGCGTGATCCCGCAGGCCCAGAAAAGCGGCAGCTCGTCTTCGCGCACAGGAGTGGGATCACCCGCCCACGGCCGGCCGAGATCCTCGATGCCGATGAGATCCGGCCGCCCGATGTGCACCGGCGCGCCGTGCACCCGCGGATAGCGCGAGGTGATCTCGATGGCCCGGATCGCCTGCGCAGGGTTGAACGGCCGCATGGAGACGACGAGCTTGCCGCGAAATGGGCCGGCGGGCGCAGTATCGATGTTGGTGCGGTACATCGGCACGTTCTTATGCTCCTCGACGTAACGCAGCGGCAGCCCTTCCTCCATCAGCGCCTGCTCGAACGAGAAGGAGCAACCGAGGATGAAGGTGACCAGATCGTCGCGCCAGAGCTCGCGCAGATCGGTGACCTCCCCGGCAAGCTTGCCGTCGCGGAACACGCGGTAGCGCGGCACGTCGGTGCGGATATCGACATCGTGGCCGAGTGTCGGCAGCAGCGGATTGCCGGGCTCGGACTGCGCGAGGAGCGGGCAGGGCTTCGGATTGCGCTCGCAGAAGGTGCGGAAGTCCCCGGCGTAGGCCTTCGGCAGGATGCAGACATTGCCCTGCACATGCCCCGGCGCGAGCCCGACCGTATTGCTGCGGTGCCGTCCCGCGCGAATGGCCAGGCGCACCTCGCGGGGGTCTTTCATGGGCGGATGATAGCGTTAAGATAGCCCTCCCTGAGGAGGAGGCATGGCGAAAAGCTCTCACTATTTGCCGGCCGGCGTGATCCCCGCCGTGCTGCTGCCGTTCAACGAAGACCTGTCGATCGACGAGCGCTCGTATCGCTCGCATCTGCGCGATGTCGCGGCGGTGGAGGGCGTGTCCGCGATCACCGTGAATGCGCATGCCTCCGAGGTTGCGTCGTGCACGTTCGACGAGCAACGCCGCGTGCTGGAAATCAGCCGGGAAGAGCTGGGCGATCTGCCGATCGTCAACGGCGTCTACGCCGACGGCAGCCTGGAGGCCGCGCGCATCGCGAAGATGGCCGAGGCCGGCGGCGCTTCCGCGCTACTGGTTTTTCCCTCGGCCATTTTTTCGTTCGGGCAGCGCCCCGAGATGGCGCTGGCGCATTTCAAGCGCATCGCCGATGCCAGCTCGCTGCCGTTGATCGTGTTCCAGTATCCGCTCGCCGGGGGGCAGGGTTACCCGATGAGCACGCTGACGCGCATCCTCGACGAGGTGCCCACCGTCCGCGCCATCAAAGACTGGAGCGCCAATCCCCAGCTCCACGAGCGGCAGATCCGCCTGCTGCAATCGCGCAAGCCCGCGGTGAACGTGCTCACCACGCACAGTGCCTGGCTGTTCAGCTCGCTGGTGCTCGGCTGCAATGGTCTTCTCTCGGGCAGCGGCTCGGTGATTGCCGACCTGCAGGCGCAGCTCTTCCGCGCCGTGAAGGCCGGGAAGCTCGAGGAAGCGAAACGGATCCACGATCGAATCACGCCGACGGTCGAGGTGTTCTATAGCGAGCCGTGGGTGGACATGCACAACCGCATGAAGGAAGCGTTGGTGCTCCTCGGCAAGCTGCCGCGTGCCGTGGTGCGCCCGCCTCTCACGAAGTTGCCGGCGCAGGAAATCGAACGCATCCGCGCGGCGCTCATAGCCGCCGCGCTTCTCGATCCCAATATGCTCACAGAGAAAACATCACAGAGGAGGGTTGCATGAAGAAGGTCGTCCTAACGCTGGCCATCGCGGCGATTGCGCCGATGGCAGCGGCACAAAACGTAAAGATCGGCGTGGTCACATTTCTGTCGGGTCCGGCAGCGGCGCCGTTCGGCGTCCCGGCAAAGAACGCGGCCGAGTTCGTCGTCGAGCAATTGAACGCCGGCACTGCACCGTCCCCGTACGGCAAAAAAGGCTTCGGCGGCGCGACCATCGAGACGGTGATGCTCGACGAGGCCGGCAGCACGACCACGCAGGTGACCGAATTCCGCAACCTCGTGCAGCGCCAGAACGTCGACCTCGTCATCGGCTACGTGTCGAGCGGCAACTGCCTCGCCATCGCGCCGGTGGCCGAGGAGCTGAAGAAGCTGGTCAACTTCTTCGATTGCGGCACGCCGCGCATCTTCGAGGACGGCAAGTACACCTACGTCTTCCGTACTTCGCCCACCGCGACGATGGACAGCGTCGGCGCAGCCCTCTACGTGAGGGACGCGAAGAAGGGCGTGAAGTCGATTGCCGGTCTCAACCAGAACTACGCCTGGGGCCAGGACTCCTGGTCGGACTTCGAGGCGGCCATGAAGGTCCTCGTGCCGAGCATCGAGGTGAAGACCTCGCAGATGCCGAAGCTTTTCGCCGGCCAGTACAACGCCGAGATCTCGGCGCTGCTCTCGGCCAAGCCGGACGTGATCCACTCGAGCTTCTGGGACGGCGACCTCGAGGCGCTGATCCTGCAAGGCGGGCCGCGCGGCCTGATGAAGCAGAGCCTCACCATCCTGACGACGGGCGAGACCACCATGCACAAGCTCGCCGCCCAGATCCCGGACGGCACGGTTCTCGGCGCTCGCGGACCCTTCGGCCCGTATGCGCCGAACAACGCCTATAACAAATGGTTCCTGAACGGCTTTGTCGCCAAGTACAAGGACCAGCCGAACTACGCCTCCTACCAGATGGCGCAGGCGTTCCTCGGCGTGAAGGCCGCCTGGGAAAAAGCGCAGGACGCCAACAGCGGCAAGCGCCCGAGCGCCGAGCAGGTCGGCGCCGCGCTCAAAGGCTTGACCTTCGAAGGCCCGGGCGGCACGGTGCGCATGGCGATCGGCGACGGCCACCAGGCGATCATGGAAACGGCCTACGGCCAGACCAAGATGCAGGGCGGCAAGATCTCCATCGTGAACGTGAAGCGCTATCCGGCGGAGCAGGTGAACCCGCCCGAAGGCGCGAAATCGGCGGACTGGATCAAGAGCGGCTTCAAGGCATCGGCCAAGTAAGCCTCCAGCCTGACGGCCGCCGCGCATTGCGGCGGCCGTTTTTCGTATGAACCAGCTTCTCTCCGTCGGCGTCGACGGCATCATTTATTCAGCGTGGTTGTTCACCGCGGCGCTCGGCCTCACGCTGATCTACGGCGTGATGAAGATCGTCAACGTCACGCACGGCAGCTTCTATGCGCTTGGCGCCTATGCAGGCGCCTCGCTCACCGGTGTGTGGCTCGCTCGCGGCTACCCGCCAATGCTGTCCTACGTGGTGCTGTTAGTCGCTGCCCTCGCCGTGACGCTGGTGGTGGCGCCGCTGATCGAGCGCGGGATCCTGCGCTTCATGTACGCGAAGGACGAGGTGGTGATCCTCCTCATCACCTATGCGCTGTTCCTCGTGCTCGAGGACGTGATCAAGCTGGTCTGGGGCGTGAACCCGTACTTCATCGCCGAGCCCTACGCATTGCTGGGCAGCTTTTCGGTGGGCGGGCTTGCCTATCCAACCTACAACCTGATACTGGTCGCGCTCGCGCTCGTCTCCGGGCTCGGCCTCGCCTGGCTGCTGCACAGCACGCGCGTCGGCAAGCTGCTCCTCGCGGTGATCCACGATCCGGAAGTGAGCCGCGCGATGGGCATCAACGTGCATCGCTATTACCTGACGACGTTCACCTTCGGCTCCCTGCTTGCGGCGCTCGCCGGCGCGTTCACCGCGCCCACCGTCTCGGTCGTGCCGGGCCTCGGGGTCGAGATCATCGTGCTTTCGTTCGCGGTGGTGGTGATTGGCGGGCTGGGCAGCCTGCCGGGCGCCGCGCTGGGCGCCGTCATCGTTGGCCTGGTGCGCTCGGCGTCGGTCCATTACCTGCCGCAAATCGAATTGTTCGTAATCTACTTCGTGATGGCGATGGTGCTCGCCTTCCGCCCGCGCGGCCTCTTCAGCCTGGCCGAGCCGAGGAAAATTTGAAGCGCGACCGCACGATCCCGCTGATCGGCGCGATCGTCCTCGCGCTCCTCGCGGGCGGACCTTTCCTTCCGCAATGGGCGATGTTCATCGTCACCATTGCGTTCGCCAAAGGCCTCGTCGCGCTCGGCTTGATGCTCCTGCTGCGCGCCGGCCTGGTGTCGTTCGGGCAGGCACTGTATTACTGCCTGGGCGCCTATGCGGCGGGGGCGCTCGGCCGCTTCCTCGGCATTGCCGACATTTTCCTGCAGATGCTGGCGGGCGCGGCCGTCGCGGGCTTCGCGGCGTTCATCCTCGGCTTCCTCCTCGCCAAGTACCGCGGCATCTTCTTCGGGCTGCTGAGCCTCGCGTTGTCCATGATTCTTTACGGACTGCTGGTGAAGAACGAGGCCCTCGGCTCCACTGACGGGTTCAACATCCTGCCTTCGACGCTCTTCGGCATCCGGCCCGGGCCCGAATGGGTGCGCTACGCGGTGCTCGCTTCAGCCGCCGTAGCGTCGTTCCTGCTTGCGTTGATCGTGCATCGCTATCTCGTCACGCCGCTCGGGCGGCTCGCGCCGGCGATCAAGGACAACGAGATCCGCGTCGAATACATGGGCGCCTCGGCCCGCCACGCAGTGCACGTGGCCTACGTGATCGCGGCCGTGCTGGCGGGCGTGGGGGGCGCGCTCGCCGCGACCACGGTCGGGCACATCGACCCGGACATGGCGTACTGGACGACCTCGGGCGAATTCATCTTCATCACCATCCTCGCGGGTACGGGCAGCGTGGTGGCGCCTTTCGCCGGGGCGCTCATCTATGGCGTGATCCACACCACCGCCTACGACCTGTCGCCGAATACTTGGCAGCTGAGCCTCGGCACGGCGCTCCTCCTGATCATCGTGTTCCTGCCCGAGGGACTGTGGTCCGTGGTCACCCGAATGAGCCGCCGTGTCCGTCATTCTTGACGCGCGCGGCCTTTGCAAGACCTTCGGCGCGGTTACGGCGGCGACCGACGTTAGCGCGGCCATCGACAAGGATTCGATCGTCGGCCTAATCGGCACCAACGGCGCGGGCAAGACCACTTTCATCAACATGATTACCGGCTACATCAAGCCGGACCGCGGCACCATCCAGTACCAAGGCCGCGACATCACGGCGCTTGCGCCCCGCGACATCACTCGCCTCGGCATCTGCCGCTCGTTCCAGATCCCGCAACTCTATCCATCGCTGACGGTCTTCGAGAACATGATGGTCGGCGTGGGCATCGTGCTGAGGAATGCGCACCTGGCCGGGTTCTTTCGCTTACGCGAGGGCGAGGTCCCTGGCTACGGCAAGCCGGCGCACGAAGTGGCCGAGCACCTGCTCGAGCGCTTCGGACTCCTGGACTACCGCGACCGCAATGCGCAGGTCCTGCCCGGCGGCGCGCGCAAGCTCCTCGACATCGCGCTCACCATGGTGGCGAAGCCGCGCGTGCTGCTCCTCGACGAGCCGACGAGCGGCGTCTCGGCGCAGGAGAAATTCGGCATCATGCAGATGGTGCTCGACGCCGTGCGCGCCGAAGGCGCGACGGTGCTTTTCGTCGAGCACGACATGGAGGTGGTGAGCCGCTTCGCGCAGCGCGTGCTCGCCTTCTACGATGGCCGCATCATCGCCGACGCCGCGCCGCAGGCGGCGCTCGCCGACGAGAACGTGCGCCGCTACGTCTCGGGCAACCGTGCTTAAGCTCCAGCGGATGAACGTCGCGATCGCGTCGATGCAGATCCTGCGCGATGTCTCGCTCGAGATCTCGGCGGGCTCCATGACCGGGCTCATCGGGCGCAACGGCGCCGGCAAGACCACCCTCATGAAGACCGTCATGGGGTTGCTCAAGCCGGCAAGCGGCACCCTCAGCTTCGACGGCCGCGACCTCCTTTCGGTCGCCACGCACGAGCGCGCGCGGCTGGGCATCGGCTACATGCCCGAGGACCGCCGGCTGATTCCCGATCTCACCGTCGAGGAAAACGTGCTGGTGCCCGCCTGGGCGGCCGGCATCGCCGACGCGCCCGCCCGGCTGGAGAAGATCTACGGCTGGATCCCGGAGGTGCGCGAGTTCGCCCCGCGCAAAGGGCTGCAGCTCTCCGGTGGCCAGCAGAAGCTCGCCGCGCTCGCTCGCGCGCTCATGTGCGGCACGCGGCTCCTGCTCCTCGATGAGCCCTTCGAAGGGGTCGCCCCGGTGCTGGCCCAGCGGCTCGTGCAGGTCATCGCCGGTCTCAAGCGCGAAGGCATGACGGTCGTCTTGACCGAATCCGACCTGCAGCATTCGGAAAGCGTGGTCGACCGCGTGGTGCTCATCGACCGGGGCGCGATCGCCCCGGCATAGTGATGCGGACCGACGTCCTCGTCATCGGCGCCGGCGCGGCCGGCATGTACGCCGCCATTGCCGCCGCACGTGCCGGCGCGCAGGTTCTGCTCATCGATCGCAGCCTCATCGGGCGGGGCGGCGCCACCGTGATGGCGCAGATGACCGTAGCGGTCGCCGTGGGCGAGGAAGAGCCCGATCACTGGGAGCATCACCTCGCGGACACGCTGAAGGCAGGCCGTGGCCTGTGCGACGAAGACTTGTCGCGCCTCCTGTGCGAGGACGGTCCGGAATGCATCCGCGAGATGGATTCGTGGGGCATCGGCTGGGCGCGAAGGGACGGGCACCTTTCGCAGGTGCATGCGCCGGGCCACGATCGCAAGCGCTGCGTCTACGTGGACTTCCTCAATACCGGTCCCGCTGTCTCCAAGACAATGCGGGCTCGCGTGCAGCGAACCTCCGGAATCACGCGCGTCGGCGATCTCCTGGTCACGGACCTCGCTATCCATGACGGCACCTGCATCGGCGCGCAGGCCGTGCACACCTCGACCGGCAATGCGGTGCCCATCGCCGCCAAGGCGACGATCATCGCCACCGGCGGCCTCACTCGCCTCTACGCGCGAAACAGCGCGTCAGTGAACATGGGAGGCGATGGCTACGCGCTGGCTCTACGCGCCGGCGCGGAGCTCGTCGACATGGAGTTCGTGCAGTTCTTTCCGATCGGCCATCTCGCGCCGCGCCTGGTCGGCATGGACCCGATCATGTGGGACCCGTTCCGGTACAAGCTCGGCGGGCGCCTCCTCAACGCGCAAATGCAGGAGTTCACCGGCCGCTATGGCACCGAGGAGCACGGTAAATATGTGATGGCGCGCGACCTCGCGACTTACGCCATCCTCAAGGAAGTCGAGGCCGGCCGCGGCTCGCCGCACGGCGGCGCGTGGCTCTCGTTCCAGCACTGCAGCGAGCCTGAGCTGCGCTCGGCGTTCGGTCCGGTCATCGACCGCCTAGCCACGAACGGCATCGACCTTACCCGCCAACCGATCGAAGTCGCACCGATTGCGCACTACCACATGGGCGGGATCCGCGTCGACGCCGACATGCGCACCACCGTGCCGCACCTTTTCGCCGCAGGCGAAGCTGTCGGCGGAGCGAATGGCGCCAATCGGCTGTCCGGGAATGCCATCACCGAAGCCTTCACCTTCGGCCGCCGCGCGGGATTGCGGGCAGCCGCGCTTGCCGCCACCCGCTCGCTACCTACGCTCGCCGCGCAGAAAGCCGGCACCACCCGGCGACCGGATCTCAACGCGGCCGCAGAGATTGCGGCGCTGCAGGCAGTGATGAGCAAGGAGGCGGGCCCGCTGCGCAGCGCTCGCGGACTCGAGCGTGCGCTCGCGCATATTCAATCGCTGGCTATGGAGCTTCCCGCACCGCGAGAGGGTCTCGATCCCGAATGGATCGACCTGCATGACCTGCGCAACATGCGCCTGATCGCCGAATGTGTCGCTCTCACGGCCCTCGCGCGCGAGGAAAGCCGCGGCGCGCACCAGCGCGAAGACTTTCCGGAGACGAGCGACGCATGGCAGCGCCACCAGTCGATCACCCTCGCGGGCGATGAGGTGCGCATTGCAGGCTAAGCTGAAAGTGTGGCGCGGCGCACCGTCTTCACCCGGACGCTTCGAGCACTACGAGGTGCCCTTCGAAGCCGGCCAGACCGTGCTCGATGGCGTGCGCTGGATCCGGGCCCATCACGATCCGAGCCTTGCGATCCGCTTCTCGTGCATCAACGCCAATGCGTGCAAGGAGTGCATGATCAACGTCGACGGCAAGACCGTTTACGCGTGCACCACCCGCCTCACCGAGGACGAGATGACGCTCGAGCCGTTGCGCAACAAGGCGCTCATCAAGGACCTGGTGACGGAAATCGCCCCGCCGGACGAACGAGCCGATTCCGTACCCGGTACGTAATTATTTTGAAAGGTTAAAGCGTTAGGCCGAGCGTCGCGCGCCAAGTGCCGTCGATGTCGGGGTGCGCGTTGGCAGCGAATCCCTCGGTGACGCGAGCAGCGCTCGTGACGCGGAAACGCCGGCTGGTGGTGCGAAGGACAAAGCGTCCGTCGGCATCCGTCTCCGCCTGCGCCGCGCCTGAAAAGACCTTTGCGCCGCACACGGGCTTGCCCTCCTGCCCGACGAGGCGCCCCGAGAGCACCAGCGTCTCCTCGCGGCGGGGAAGCGCGGCGAATGTACTCGGCGCAACCGCGGCAGCGATTCCACCGATGATTACTTGCCTGCGGCGCGGGGATAACATAGCGCTTCCATAATACGCCGGCGCCCCCGATTTCCAAATGAAGCTCCTCTACTTCAATGATTTTCGCCTCGGCGTGTTGCGCGGCGAGAACGTCGTCGATGTCACGCCCGCCGTGCAGAACGTGCCGCACACCGGGCCCGGAAACCTGATCATCGGCGTGATCGAGCGCTGGGCGGATTTGCGCAATCCAATCGAACGCGCCGCCGCTTCCGGCAAGGGCGTGCCGGTCAGCCAGGTGAAGATCCGAGCGCCGTTGCCCAAGCCGGTGAACGTGGACTGCATGGCGGTGAATTACATGGAAGACGGCACGCGCAAGGAGCCCGCGCCGATCAACGCGTTCCACAAGTCGCCCGGCTGCATCGTCGGCCACGGCGAGACGATGGTCATGCCCGACGTCTTCATGTCGATCTTCGAGGGCGAGGCGGAGCTGGCCGTCGTGATCGGCAAGCGCGCGAAGTACGTTCCGGCCTCGCGCGCCATGGAGCACGTCTTCGGCTATGTAAATTTCATCGACGGCTCGGCGCGCGAAGTGACCTCGCTCGGCAATTCCTTCTACCAGATGAAGTCGCGCGATACCTTCGCGCCCATCGGTCCGTATCTCGTCACTGCCGACGAGATCAAGGACCCGCACAAGCTGCAGGTGAGGCTGTGGGTGAACGGCCAGCTTAAGCAGAACTACAACACGGACGACATGGCGAACAAGATCCCGCGCTGCATCGAGTGGATCTCGTCCATCCATGAGCTCGAGCCCGGCGACGTATTAGCAACGGGCACGAATCATCGCGGCCTTTCCGCCTTCCAGGACGGCGACAAGATCGAGCTCGAGGTCGAGGGCCTGGGACGGCTCGTGGTCGGCGTGAAAGACGAGCTCAAGCGCACCTGGGCGCGCGAGACACGCCTCGAGCGCGAGGAAAAGGGTTTGAAGGGAACCACACCCCAGCTCACCGGCAAGTACGCCAAGCTGTAGGGGAAGTTGCCGTCGTCCCCGCGCAGGCGGGGACCCAGCCGTTCTGAATGCTGGGCCCCCGACGAAAGCACTCGCGGCGACCCGACTGGGGCCCTCTAAACGAGACCCAACTCCATCGCCTGGATCTGCAGCGCCAGGTATTTCGAGTAGATCCGGCACTGCGCGAAGCTGCCGGCGATGAACCAGAGGCCGGGCTGCGCCGTGCGCGTGAACATATTGCGCAGCTCCTGCGCCTCGCCGAATCCCCAGATGGGGCCGACACGTTCCGCGACCGCATCCCCGAATAGCTTGCGGACCAGCTCTTCCTGGCCCTTGTAGCCGGTCGCGAGCACCACGAGGTCGGCATCTTTCAGCAGCCGCTCGAGCTCCCCGTGCTGCGCGAGGCGGATTTTTCCCTCGGCGATGAGCTCCGAGCAGCCGACGTTGAAGTAGTAGCCCCCGCCGCGCGTGAGGTACAGGAACTGCCAGCCGGTGCCGTCCTCGCCGTCGCTGAGCCGGAAGCCCTTGCCCGCCAGCCGCTGCAGGATGTCCTTGTCCAGCTCCTTTGCGTGCGCCGTGGCAAGTTGATGTGTGCGGCGCGAAACCGCGAGCGGCACCGAGGCCGTGATGAGGTCGCAGTCTTCGAGCGGCGGGCCTTCGCTGTAAAGACTGTAGACCAGCTGCGCGCTCGGGTCGCAATTGATGACCAGGGTCGGGCTGCGCTGGACGAGGGTGACGTGCGCGCCGGCCGAGTAGAGGTCCTGCGCGATGTCGTGCCCGCTGGTTCCGGTGCCGACGACGATCGCTTTCTTGCCGCGCCAAGGCTCGGCATCGGCGTATTCGTGCGAATGCATCACCTTGCCGCGGAAACGATCGAGCGCGGGGATGCGCGGGATGTTCGGTATGCCGCTCACCCCGGTGGCGAGCACCACGTGGCGCGGATGCATCTCGCGGCTTGACCCGTCCGAGCGACGCACCTGCACCGTCCAGCGTCGCGTGCCTTCGTCGTAAGTGCCACCCTGGAACTCGTGCCCGGTCCAGTAGTTGAGCTCCATCGCTTCGGCGTAGGACTCGAACCAGTTGGCGAGCTTGTCCTTCGGGATGTAGACCGGCCAGTTCGGCGGGAACGGCATGTACGGCAGGTGGTTCACATGCACCTGGTTGTGCAGCGTGAGCGCGTGATACCGACGGCGCCAGTTGTCGCCCACCCGAGGCCAGCGGTCGACCACGAGCGTATCGACGCCGCGCTGCGTCAGGCGTGCGCCGATCGATAGGCCGGCCTGGCCGCCGCCGACCACGAGCACGGTCGGGTCCCGGTTTTCGTAGCTCGCCGAGCGCTTGCGCAAATCGAGCCAGTTCGGCCCCGAGAAATCGCGCGAATACGACTGGCCCTGTGGCCGCAGGCGCCCGACGTGCTCCTCGTGCCCCTTCAGCTCGTCGAGCGCGGTCAAAAAGGTCCAGGCTTTCGGCGCTTCGTCCCCCTCGGACACGAGGCGCAGCACGCCGCTTCCCTGTCCCTCTGAAGTTTCGAAGCGGAACAGCGCCTCGAGGCATTTCGTGCCCGCCCGGGTGACGTGGCGCGGGGCGGTGCGCTCCGGATCGATTCGAAATCCGCTCGCACCATTGCGCTCCGCATGTCCCTGAAGCTGCGGTGCTATGGCTGTCGCCCCGCTGACGGTCTGGATCCGCCAGGTCAGGGCAAGGATGTCGCGCCAGTGGGCGTCGGAGCGGAAAAGGCTGCGTAGGAGCGCCTCGTCCCGCCGCCCGAGCGACTCCTCGAGCCGGGCGAGCCAGTGGTTTGCGATCGTCGCTAAGGTTTCGGGGCCGGCGGGCATGGCGTTATGTGGCAAAAGTTACACACGGGTGCTTCAAGTGCGAGCGCCCGCTCACACGTCGAGGCAAGTTTTTACGTCGAGCGCGCGGCGGACTCCCGGATAATATCGCTCGGGGATCCTGGGGAGGGCCTCCTAATTGACTCACTCGCACGGCGCGCAGCGCGGAGCCTATTTCGCGCTGTATTTTTTGTTGGCCGCCACGCATTGCCTTGCGCAAGTGCAGCCCGATGCTGGTCGCGTGCAGGAGCAGCTGCGCGCTCCGGAGCCGCCGCGTAAACCTGCCGCGCCGCAGATCCGCATCGAGCCCCCCGCCGGCGAATCGAAGGCGGACACGCCTCCCTTCCACGTCGCTTCATTTCGCGTCACCGGCGCAACGGCATTCAATGCGCCTTCCCTTGTGCGCCTCCTCGGCGAAGCGGGCCGGCCCATGACGCTGCGTGAAGTGCAGGAGCGCGCCGAGCGCATCACCAAGGTCTACAAGGACGCCGGCTATGTCGTTGCGCGCGCGCTCGTGCCGGCGCAGGACGTGCGCGATGGCGTGGTGGAGATCCGCGTCGTCGAAGGCCGCTACGAGCGCATCGACATCAGCAACGCGAGCGACATGAGCGAGGCGCAGATACGCGCCTGGCTCGGTGCGGTGCGCGAGAACGCCCTCGTGCATGGTCCAACGCTGGAGCGCGCGGTCCTTCTGCTGTCCGACCTCGCCGGCGTGCAGCCCAAGGCGACGCTCGAGCCAGGCGCGCAGCAGGGATTCACCAACCTCATGCTGGAGATCACGCCGACCAAGAGCGCGGACTACGACATTTCGCTCGACAACGCGGGCAGCCGCTTCACCGGCCGCAATCGCGTGAGCCTCGGCGCAACGGCGAACTCGCCGGCCAACATCGGCGATCGCCTGAGCGCCCGACTTGTCACCTCGGGGCAGCGACTGAATTCGCTTCGCCTGGCGTACGACCGGCCGTTCGGCACGAACGGCGTGCGCGGCAGCGGCTACATCTCGAACACGACCTATGAGCTCGGAGAGCAATTCCGCGCGCTCGAGGCATCCGGCACGGCGCGCGCGTGGGGCCTTGGCGTCGCCTACCCGTGGGTCCGTACGGCCGAGTTCAACTTCCGCCTGCAGGCGAACGGCGAATACCGCGAGCTCGAGGACCGCATCGCCACGCTCGACGTCGTCAACGAGAAGAGTGCCCATACCTTCCAATGGGGAGCGGGTGGCGACCTGCGCGACGCCGTGTTCGGCGGCGGCATCACCGCATTCCAGGCGATGTTCACCAACGGCAACCTGAGAATACATACGCCGGCGCTAGCCACGAGCGACGCGGCCACGGCACGCACGCAAGGCGGCTTCAAGAAGCTCTCCCTCGCCTTGAACCGCCTGCAGAGCGTGACCGAAGACGTCCGCATGGGCATCAACTACAGCGCGCAGCTCGCCTCCGAGAACCTCGATTCGTCGGAGAAATTCTCGGTCGGCGGCTTGTCCGGCGTGCGCGCGTATCCACCCGGTGAAGCCGCGGGCGACGACGTCCACCTCGTGCAGGCGGAGGCGCGCTACAACGCCGGCGGGTGGGCCGGGGGCCAGCTCGTGCCTTCGGTCTTCTTCGATTACGCCGCTTCGCGAATCAACCACGAGCCGTGGGCCGGCTTCACGGGCGAGAACTATCGCAAGCTCGCCGGTGCCGGCGTTGGAATCGAATGGTCGCGCCCGGGGCAGCTATTCGCGCGCGGCTGGTACGCGCACAAGATCGGAAGCGAGGCCGCAACGGCCGACGTCGACCGCAAGGGAAGAATCTGGTTGCAGGGTGGGATGCTCTTTTGAGCCGGGGATTACTCATGCCGAAAAAACGAATACTCGCTGTTGCCGTCGCCATGGCGTTCGCTGCGCCGACGATGGAAACCCACGCGCAATCCATCGCGCCGACCACGCTCCCCACGGGAGGACGCATAGTGGGCGGCCAGGCCGCGATCACGCAAAGCGGTTCGTCGATGGCGATCCAGCAGACGACCACGAAGGCCGCGCTCGACTGGCAGAGCTTCAGCATCGGCTCGCAGGCGACCGTGCGCTTCAACCAGCCTTCCGCCAGCTCGATCGCGCTCAACCGCGTGCTCGGCAACGACGGCTCCCAGATCCTCGGCCAGCTCTCCGCCAACGGCCAGGTGTTCCTCATCAACCCGAACGGCATCCTCTTCGGCCGCGGCGC
>DATLDY010000275.1:0-13845 GCA_035525655.1 Burkholderiales bacterium
GAGACGCGAACACCGTGCCGGTGCCCTGGAAGGCTTGCCCATCCACCTTGACGCCGCTTTGCAGCGTCTGCGGCTTCTCGCCGCAGGCCGCGAGCAACGCGGCCGCACCGAACAGCGTGCAAAGAGCGAAAGCGCGCTTCATGATTTCGCCCCGCTCGGTTGCGGTTGCGGCTGCATTTGAGCGGGCGGCTTGGCGCCCGGGGCGCCGGGACCATAGGCCGTGCCCCAGCCCCAGGCTTCGGCGCCCTTGCCGCGCTTGATCACGCGGTTGCGGAAGATGTCGGCAACCACGTCGCCGTCGCCGCCCAGCAGCGCCTTGGTCGAGCACATCTCGGCGCAGGCCGGGAGCTTGCCCTCGGAGAGGCGGTTGCGGCCGTACTTGTGGAACTCCGCGTCGCTGCGGTCGGCCTCGGGGCCGCCGGCGCAGAAGGTGCACTTGTCCATCTTGCCGCGCAGGCCGAAGGCGCCCGCCTGCGGGAACTGCGGCGCGCCGAACGGGCAGGCGTAGAAGCAGTAGCCGCAGCCGATGCACAGGTCCTTGTCGTGCAGCACCACGCCGTCGTCGGTGCGGTAGAAGCAATCCACCGGGCACACCGCCATGCAGGGCGCGTCCGAGCAGTGCATGCAGGCGACGGAGATCGATTTCTCCGCGCCGACCACGCCGTCGTTGATGGTGACGACGCGGCGGCGGTTGACGCCCCACGGCACCTCGTTCTCGTTCTTGCACGCAGTTACGCAGCCGTTGCACTCGATGCAGCGCTCGGCATCACACAGAAATTTCATTCTCGCCATGGTGTCCCCCCTATGCTTTCGCCACTTGGCACAGCGTGGTCTTGGTTTCCTGCATCATGGTCACGCGGTCGTAGCCGTAAGTAGTGGCCGTGTTGACCGCCTCGCCCCGCACGATCGGCGCCGCACCTTCCGGGTAGTAGGGCAGCATGTCCTCGCCCTGCCACCAGCCCGAGAAGTGGAACGGGATGAACACCGTGTCGGCCCCGATTCCCTCGGTCACCTTGGCCTTCACCTTGAGCTTCGCGCCCGAAGGCGAGCTCACCCAGACGTACTCGCCGGTGCGGATGTTGCGATCCGCCGCGGTCTTCGGGTTGATCTCGACGAAGTTGTCCTGCTGTAGCTCGGCGAGCCACGGGTTGGAGCGCGTCTCCTCGCCGCCGCCTTCGTACTCCACCAGGCGGCCGCTCGTCAGGATCAGAGGGAACTTCTTGTGCATCTCCTCCTTCACCGATTTCTGCTGCACCGACTTGAAGAGCGTGGGCAGGCGCCAGAAGACCTTGACGTCGTCGTGCGTCGGGTACTTCTCGACGAGATCCGGTCGCGGCGAGTACAGCGGCTCGCGGTGCTGCGGGATCGGGTCGGGGAAGTTCCACACCACGGCGCGCGCCTTGGCGTTGCCGAACGGGGTGCAGCCGTGCTTCATCGCCACGCGCTGGATCCCGCCGGAGAGGTCGTTCGCCCAGGTCTTGCCCTCGGCGGCCGCCTTCTCGGCGTCGGTGAGCTCGTCCCACCAGCCGAGCTTCTTCAGAAGCACGTGGTCGAATTGCGGGTAGCCCGTGGTGATGTCGCTGCCCTTGTTGGCCACGCCGTCCTCGGCGAGCAGATTCACGCCGTCCTTCTCGACGCCGAACAGCGCGCGGAAGGTCATTCCGCCGTCCATCGGGTGCTTCGACGTGTCGTACAGGTTCGGCGAGCCCGGGTGCTTGAGCTGCGGCGTGCCGTAGCAGGGCCACGGCATGCCGAAGTAGTCGCCGGTGAGGTCGTAGCCGGTCTTCGCGTCCTTGCCGCCGCGCGCGCGCAGTGTTTTCACGTCGAAGACGTGCATGTTGCGCATGTGCGCCTGCATGCGCTCGGGCGACTGGCCGGTGTAGCCGATGGTCCAGCAGCCCTTGTTGGTCTCGTTGCGGGTGACGTCTTCGATTACCGGCTCGTCGCCGCTCTTCGTCTTGACGACGCGCAGGTTCTGCTTGCCGTCCTTCTTGCCGATGAACTGGTCGCCAAAGCCGAGCTTCACGGCGAGCTGGTACATGATCGCGTGGTCGGTGCGCGATTCGAACATCGGCTCGATAACCTTCTCACGCCACTGGATCGAGCGGTTGGAGGCGGTGACGGAGCCTTCGCACTCGAGCTGCGTCGCGGCGGGCAGCAGGTACGCGCCGTCCTTGCGCACTTTGGCGAACATGGCGGCGCTCGCCGACGGATACGGATCGATGACCACCATCAAATCGAGCTTCTTCATCGCCTCGAGCATCTCGAGGCCGCGCGACTGGCTGTTCGGCGCATGGCCCCAGAAGAAGATGGCGCGCAGGTTCGGATCCTGGTCGATGGCGTCGTTCTTCTCGGTCACACCGTCGATCCAGCGCGATACGGTCATGCCGGGCTTTGCCATCATCGCCTCGGAGGCGTAGCGGCCCTTCAGCCAGGCGAGGTCGACGTTCCAGACATTCGCCCAGTGCGCCCACGAGCCGGGGACGGCGACCGGGTAGTAGCCCGGCAGCGTGTCGGGGTTGGGCCCGATGTCGGTTGCGCCCTGCACGTTGTCGTGGCCGCGATAGATGTTGCAGCCGCCGCCGGAGCGCCCCACGTTGCCGAGCGCCAGCATCAGTATGTTGCTCGCGCGCACGATGGCGTTGGCATGCGCGTGCTGCGTCTGGCCCATCGCCCAGATGATGAATCCCGGCCGGTTCTCGGCGAGCGTCTTGGCGATGTACTCGATGTCCTCGATCGGCGTGCCGGTCACCTCGGAGGCGGCCTGCGGAGTCCATTTCTCCAGCACTTCCTTCTTCACCGCGTCCATGCCGTGCACGCGCGTGCGGATGTACTCCTTGTCCTCCCAGCCGTTCTTGAAAATGATGTGCAGCACGCCGAAGAGCAGCGCCACATCCGATCCCGAGCGGAAGCGCACGTATTTGTCGGCCTTCGCCGCGGTACGCGTGAAGCGCGGATCGGCAACGATCACCTTAGCGCCGTTCTCCTTGGCGTGCAGGGTGTGCAGCATCGACACCGGGTGCGCCTCGGCCGCGTTCGAGCCCAGGAACAGCATGCACTTCGAGTTCTGCTCGTCGTTGTACGAGTTGGTCATCGCGCCGTAGCCCCAGGTCTGGGCGACGCCGGCGACGGTCGTGCTATGGCAGATGCGGGCCTGGTGGTCGGTGTTGTTGGTGCCCCACAGACGCACCCACTTGCACAAGAGCTGCGATTGCTCGTTGTTGTGCTTGGACGAGCCGACAACGAAAAGCGCATCCGGGCCGCTTTCCTTCCGGATGGCGTTCAGCTTGTTAGAGATCTCGTCGTAAGCCTGGTCCCACGACAGGCGCTTCCACTTGCCGCCCTCCAGCTTCATCGGGTACTTCAGGCGGTGCGACTCGTGCGCGATGCCGTGCTCGCGGATCGAGGCGCCCTTGGCGCAATGCGCGCCCAAGTTGAGCGGGGAATCGAACACCGGCTCCTGGCGGACCCACACGCCGTTTTGCACCACGGCGTCGATCGCGCAGCCCACGGAACAGTGCGTGCAGACCGTGCGCTTGACCTCGACTTTGCCGATGGCTTCGTCCTTCGCCTCGGCCTTGCCGATCATCGAGAACGGCAGCTGCGAGGCGACGGCGCCGGCGCCGGCCGTGACGCCCGAGCGCTTGAGGAACGTGCGGCGATCCATTGTCTTCGCCAACACACCAGACAATCCACGCGACAGGCGTGGCTGGGCAACCGCTTGGCTGCTTGCTTTGCGGGTCAGAAGCATCGGGCGCTCCTCAAACCTTGGTGGTGCGGTAGTAGTTGCTGATGTGCTCGCTCGAGTGATAGCCGCGCGTCGCACGTTTGCCCTGCTCGGGTGCAGGAACCTGAGTGGAGTTCTTTACCGCTATCGCGGTGGCAGCTGCAGCGACACCGCCGACGCTTGCAGCCATTAGGAAATTACGCCGGGAGAGTCTCTTCGCTCGCTCGCTCATCGCATCCCCTCTAATAGTTATGAACTTCTGGCACTGCCTTGCAGCGACTTACCGCGGACGATTCTAGAGCATTTCAAATGCCGATTGCTCCAATGAAAAAAACGCTTTGGCCAATCGTCCGACGGGCTTGTAGAACGCGGTGTGCTCGCTGCTCTCTATTGCGCTGCACAACGGGTCCGCGCTGGGCGCGATCCACCGTTCGAAGAAGCGCTTCTGCTCGCCGAGCTCGCGTTGCTGCTCTGCAACGAGATGGCGCATGGCATCGCACAGCGCCGCTATGTGATCCTCGGGTTCGCCCGCGTTGTTGCGCCGCGCAAGACCGAGCTCGGCGAGCTCTCCCCTGAGGATCGCGAGCGGCGTCTCATTCGTGTAGCGGATGGAATACGCGCTCGTATACGGTGTGATGGGCGACTTGCCGGTGCCGACGAAAACTTTTTCGTATTCTTCGCGCACCGTTTCCGGATCTGCCGCGGCGGCGGCGGCGCGCAGCTCGCGCCAGCACTTGGAAAGCGACTCATCTTCCGCCGGCAAATCATCGGCAGAGGCCAGAGCGTCGAGGAGTGCCGCGTCCGCCGGCGCATAGAAGAGGCGTGATAGAAGCGCGTAGAAATTCGCCCGCGCCTCATCTTCCGGCGCCAGCGTGCGCACGAAATGCATCGGCTGCGTCATCAGCGGCTATTTCGGCAGATCGAGAACGCTGGTTTCAACCTTGTTATCCATCATGTCGACGACGCGGCAGTCGCCGCACATCTGCAGCCGCTTGAGCGCGCCCGCGCCGGCGAACATGGAATGGCCGGTCAGGCGGCCGAGCATGGCCTCGACCATCTGGCGCGTGCCGTACGGCTTGCCGCAGCGCACGCAATTGAACGGCTCCGCCTGGTTCAGGGTGACGCTTTCCTTCGCCTGCGGGCCGATCAGCAGCCGCGGCGCAAGCCGGATCGCATCCTCCGGGCAGGTGTTGGCGCACAGGCCGCATTGCACGCAATTGCGCTCGATGAAGCGCAGGCTCGGTGTCTCGGTCGCGTCGACGAGGGCCGACTCGGGACACGCGCCGACGCACGCCTTGCACAGCGTGCAGGTCGCCTTGTCGACGCTTATCGCGCCGAACGGCGCCCCGGCGGCGAGCGGAATTTCCGCGCGCGGCGTCGGCGCATGGGCGGCGAGGTGATCGATCGCGAAGTCGAGCGTGGTGCGCTTCTCCGGCGACAGATTGAAAACGGCGGGCTGCAGCACTGTGGATGCCGGCTCGAGCGTAGCCAGCGAATCCAGGCTGCCGACGATGCCCACGTGCACGCCGCGATAGCCGAGCGCGCTCAGGATGGTCTGCGCATAGCCGAGCTGTCGCTCGAGCGCCTGGACATAGCTCTCGGCGACCTTCTCGGTAACGAGGATGCGCACCTGGCTCGCGCCGTAGGCGATGGCACTCAGGACGAGGTCGATGCCGACCGATGCGACATGGAAGCACTCGAATGGAATCACGCGCGCGGGCAATCCCTTGCGCCGACCGAACCCCAGGACCGAGGCGCGCCCCTCCACGGCGTCGTGGAAGACGATGCACGCGTCTTTCCCGCCTGCGTCGCGATAGGTGCCGAGCAGCGTCTTGAGGCGCATGCCGACATCCGGAACGCGCGGATACGCGTACGTCATCGCGCCCGACGGGCACACGGTGGCGCAGCCGCCGCAGCCGGCACAAAGATGCGGCTCCACCTTGACGTGGTCGCCGTCGGCCTTGATGGCGCCGCTCGAGCAGACGTCGATGCATTGGTTGCAGCCGGTCTTCGACGAACGGCTGTGCGCGCAGATCTTCTGGCGGTACTCGAAGAAGCGAGGCTTCTCGAACTCGCCCACCAGCGCGCAGAGCTCGCGCGCCGCGAGCGCCTGCTCCACGGGATCGGCGCCGGGGGCGAAATAGCCCTGCGGCAGCTGGTGCGTGCGGATGAGCGCTTCGCGCGAAAGGTCGAGCACGAGGTCGAATTTTTCGCTGCGCAGCGTCTCGGCGCGGGAAAAATCGATCGCGCCGATCGTGCCGCAAGCGGTGACGCACGCGCGATGCGCCTTGCACTTCGCCATGTCGACCTGGTAGTCGTAGCCGATGGCGCTCTCGGGGCAGGCGCGAACGCAGGCATTGCAGCGCGTGCAAAGCTCGAGGTCGACCGCATTTTCCTGTTGCCATTCGGCCTCGAATGCGCCGAGCCACCCGGTCAGCTTGCTCACGCGCCCGGACCAGACCGGAAACCTGTGCTCGAGCGGCAGCTCGCCGCCGTTGCCGGTGATGAGCACGCTCACCGAGAGCTGCGGGGAGAGGCGTTGCGCCCAGTCGAGCGCCGCCTCTGCCGGGCCGACGATGAGGAGCTCGCCATCGGACTTGAACTCCACCGCCGGTGCCGGTTCCGCATCGGGCAGCGCGGCCATCGCGACAAGCGCCGCGATTTTCGGCATCGCCTCGCCGTGCTTTGCAGACCAGCCGGCTTGCTCGCGCACGTTGACGAATTTAACGGTGGAGGTGGCGCCCGCCGCGAGCTCACCGAAGAGCGCGGCCTCCTGGGTGCAGGCGACGATCACATCGGGATCGCGCAGGGCGGCCTGGAAGGCACCGACATCGCTGCGGCAGAGCTGATCATGGACGACGAGCGGCTCGCTCGTCTTGAGGGCGGCGGCGAGCGCTTTCGCGTCGAGCGCCACGCTGCCGTTGCAGCTGCAGACCTTAAGTGTCTTTCCTGCCAGGCTCATCCTGCTTCGCCTCCCCTTGCACCACTCTTGCGGCATCTTCGGCATCCCGCTCGTCGGCGGCTTTTCTCTCTTCATCCGTGAAGAGGATGGTGCGCGTCTGGTTCAAGGTCGCCAGCATCTCCGGCGGGATTGGATCGCCGCCGGTGAAATCGCCGGAGTAAGCCTCGAAAGGATCCGGGATGTTGAAATGCGGATCGGTAAAGAGCTTCTTCAGCGCGACCCGGCGCAGCTCGTCCTTCACCTTCGAATGCATGAAGCCCGAGAAATCGGATTCGGGCGTCAGGTCTCCCACGGCAGGCAGCGCCGGCGCCGCCGTTTCCGCCTTCGGCTCGGCCGGCTGCTCGCGCTTCAGCCGCGACCATCGCGAGAGGAACGCTTCCTTGTCCTCAGCCATCGACGCGGTCCTTCGGATGCTTGAAGGAGCGCGGCTTGATGCGCTTCTTCGGCTCGGGCCGGTAGTTGTTCTCCACGTACTCGCCGACCCATGCGAAGACCTCCGCCGGCATGGCGACGCCATCGACGGAATGGCCGCCGTCGAGCCAGCGCCCGGCTTCTTCGGAGCTCACCGTGACATGAACCGGCAGCGCGCTCTCGTCGTCCATGCGCCACAGCACGAATACCCGCGGGTCCTTGGTCGACACGTTGAGGTAATAGCCTTCGATCTCGTCGCGATGCAGCTCGAGCCTGAATCCGGCATGCAGGCGATGCAGCACGTCCTCATGCTCGCGCAGTATTTTGGTCTCGGTTCCCGAGTAGCCCGGCACCACGCCGAACGGCTCCCAAACGACATCGGCCCAGCGGCTTTGCGCCGGGCGGCGCTGCATCACCACCGCGATCGGAAAACTCGGGATTTCCACGACCGGCACTATACGCGCTCTGCTATGATTTCCCCAGAGAAACAGTGTGATGAAGAAGGTCATTCCCCTCGTTTCGGAACGTCGCGCAGCGGCGCCTGCGGCAGCTCATTTTGCCGGTGGCGCGCTCGTGGACACGCGCACGCGGCCGATGCGAGACCTGCGCATCTCGGTCACCGATCGCTGCAATTTCCGCTGCGTGTACTGCATGCCGCGCGAAGTGTTCGATGCCCATCACGAATTCCTGCCGCATAGCGCGATCCTTTCCTTCGAGGAGATCGCGCGCCTGGCCGGCGTGTTCGTCGGACTCGGCGTGCAGAAGATTCGCCTCACCGGCGGCGAGCCGCTCGTGCGGCGCGACCTGCATCGGCTCGTGGCGATGCTGGCGCCGCTGGCTGTAGAAGTTACATTGACCACCAATGGCTCCTTGCTCGCGAGAAACGTGAAGCAACTGAAGGCGGCGGGGCTCGATCGCGTCACCGTCAGCCTGGATTCGCTCGACGATGCCACCTTCCGCAAGATGAACGACGCGGACTTCCCGGTCGCCAAGGTCGTGGAGGCAATCGACGCGGCCGCGGCCGAAGGCCTGCCGGTCAAGATCAACACCGTCGTCAAGCGCGGCGTTAACGACCAGGACATCGTGCGCATGGCCGAGCGCTGGCGCGGCAGCGGTCACATCTTGCGCTTCATCGAATACATGGACGTCGGATCATCGAACGGCTGGCGCATGGACGACGTGGTCCCTTCGGCCGAGGTGGTGCGTCGCATTTCCGCTCGCTGGCCGCTCGAGGCCATCGATGCGAACTACGCCGGCGAGGTCGCCGAGCGCTGGCGCTACGTCGACGGCGCCGGCGAGATCGGCGTCATCTCCTCGGTGACGCAGGCGTTCTGCGCCTCGTGCAACCGCATGCGCCTGTCGACCGAGGGCTCGCTCTTCACCTGCCTCTTCGCCCAATCGGGCCACGACCTGAAGTCGCTCCTGCGCAGCGGCGCGACCGACGACCAGATCCGCAACGAGATCGCCGCCGTCTGGCAGCGGCGCGACGATCGCTACTCCGAGATCCGCACGGCAGCGACCTCGCGCGAGCGCAAAGTCGAGATGTCCTACATCGGTGGCTAGTAAAAAGGAAAAAGGCGGCCCCGTCCTCACGAACGCGGCGCGGCCCGCGACCTTCGAAGTCGAGGCCTACAACGAGCGCGGCGAGATGGTGCCGACCTCTATCGCCGGCGAGCATCCGCTGACGCTGTATGTGGACAAGCGCGAGATCGTCACGCTGATGACCCTCGGCCATGCGCCCGAGGCGCTGATCATCGGCTACCTGCGTAACCAGCGGCTCGTCCAGTCACTGGAAGAGATCCGCGCGGTGCAGGTCGACTGGGAAACCGATTCGGTCGCCGTCACCACGACGAGCGGCAAGGAGCTGCAGCTCGGCAAACGCACGGTCACATCGGGCTGCGGACAAGGCACGGTGTTCGGCGACCTGATGGAAGAAATCGACGAGGTCCGCCTTCGCACCGACGTCTCGCTCACCGACGAGAGCCTGTTCGTGCTGCTGGACAAAGTGCGCCGCCACGAGACGATCTACAAGCAGGCCGGTGCCGTGCACGGCTGCGCGCTCGCCGACACGCAAGGCGAGATCCTGATGTTCGTCGAGGACGTCGGCCGGCATAACGCGGTCGATGCCATCGCCGGCTTCATGTGGCTCGATGGCATCGACGGCGCCGACAAGGTCTTCTACACCACCGGCCGGCTAACCTCGGAGATGGTGATCAAGTGCGCGCAGATGCGCATTCCATTCCTGGTCTCGCGCTCGGGCCTCACGCACATGGGCCACCAGATCGCGCGCAAGGTCGGCATGACCATGCTCGGCCGCGCGAGCGGCAAGCACTACCTGGTGTTCAGCGGCAAAGAGCGCCTGGTGAGGACGTCGCCTCAACCGACGGCACTGGCTTAATCGGGGTCAGAGCCCGATTTCAGGCTGTAACCGGTTGCGCCGAAGGTCTCGCGGGGAAGAAAAGCGACGCCGCGAGCATTCCAACCGCGAGTGCCGCAAGCACGAGGAAGACGTTCCGGAAGCCGCCCTGCGTGCGGTGAAGGACCGCGATCAGCGGCACGGCGACAGCGGCCACTCCCAGCGAAACCACATAGCGCACCGCCAGCACGCGCGCGCGGTATTCGTCGGCGACGTACTTGCCGACGATGGCGTCGTTGAGCGGGATCTGGCCGAAGATGGCGAGCATCATGGCCAATGCCGCCGCGAGCATTGCCCAGCCCTGCAGGTTGGCGGCGATGGCGAGCAGCGGAATCTGCAGGAGCGCCACGCCGATCATCAGGCGCTTCATCTCGAAACGATCGATCAGCGCGCCCATCGCGAGCTGCGCGAAGGCTGCCAGCGTATACACCACGGCCACGAGTGCGCCGACGCCGAAGCTCGATTGCGTGAGCTCGCGCAGCCGCTCGTCGAAGACTTTCGGCATGGCCACGGTCGTCGAGTTGAAGATCACGCCGCCGCAGGCCGTTGCGACGAGCAGGATCGCGAAGATGCGCACCATCGTGCGCCGGTCGATCTGCAGGCCGAGGGACTTCGACGTTTTTTTCACCGGGCCCGGATCGGGCACGAGCGCGAGGAAGGCGAAGCCGGCGGCGACGCACAGCACGCCCGGAACGAAGAACGCGGCGCGCCAGCCGAACACGTCCATCAGCCCGCCGGCGATGAGCGCGGCCGCCGCAAGCCCGAGGTTGCCCCAGAGTCCGTTCCAGCCGAGCGCGGAGCCGAGCTTCACCGGCGCGGCGACGAGCATCGCAATGCCAACCGGGTGATAGATGGCGGCGAAAACGCCGATCACCGTCAGCCCGAGGCCGATCTGCCAGGGCGATTGCGCGAAGCCGGTGACGAAGAGCGCCGCGCCGATGCCGAAGAAGAACAGCACCATCATCCGATAGCGGCTCCAGTGATCGGCGAGCCAGCCCGCGGGAAGCGCAAAGCCGCCGAAGGCGATGAAGCCGCCCAGCGTGAGCGGAAGGAGCTCGGAATACGGGCGATCCCACTCGCGGGCGAGCGCGATCACCACGGTCGGGAAGACGAGCATCGCCAGGTGATCGAGGAAGTGGCCGAGGTTGATGAACGGCGCGAGCCAGCGGTTGTTGTTCATTTTCCGAAGCTTACTCGTAAAATCCTCGCATGGAGGGCGTGAGCGGCATCATCCTCGCGGGCGGGCTCGGGCGGCGCATGGGCGGCGTCGACAAGGGCCTGCAGCCGCTGCACGGCAAGCCGATGATCGAGCACGTGCTCGCGCGCCTTGCGCCGCAGGTGCAGGAGATCGTCATCAACGCAAACCAGAACGCCCAGCGCTATGGCGCCTTTGGTCATCGTGTCGTCGCCGACGTCATCGGCGGGTTTTCCGGCCCGCTCGCCGGCCTGCATGCCGGCCTGCAGGCGATAGCGCAGCCGCTCGCCGTCACCGTACCCTGCGACTCGCCTTTCCTGCCGCACGACCTGGTTGCCCGCTTGAGAAAGCATTTGGGAGCCAACGACCTCGCCGTGGCGAAGACGGGTGACCAGCCGCATCCCGTGTTCGCGCTCGTACGCCGATCCGTCTCGGGCAACCTGGAAACCTTCCTTGCCTCCGGCGGGCGCAAGATCGACGCGTGGTATGCGGCGCTTAAGGTCGTGGAGGTCGCGTTCGACGACGAAGCGGATGCCTTCCGCAACATCAACACGCTGGAAGAGCTCGGCCGCGCATGAGCCGCATCGTCGAGATCGTCAGCTGCATGGAGGGCTACGATCCGGACGCGCTGCACGTCGCAAAGGCGCGCGAAGCGATGCGTGCGTGCATCACGCCCATCGCCGAGATTGAGGTCCTTGCTATCCGGAGCGCGCTGGGCCGTGTCCTCGCGCAGGACATCGTGCCGGCGATCAACGTGCCCTCGCACGACAACTCGGCGATGGACGGCTTTGCCGTCCGGTTCGCGGACTTGAACGCTCCCCTGAAAGAAATCGGCGTCGCGCTCGCCGGCAAGCCGTTCGCCGGCAGCGTCGGCCCAGGCCAATGCGTGCGCATCATGACCGGTGCGGTGATCCCCCCAGGCGCCGACACGGTCGTGATCCAGGAAGTCGTGAAGCGCGACGGCGCGCAGATCGTTATCCCGCCGGGCCAGAAGCGCGCGCAGAACGTGCGCTATGCCGGAGAGGACTTGAAGATCGGCGTGCCGGTCCTGCAGCCCGGTAACCTGCTGCGACCGGCCGAGCTCGGCCTCATCGCCTCGCTCGGCATCGGCGAGGTGCGCGTCAAGCGAAAGCTGCGCGTGGCGATGTTCGCGACCGGCGACGAGCTCGCCTCGATCGGATCGGCGCTGAAGGAAGGCGAGGTCTACGACTCCAATCGCTACACGCTGCACGGCATGCTCGAGCGCCTGGGCTTCGACATCATCGACATGGGCGTGGTGCGCGACGATCCGGCACAACTCGAGCAGGCTTTCCGCAAGGCGGCCGCCGCCGACGCGATCATCACCACCGGTGGCGTGTCCGTCGGCGAAGCCGACTTCGTGAAAGAGCTCATGGGCAAGCTCGGCGAGGTGCTGTTCTGGAAGATCGCCATGCGCCCCGGCCGGCCGATGGCATTCGGGCGCATCGGAGAGGCCTATCTTTTCGGCTTGCCGGGCAATCCGGTCGCGGTAATGGTCACCTTCCATCAGTTCGTGCGCGATGCCTTGCTGCACCTTTCCGGGCGCAACGACGATTACACGATCCCGCTCTTGCGGGCGGCCGCCGCCGAGAACATGCGCAAGGTGCCTGGGCGCACCGAGTACCAGCGCGGCAGGCTGTTCCGCGAAGGGGCCGAGTGGAGAGTGCGAACGACGGGACAGCAGGGCTCGGGCGTGCTGCGCTCGATGTCGGAGGCGAACTGCTTCATCGTGCTCGAGCACGAGCGCGGTGCCGTAAAGGCAGGAGAGCCAGTCGCCGTACAGCTTATGGAGGGCCTTGCTTGAACCCGATCCACCCCGCCCTCGCGCGCCTTGCGCGCGCGGCCGCGCACCAGGACTTTGCGGAGCTGGAGGAGACGCTGCACGTCGCCCTGCGCAAGCCCACGTGGCTGCGCCCCGAGCACCGCGTCGGCGATCCGAACGGCTACATGCGCCATCTGCTCTACATCGATCCCCAGGACGCTTTCGTCATCACGGCGATCACCTGGCTGCCAGGGCAAGTCAGCGCGATGCATGCTCACCACGTGTGGTGCATGTACGGCGTCGTCGAGGGCGATCTCACCGAGGAGCAGTTCAACGACTCGCTGCAGCTCGCGAAGAAGGTCGTCTACCGCCCGGGCGAGATCGCCGACGGCGACCTCGAGCAGCGCATGGTGCACCGCGTGTCGAACCGCGGCATCGGCCGCGTGGTCTCGCTCCACCTATATGGTGTGGGCGCGGACAAGCTCACTACCGGTATCAACAGACAGGTCTAGATCGCCATCACCCGCGCGAGCTCGAGGAGGCTCGCGTCGGCTGGCCGCATCTTCCCGGCGACCTCGACCAGCGGGGTCGTCGCCACCTCGCCCTTCATGATGCCGACCAGCACGCCGTGCTTGCCGGCGGCGAGCGTATCGATCGCGGCAGCGCCAAGCCGCGTAGCGAGCACACGGTCGGCGGCGCTCGGGATGCCGCCGCGCACGACGTGGCCCAGGCGCGTGACGCGAAGGTCGAAGCCGATGGACTTCCGATGCGCGCCGTAATACTCCATCAGCTCGTGCACGCCGCACTTCGCGCCCTCGGCGATGACGGCGAGCGCATGGGTCTTGCCGCGCTGGTAGGCCGCGCGCAGCCGCTCGGCGACCTCGGAAGGCTTGAGCTCGCTCTCCGGCAGCGCGATGATTTCCGCGCCGCCGGCGATGCCGGACATGAGCGCGATGTAGCCGCAGTTGCGGCCCATGGTCTCGACTGCGAAGGCGCGCTGGTGCGACGAGGCGGTGGTGCGCAACCGATCGATCGCTTCCAGCGTGACATTGATCGCGGTGTCCGCCCCGATGCTGACGTCGGTGCCGTACAGGTCGTTGTCGATCGTGGAGGGCACGCCCACCACCGGGTAGCCTTCGCGCGCCAGGCTGGCAGAGCCAGTCTGCGAGCCGTTGCCGCCGATGACCACGAGCGCCTCGATTTGCAGCTGTATTATGTTGAGAAGCGCCTTCCTGCGCCCGGGCGGCTCGACGAACTCGGGGCAGCGTGCGCTGCCAAGCACCGTGCCGCCCTGCTGGACAATGCCGCCGACGTCGCGGGCGGCGAGCGGCTCGATGGTGCCCACGAGTAATCC
>DATLDY010000003.1:0-2507 GCA_035525655.1 Burkholderiales bacterium
GAGCGTCGACATCCTCGGCACGCGCTATCCGTCGCCGATCATCGTGGCGCCGGTCGGCGGCCAGAGGTCGTTCCACGCGGAAGGAGAGATCGCCACGGCCAAGGCCGCGCGCGCCGGCAACCACGCGATGATCCTGTCGACCGCGACCACGAGCGGCGTGGAAGACGTGACGGCGGCGCGCGGCGCGCCGGTCTGGTATCAGCTCTATGCCACCAACAAGTGGGAAGTGGCGAAGGCCATGGTGCTGCGCGCGGAGAAGGCAGGTTGCCCGGTTCTAGCGGTGACTGTCGATCGCAGCGGCGGGCGTAACCAAGAGACGCTCTTCCGGCTGCAGGCCACCGACACGCGCGACTGCAGCGGCTGTCATGACCGCTCGAGCCTGCAGGCCAACATGCGGCGCCGCTCGATGTACGAAGGCCTGGACATCAGCGGCCTCAGGCACACGCAGTCGTCGGCCATGACGTGGGACTATCTCAAGCGGCTGCGCGATACGACGAAGATGAAGATCGTGCTGAAGGGCATCCTCGCGCACGAGGACGCGGTGCTCGCCGTGCAGCACGGCATGGACGGCATCATCGTCTCGAACCACGGCGCGCGCAGCGAGGACAGCGGCCGCTCGACCATCGACGCGCTGCCGGAGATCGTCGAGGCGGTCAAAGGCCGCATGCCGATTCTCGTCGACAGCGGCTTTCGCCGCGGCACCGACATCGCGAAGGCGCTGTGCCTCGGCGCGCAGGCGGTGTGCATCGGCCGTCCCTACATCTGGGGGCTCGGCGCATTCGGCCAGCCGGGGGTGGAGCGCGTGCTCGAGCTCCTGCGCATCGAGCTCTTCGCGATCATGCAGCAGCTCGGCGCGCCGAGCATCAAGCAGCTCGTCCCGGCGATGGTGCGGCGCGCGGCTTAGATGCGCTTGACATATTCACCCATAAGGGTGAATATGTGGTCATGCAACTCGATGACACGCTGATCGCGCTCGCGGACGAGACCCGCCGCGCGATCCTGAAGCGCCTGGCCACCGGCGAAGCGCGCGTCACCGAGGTCGCGGCGCCGTTCGGCATCTCGCTCAACTCGGTTTCGAAGCACATTCGCCTCCTGGAGCGGGCCGGCCTCGTACGGCGGCGCATCTCGGGGCGCGATCACTTCCTCGCGCTGGAGCCCCGGCCGTTTGACGAGCTCACGCGCTGGATGCACGAGACGCGCGAGTTCTGGAATTCGCGCCTCGATCACCTTGAAGCCGCGCTACGCGCCGAAGACGCCATCGGCAAGGCGGCCCAATCGTCCCAGTCATCTACCAAAAGGAAACGCAAATGAACCCTCCCGTCACCGTCGTCGAGCCCGGCACCGTGAAGCTCGAGCGCCTGCTCCCGGGCCCCGTCGAGCGCGTCTGGGCCTACATCACCGAATCCGACAAGCGGGCGAAGTGGCTTTGCGCCGGCGAGTTCGACGCGCGCGTCGGCGCCAAGGTGACCTTCCAGTTCGACCACGCCCAGCTCCCCGGCGACCAGGAAGTGCCGCCCAAGTACAAGGATGTCGGCAAGAAACCCTCCCATGGCGTGGTCACGCGGGTCGAGCCCCTGCGCCTGCTCGCCCACACGTGGGTCTGGGACAGCGGCGAGACCAAGGTGACCTACGAGCTCGCGCCGCGTGGCAAGGATGTGCTCCTTACCATCGTGCACAGCCACGTGAAGGGGCGGGAAGCGACGGCGAGCGTCATGGGCGGCTGGGACGTGCACACCGGCATCCTCGCGGACATCCTGAACGGCACCGAGCCGCGCCCGTTCTGGAAGACGCATACCCGGCTGGAAGCCGAGTACGGCGCCAAATTGTGATGTCGATTTCGCGCACCCTCGTTCGACCAGGGGGCAAGGAGGTAGCACGATGAGAATCCAATACGGCTGGGTAATGGTGGCGGTCGGCGCGCTGATGGGCTGCGTGGCGGTGGGCGCAATGATGTCGCTCGCGGTGTTCCTGCAACCCATCACGGAGGCCACGGGGTGGTCGCGCACCGGCGTGTCGAGCGCCATGATGCTGAGCTTCCTGGTCATGGGGGCCGCGGGCTTCGCCTGGGGCGCGCTCAACGACCGCTACGGCACGCGGCCGGTCGTGCTGGCGGGCGCCGTATTGCTCGGACTGGGGCTGGTCCTCGCGAGCCGCGCGACGACGCAGATGCAGTTCATGCTGTCCTATGGCCTGCTCGTCGGCACCTCCTCCGGCGCCTTTTTCGTGCCGATGATGACCGCCGTCAGCGCCTGGCTGCCGAACAACCGCAGCCTCGGGGTGTCGCTCGTCTCCGCCGGGGTCGGCATCGCGCCGATGACGGTGTCGCCGTTCGCCGCGTGGCTGCTGGCGCAAGGCGACTGGCGCGCGGCGCAGCTCACCATCGGGCTCGCTGCCTGGGCTCTCCTCGTACCCGCCGCGCTCCTCGTGCGGCCCATTCCAAAGGCGTCGACGAGCACAACGGGCACGCCACGCGAGCCCATCCGCGTCGGCGAAGCGCTGCGCTCTAC
>DATLDY010000011.1:0-6971 GCA_035525655.1 Burkholderiales bacterium
GACCATCGGCGCCAAGGTGCAGATGATGATGCGCTTCAAGGACAGCCCCGAGCCTCAGCCGCCGGGCATGAATCCTCCGGCCGACAAGGTGATGCACGCCTGCTTCCGCGTGGGCGAGACCGACGTCATGGCCTCCGACGGGATGTGCGCCGGCAAGCCGGCTTTCGAGGGGTTCTCGCTCTCGCTCACCGCGCGCGACGATGCCGACGCGAAGCGCCTGTTCGGCGCGCTGAGCGAAGGGGGCAAGGTGCAGATGCCGCTCGGCCCGAGCTTCTTCGCGTCGAGCTTCGGCATGCTGACCGATCGCTTCGGCGTGGGCTGGATGGTGATCGCGCCGAAGGCGCAACCGTAAGGAGGCAAGCATGGGCAATCCGGTCGTGCATTGGGAGCTGATGTCGAAGGAGCCGCAGAAGGTGGCGGCGTTCTACCAGAAGGTGTTCGAGTGGAAAGTCGACCACCATCCGGAGATCAACTATCGCGTCGTCGACACGCTCGCTAAAGGCGAGATGAAGGGCATCAACGGCGGCATCGTGAAGCCGGACCGCGAAGGTCCCTGGCCGGGGAACATGCTGTTCTACATCCTGGTCGACGACCTCACTGCGTATCGCAAGAAGATCGTCGCCGCCGGCGGCAAGATCCATGTCGAGGAGCAGAAAGTGCCCGGCATGGGCAAGCTTTGCCTTTTCACCGACCCCGAAGGGCGCATGATGGGGCTCTGGAAAGCCAAGGCGCGCAAATGAATCCGGCACCCGGCTTCAAGAAGTACCCCAAGCACAAGGTGGCGACGCAACCCGCGACGAAGCGGGTCCAGGTTCGCTATAAGGGCGAGGTCATCGCCGACACGACCGATGCCTTGGAGATGCACGAGACCCATGAAGGACACGTCGTCGCGGCGCTGGTGTACTACCTCCCGCGCAAAGATGTGCGCATGGAGCGCCTGGCGCGCTCCAGCCACGGCACGCACTGCCCGTTCAAGGGCGATGCCTCGTACTACTCGCTGAAGGAGGGTCCCGAGAACGCGGTGTGGAGCTACGAGAAGCCGTACGACGAGCTCGTCGCGATCAAGGAGCTGCTCGCGTTCTATCCGGACAAGTTCGAGATCAGCGCTTCCTAGCTACCGCAGGGCTTCCAGCAGTGCGGGGAAGATCTTCGGCGTCGAGCAGCAGATGTCGCCGCTCTCCATGTACGTCTGCTCGCCTTTGAGATCCGCAACCAGGCCGCCGGCCTCCTGGATGAGGAGCGACCCCGCGGCCATATCCCACGGCGCGAGGCCGAGCTCCCAGAACGCATCGAGGCGCCCGCAAGCGACATAGGCGAGGTCGAGCGCCGCGGCGCCGGCACGTCGCACGCCGGCGCAGGTCTTCATCATCGTCTGCATCTGGCGCGTATAGAGGTCGAGCCGCGTGAGTTCCTTGAAAGGGAAGCCGGTGCCGACCAGCGCATCGCCGAGCTTGGCGAGCGTGGTGACGCGGATGCGGCGGTCATTAAGATACGCGCCGCTCCCCTTCGTGGCGGTGAACAGCTCGTTCCTCACCGGGTCGTAGATCACCGCATGCGTCATCGCGGCGCGCTGGCGCACGCCGATCGAAACGCAGTACTGCGGGAAGCCGTGGATGAAGTTCGTCGTGCCGTCGAGCGGGTCGATGATCCAGACGAACTCGGCGCCTTCGCCGCTGGTGCCCGATTCCTCGGCGATGAAGCCGTGCTCGGGATAGGACTTGCGCACGATCTCCAGGATCGCCTGCTCGGCGGCCTGGTCCACCTGGGTGACGAAGTCGTTGGCGCGCTTCGAGCACACGTTGAGCCCGCCGCCGTCGAGCGACGCGCGGTTGATGATCGAGCCCGCCTTGCGCGCTGCGCGCACGGCGATGTTCAGCATCGGATGCATTGGAATTAAGGGGTCAGAGCAATTTTCCGGTTACAAAGCGCGCGTCAGCGGAAGAGCTTTTGTTTCAGGAAAATTGCTCTGACCCCTTTTTCGCCGGGCGTATTCTAGACGCATGCCGCCAATCCGAGTCGTGCTTTGCCGTCCGAGCCATCCCGGCAACATCGGCGCCGCCGCGCGCGCGATGAAGACGATGGGCCTTTCGGACCTGCGCCTCGTTGCGCCGGAGCGCTATCCCGCGCCCGAGGCGGAATGGATGGCGACGCATGCGCTCGATGTGCTCAAGGCGGCGACGATCCATTCCACGCTCGACGAGGCGATCGGCGACTGCGTCGCGGCTTTCGCCCTGTCCGCACGCCCGCGCGAGTGGTCGCCGCAGGTGCTGGATGTGCGCACCGCCGCATCGCGGGCCGTGCAGATGAACGACAAGATCGCTTTCGTGTTCGGCAACGAGGCGGGCGGTCTCACCAACGACGAAATGTTCGCATGCCAGTTTCTGGTGCACATTCCCGCTGACCCGGAGTCGAGCTCGCTCAACCTCGCGCAGGCGGTGCAAGTCGTGGCGTACGAGGTGCGCATGTGCGTCGACGTCGCGATGCCCTTCGCGCGCGTGGAGAAAGCCGCCACCGTGGCCGACCTCGAAGGGTTGTACGCGCACTTGGAGGACGCCGCGATCGCGAGCGGTTTCCTGACGCAGCAGTCGCGCCTGCGCGAACGTTTCCGGCGGCTTTTCTCGCGCGTGCCGGCTTTCGAGCGCGAGGAGGTGAACATCCTGCGCGGGCTGCTCAAGGCACTGATGAGCGGAAGGAATGGACGCAATGAGCCGCGGGAATAGTTGATCGGATTAGTCGGGCACCCATAGAATCGGTCCATGTTCGGAAGACTGCGCAGCGATATCGCCTGCATCCTGGAGCGCGACCCGGCCGCCCGTTCGGGCTGGGAGGTGCTGACGTGCTATCCGGGGCTGCACGCCATCTGGATCCACAAGCTCGCGCGCTGGTTCTGGCTGAGCGGACTGCGCTGGCTCGGCCGCTTCACCTCCCACCTCGGCCGCGGGCTGACCGGGATCGAGATCCATCCGGGCGCGAAGATCGGCTCGTGCGTGTTCATCGACCACGGCATGGGCGTGGTGATCGGCGAGACCGCTGAAGTGGGCGACGGCTGCACCATCTACCAGGGTGTGACGCTCGGCGGCACCTCGCTTTACCGCGGAGCCAAGCGCCATCCCACGCTGGGCGCGGGCGTAGTGGTCGGGGCCGGCGCCAAGATCCTCGGCGGATTTACGGTCGGCGACGGCGCGCGCATCGGCTCGAACTCGGTGGTGGTGAAGGAAGTGCCGGCTGGCGCCACCGTCGTCGGCATTCCGGGCCGCATCGTCGAGGGCAAGGACGCGGAGGACGCGCGCTTCGCCGCCTACGCGGTGGTGCTCGAGCATTCAGACCCGTACGCCAAGGCAATCCAACAGCTGGTCGAAGACTCGCGCGAGCTCGATCGCGCCCTGCGCGCGGTGCAGGCCCGGATGGCTGAGCTGGAGCGCGACGAAGCTGCCCGGCGCGACACCTTGCGCGCCGTCAAGTAGCTGTTTCCCTGACGTAAAAATCACCGGCGATAGCCGACTGTTTCGGTCGGATTAGGGTATACTTGACTACACTAATCGGGTATTTGCAGGCAACACAAAGGCAACTCATGAGACTCACGACTAAAGGACGGTTTGCGGTGACGGCGATGGTCGACCTGGCGATGCGCCAGACGCGCGGCCCGGTGACGCTGGCCGCCATCAGCGAGCGCCAGCACATCTCGCTTTCCTACCTCGAGCAGCTGTTCGGCAAACTGCGCCGCGCGAAGCTGGTCTCCAGCGTGCGCGGCCCCGGCGGCGGCTACAACCTCGCCCAGGCCCCTCAAGGCATCACCGTCGCGGACATGGTAACGGCCGTGGACGAGACGCTCGATGCGACGCAATGCGGCGGCAAGGAGAACTGCTACGACGAGCGCCGCTGCATGACGCACGACCTGTGGGCGACGCTGAACGAGAAGATGTACGACTATCTCGCGTCGGTGACGCTCGCCGACCTGGTCGCGCACCAGGCGGGCAAGCCGGTGGCGGTGATCAAGGATTTCCGTCCGGAGAAGGAAAAAGTAGCCGCATGAAGCTGCCCATCTACCTGGACTATTCCGCCACCACGCCGGTCGACCCGCGCGTGGCGCAGAAGATGATTCCGTACCTCACGGAATTCTTCGGCAATCCGGCGAGCCGCTCGCACGCGTTCGGCTGGAAGGCGGAAGAGGGCGTCGAGGAGGCGCGCGCGCATGTCGCGGCGTTGATCAACGCGGATCCGAAAGAGATCGTCTGGACTTCCGGCGCGACCGAAGGCAACAACCTCGCCATCAAGGGCGCGGCGCAGTTCTACAAGACAAAGGGCAAGCACCTCATCACGCAGAAGACCGAGCACAAGGCCGTGCTCGACACCTTCCGCGAGCTCGAGCGGCAGGGCTTCGAGGCGACCTACCTCGAGGTGGAGCCCAACGGCCTGGTCGACATTGCCAAGTTCAAGGCTGCCATCCGCCCGGACACCATCCTCGCGTCGATCATGATGGTGAACAACGAGATCGGCGTCATCCAGCCGGTCTGGGAAATCGCCGACATCTGCAAGGAGAAGGGCATCGTGTTCCATTGCGATGCCGTGCAGGCTGCAGGCCGCGTCGAGATCGACATGAACAAGCTGCGCGCGGACCTGCTGACCATCACCGCGCACAAGATGTACGGACCTAAGGGAATCGGCGCCTTGTACGTGCGTCGCAAGCCGCGCGTGCGCCTGGAAGCGCAGATCCACGGCGGCGGGCACGAGCGCGGTTTCCGCTCCGGCACGCTGCCCACCCACCAGATCGTGGGCTTCGGCGAGGCCGCGCGCCTGGCGAAGCTCGAGATGGGCGTCGACAACGCGCGCGTGCGGGTGCTGCGCGACCGGCTCTGGAAAAGCATCCAGGGCATGGAAGAGGTCTACCTGAATGGCGACCTCGAGCGGCGCATCCCGCACAACCTCAACGTGAGCTTCAACTTCGTCGAGGGCGAGTCGCTGATCATGGCGGTGAAGGACATCGCCGTGTCCTCCGGCTCGGCCTGCACGTCCGCCTCGCTCGAGCCGTCCTACGTGCTGCGGGCGCTCGGGCGCAACGACGAGCTCGCGCACAGCTCGGTGCGCATCACGATCGGCCGTTTTACGACTCAGGAGGAGGTCGACTATGCTGCCGACCTCATCAAGCGCAAGGTCGAGAAGCTAAGGGAGCTGTCGCCGCTCTGGGAGATGTACAAGGACGGCGTCGACTTGAATTCGGTACAGTGGGCAGCACATTAAGGAACGCACATGGCATATAGCGACAAGGTCATCGATCACTACGAAAATCCGCGCAACGTCGGCTCTTTCGACAAGGGCGACGAGTCCGTCGGCACCGGCATGGTGGGCGCGCCGGCCTGCGGCGACGGGATGACGCTGCAGATCAAGGTGGGCCCCGACGGCCGCATCGAGGACGCGCGCTTCAAGACCTACGGCTGCGGCTCGGCGATCGCCTCGAGCTCGCTCGTGACCGAGTGGGTGAAGGGCAGGACGCTGGACGAAGCGACCACGATCAAGAACACGCAGATCGCGCAGGAGCTTTCGCTCCCGCCGGTGAAGATCCACTGCTCGATCCTCGCCGAGGACGCGATCAAGGCGGCGGTCGAGGACTACAAGAAGAAGCATGGCCTCGCCGGCACGGCTCAGGAGGCCAAGAAGGTCGCATGATCACGCTGACGGAAAGCGCCGCGAAGCACGTCCAGGGCTACCTTGCCAAGCGCGGCAAGGGCGTGGGCCTGCGCGTCGGCGTACGCACCTCCGGCTGCTCCGGCATGGCGTACAAGCTCGAGTTCGCGGACAACCTCAACCCCGAGGACATCTCGTTCGAGAGCCACGGCGTGAAGGTGATCGTGGATCCGAAGAGCCTGCCGTACCTGCACGGCACGGAGCTCGACTACACGCGTGAAGGCCTCAACGAAGGCTTCAAGTTCCGCAACCCCAATGTCAAAGACGAGTGCGGCTGCGGGGAAAGCTTTAACGTCTAGCGGTAACCATTTCGAGCTCTTCGGTCTCTCCCCGGCATTCGCGCTGGACACCGAGGCGCTCGAACGGGCTTACCGCGAAATCCAGTCGCAGGTGCATCCGGACCGCTTCGCACACGCCGGCGACGCTGAGCGCCGGGCGTCGCTGCAATGGACGACGCATGTCAACGAGGCTTACCGCACTCTCAGGAATCCGGTCCAGCGCGCGAGCCACATCCTTTCGCTGCAGGGCGTCGACGTCGCGTTCGAGACGAACACCGCGATGCCCGCGCAGTTCCTGATGCAGCAGATGGAGCTGCGCGAGGCGCTCGAGGACGCCGTCGCGCGCAAGGATCTCCCGGCGCTCGCAACGCTGCAGTCAAAGCTCGAGGATGACCAGCGCTCGCTCGAGCAGCAGATCGGCGCGGCGATCGACGGCAGGCGGGACTACGCGCGTGCCGCAGGACTGGTGCGCGAGCTGCAGTTCCTCGACAAGCTCGGGGTCGAGATCGACTCGGCGTACGAAACGATCGAGTAATGGCTCTCCTGCAGATCTCCGAGCCGGGCCAATCGCCGGCGCCGCACGAGCATCGCCTGGCAGTGGGCATCGACCTCGGCACCACCAACTCGCTCGTCGCGACCGTGCGCAGCGGTGCCGCCACGGTGCTCGCCGACGCCCAGGGCCGTCCGCTGCTGCCGTCCATCGTTCGCTACTTTCCAAACGGTAAAGTGGAGGTGGGCTACCTGGCCCAGGCGCGACAGGCCGAGGATCCGGCGAACACCATCGTCTCGGTGAAGCGCTTCATGGGGCGCGGCGTGAAGGATGTCGACCATCTGCAGAACGCGCCCTATGACTTCGTCGATGCGCCCGGGATGCTGCAGGTCCGGACCGCGGCCGGCGTGAAGAGCCCGGTGGAGGTTTCTGCGGACATCCTCCGGGTGCTGAGGGAACGCGCGGAGGCATCCCTCGGCGGGCCGCTCGCCGGCGCGGTCATCACCGTGCCGGCGTACTTC
>DATLDY010000042.1:0-4414 GCA_035525655.1 Burkholderiales bacterium
CGGGCCTCGGCCGGATCGCCGAGCGCGTGGTTGAAGTCGTCCGCGACGGAGCAGCCGGGGACCGGCGTGCCGACGACACCTGCGGTGTTGCTCGGTGAGAAGCCGTCGGCATAGTCGCCGAATCCGAGCGCGTTCACGCCCTTGAACTGGATGGTGAAGTAGGTGGTGCCGCAGTTGTCCTTCGCATAGAAGCCGTAAGGCTTGCCGCAGGTCGTCGAGCCGACCTGGATCACCTCCACGCCGACGCCGCGAAGGGCGTTGATGATCGACTCGCTCGCCGAGCACGTCCCGGTGCCGGTGAGGACGAAGACGCGCCGCAGATCGAGTGTCGGCAACGACTGGCCGCTCGCGACCGAAAATCCCCGCGTGGTGGTATGGAACGGAATCGGCGCCAGCGTGCGGCCGGTGACGGGGTCGATGGTCGGGTGCTTGGCGTTGAAGACGAGCTTCTCGAACGTATGTCCCGCAGTCGGACCACGGCCCGCGATCATGAAGGCGAGCTCATTGGCGATGTCGAGATAACCGCCGCCGTTGTAGCGGATGTCGAGCACCAGGTCGGTGACATTCGCCGCCTTGAGCGTGTTGACCGCGTTGACCAGCCCCGACTCGGCGGTCGCAATGTGATCGTTGAAAAGCATGTAGCCGACCGCGCCAATCGTCTTGACGTTTTGCACCGGCGTCTGCGTGACGTTGTCCGAGCGCATGGTGAAGGTGCGCGTGGTATTGGGAGGGGCGCCGAGATCGTGCACCGTGAAGGTGTGGGTCTCTCCGCTCGTCGCGGGAAACACGCCGGCGTTTAGGGTGGCGATGCCGCCCGGCGTGTTGTCGTTGACCACGTCGACGCCATCGACCATCAGCACCTCGGCACCGCGCGCCAGGTTTGCAGCACCCGTGGTCGCCGGCGAATTCGGCTCGGTGAAGGCCACGACGACGCGGCGCGGCGGCACCCGGGCGATGACCGCCCACTCCGCGCCATAGCCGGTGGACACGCCGGATTGCGAAAAGGCCACCCAGGTCGGCGTGTCGACGGTGAAATGGAATTTGTCCTTCGTGGCGCTGGTTTTCAGCAGGTTGAAATACGCGGGCGTCGTCCACAGCGCGGGATCGCGATCGACGATCTCGTCGTACCAGAGATAGAGGTCATTGCTCCACGAGCGCAGCCAGTTGTTCTCGGTGAGCGTGGAGCCCTGCGAGTCGATACCGGAGCGAGGTGCTGCGCATTGCGCTTCGAAGGCTACAGCCGGCGTGAACACGCCGGGAATCCATCCGCTCGCGCTGGCGACGGTCGCCCCGCTGCCACCGCCGTCCCCACCTCCGCCGCCGCACGCGGACAGGATGGCTACTACGGCGAGGAGAAGGGCGAGGCACCGCATTTGCTGCCATCGTCGGCCGGCGACGGCGGAAAATCAACCGGGAATAAATGGGGACAGACCCCATTTACCCTGCGTAGCGGTAAATGGGGTCTGTCCCCATTTATTCGCCGAGCCGGGGCGAAATGGTGGCAACAGCGAGCGCGGCCGCGAGCAGCGCGGCTGCGACGCCGAAGGCGATGTGCATGCCGCGTGCGACCTGCCCCGCGGCGGCGGTGGCCACATCCGATGCTCCGGACGCGAGAGTGAAGAGGGCGCCCATCGCGGACGCGCCCGTGACCAGGCCGAGGTTGCGCGACAGGTTAAGAAGACCCGAGATCACGCCGCGCTCGTCCGCGCTGCTGCCCGCCATGACGGCGGTGTTGTTGGCGGCCTGGAAAAGCGCGTAGCCCGCGGTAATCACCATCAGCGGAGCCGCGTAGCCCCACGCACCGAATGTCGCCGGGATGACGGCGAGCGCGGTGCAGCCGAGCACCATCGCGGCGAGCCCGGCGGCGATCGTGGTCTTGGCGCCGAGCCGGTCCACGAGCCTGCCCGACGGCATGCCCGCGAGTGCGGCAACGAGGGGTCCGCACGACATCACCATGCCGACGAGCACGGGACGCAGCCCGAGCGCGCGGGAAAGATAGAACGGGCCCACCACGAGCGTCGCCATGACCACGGTCGCCACCACGGCGGTCATGGTGAACCCGGCGGCAATGCCGGCGTTGCGGAACATGGCGAGGCGCACGAGCGGCGCAGGCGCGCGCGCCTCCGCGCGCACGAAGAGCGCGAGGCCGAGCGCCGCCGCGGCTAGAAGCGCGGCGTTGACGATGCCGAAGCCGCCGCGCGGTGTTGCCGCCAGCGAGTACGCCGCGATGGCGACCGCGAGCAAGGCCATTCCGGCCTTGTCGAACGCCGGCCGCGCCGCCGGTTGCGCTGAACCATCGACGGGCAGCGAGCGGCTCGCCAGTACGAAGGCAACGCCGCCGAGCGGCACGTTCAAGAGAAAGATGGCGCGCCAGCCGAACCCCGAGAGCAGCAGGCCCGCCAGCGACGGCCCGAGCGCCGTACCCACGGCCGACATGGTTCCGAGCAGTCCCATGGCGCTGCCAACCCTCGCCTTCGGGATCGTCTGGCCGACGAGCGCCATGGCGAGCGCGATCATCGCTGCGGCGCCGAGGCCTTGCGCGGCGCGCGCCGCCACGAGTAGCGGCAGCGTCGGGGCGACGGCACACAGCACCGAGGCGAGGGTGAAGAGCGCGAGCCCCGCGAGGAGGAGCCGCCGGCGGCCGACAAGATCGCCCAGCCGCCCCGCGGCGACGACGAACATCGTCATCGCGAGGAGATAGGCGAGCACGACCCACTGCACATCCTGGAACGATGCTTCGAACGCCTGGGCGAGCGTCGGCAGCGCGACATTCGCGCTGCTGGTGCCGAGGGACGCAAGCAGCGTGACGAGGGAAAGGCCGGCGAGCGTCATGATGAGCTCCTTGGGTTGCCTGAAAGACACAGGGGACCTACTCTGCGACTTCAAGCCGGCTTGAGGTCAAGGGGGAACGGGGTGGACATCACGGAAGTCGCGCGCGCCTCCGGCGTACCGGCATCGGCGCTGCGGTTCTACGAGGAGAAGGGGCTGATCGCCTCGAGCGGACGCCGCGGCCTGCGCCGCGTGTTCAACCCTCGCGTGCTGGAGCGCCTCGCGCTCATCGCGCTTGGGCAGGCCGCGGGCTTCTCCCTGGACGAGATCGCGCGCATGTTCGCCTCGGACGGCGCGCCGCGCATCGACCGCCAGATGCTCGCCGCCAAGGCAGACAAGCTGGACGTCACCATCCGCCGCATGAGCGCCATGCGCGAAGGGCTGCGCCATGCAGCCGCCTGCCCGGCACCGAGCCACCTCGAATGCCCGACGTTCCGACGTCTGGTGCGAGCGGCTGCCGCTGGGGCTATCGGGCCGCGCGGGGCCCGGCGAAAACGCTAGATAAATGGGGTCTGTCCCCATTTATTCTTCGCCTATGACACTCCCGGCCGGAAAAGCGCGCTCGAGCAACGTCGAAGCGATCGGCTATCTGCCGCTGCAGGACAAGCCCGCCTTCAAGATGGCGCTGCATAAGGCCGGCGAGCGCTGGTACTGGTACTGCGCGCACTTCTGGGAAGCGGGCTGGTCGATCGTCGAGGTGACGGATCCGAAGAATCCGCGCTTCGTGCGCTTCATCTCCGGGCCGGCGAATACCTGGACGCTGCAGATCCAGATCGCCGACGGCAAGATGATCACCTCGATGGAGCGCATCCCGGAAGGCTGGGGCGGCGATGATGCCGCCACCAAGCGCGGCGAATACGGCGAGGGCTTCCACATCTGGAGCCTGGAGGATCCCGAGAATCCGCGGCAGCTCGGGCACTACAAGACGGGCGGCGACGGCACGCATCGGAACTTCTACGCTGGCGGACGCTATGTGCACGCGACGGCGCTGCCCAAGGGGTATCAGGGGCACATCTACCAGATCGTGGACATCGCCGATCCGGCGCGCCCGGTGGAGGTGTCCCGCTGGTGGCGCAAAGGCCAATGGGTCGGGGGCGGGGAGGCGGGCGTGTCGAAGGACGTGCTGCTGCACGGCGGCGCGTACGTCAAAGGCGACCGGGCGTATCTGCCGTACAGCGCGGGCGGGTTCGTGATCCTCGACATCTCGGATGTGAAGAAGCCGCGCCTGGTGAGCGACCTGCCGTTCTCGCCGCCGTTCCAGTCGTTCATCGCGGTGCACAGCGCGGTGCCGCTGCAGGGCAAGCCGCTCGTCATCGTGAACTCGGAGGCGATCTCCGAGCGCTGCGACGAGCCGCTCGGCTTCGTCGGCATCGTCGACGTGGAGAAGGAGGAGCGGCCGCGGCTCATCTCGCTCTTTCCGCTGCCGCATCCGCCGGCGGAGCTCGGCGTGCCGAATTTCTGCCGGCGGCCGGGGCGCTTCGGCCCGCACAACCAGCACCAGCCGCAGGGGCAGAAGATCCTGTGGCAGGACGAGCGCTACGTGTACGTCACGTACTTCAACGCGGGGCTGCGCGTGTTCGACATT
>DATLDY010000058.1:0-3560 GCA_035525655.1 Burkholderiales bacterium
CTTCCTCCAGGCCGCGCGCAGCATGGGACGAAGCGCGGAGCAGCGTCTAGAAGCGCTCCGCCCTGTAGGGCTCGGGGCTGACGAAGGGCGTCTCGCCCGTCATCATCTCGGCCAGCAGCCGGCCCGTGGTCGGGCCGAGGGTCAGGCCCTGGTGTGCATGGCCGAAGGCGCACCAGGCACCGGCTTGGCCGGGCAGCGGGCCGATGATCGGCAACATGTCCGGCGTGCAGGGCCGCACGCCCATCCAGGGCACATCCTCCACGCGCTCGCCCAGGGGAAAGATCGTCCGCGCCACAGGCTCCGCCCGCTCGAGCTGCACCGGGGTCGGCGGCGCGTCGGGGCGGGCGAACTCGGCCCCGGTGGTCAGGCGGATACCGCGGCGCATCGGCGCGAGGAAATAGCCGCGCTCGGTGTCGAGGACGGGGTGGTTGAGCAGCGCGCTCCCGGCCGCGCGGTAGTGCATGTGGTAGCCGCGCTTCACCGCCAACGGCAGGTCGTATCCCAGGCGCCGTGTCACGACGTCGGACCAGGGACCGAGCGCTACCACCACGTCGCGCGCTGTGACGGTCCCTTCCACGGTTCGAAGCTTCCAACCCGGTTCGAGGCTGGCGGCATTTCCTTGCACGAAGCGGCCGCCCAGCTTCTCGAACAGATGCAAGTAAGCGAGCGCGAGCGCTTGCGGATCGACCACCGCGAGCGGATCGGTCCAGTGAAGCGCGCCGCAAAGAATGGGGGCGAGGTGGGGCTCCTCCTGCTGCAGCGTGGCGGCGTCAAGCGTGCGGTAGTTGAGCCCGAATTCCTGCTTCCAGCGCCCCGCCTCGGCAAAGCGCTTGTCACGCTCGCGTGTTGTGCGGAACACCTTCATCCAGCCGGTCGGGCGGGCGAGATCGTGCGCGCCCGCCTCGCGGATCAGCGCCTCGTGCTCGGTGATGCAGTGCTCGATGACCTGCGCGTAGGCGCGCGCGATCTCCGCGTGCCGCGCCGGCCGCGAGTGGCCCCAGTAGCGCCACAGGAAGGCGGCGAGCTGCGGGATGGCCGACGGGTGGTAATGCGCATCGATGGTGCGGTTGAGGCCGTAGCGGAAAAGTGCGCCGAAGTCGTGCGGAAAGCCGTACGGATACACGCCCTCGCGCTGCACGAGCCCGGCATTGCCGTACGAGGTTTCCTCCGCCGCGCCGCGACGATCCACGAGCACGGTCGAGCGGCCACGCTTCTGCAGATGGACCGCGACCGAGATGCCGACGATCCCGGCGCCGAGGACGAGGGCGTCAGCCGTGTTTGCGCTGGGCAAGGGCCTCGGCTATCGACGTCTGCTCGCCGAGCTCGAGCTTGGCGATCTGGTTGCGATGCACTTCATCGGGGCCGTCGGCGAAGCGCAGCGTGCGCGCATGCGCGTATGCGTAGGCAAGGCCGAAGTCGTCCGACACGCCGCCGCCGCCGTGCACCTGCATCGCCCAGTCGATGACCTGCAGCGCCATGTTCGGCGCCAGCACCTTGATCATCGCGATCTCTTTCTTGGCGACCTTGTTGCCGACGGTGTCCATCTTCCACGCGGCGTTCAGCACCATGAAGCGCGCGCTGTCGATCATGATGCGCGCCTCCGCGATGCGCTCGCGCGTCACTCCCTGCTCGGCCACGCTTCTTCCAAACGCAATCCTTTCGGTGGCCCGGCGGCACATTTTCTCCAGCGCACGCTCCGCCTGGCCGACAAGGCGCATGCAGTGGTGGATTCGGCCCGGTCCGAGGCGCCCCTGCGCGATCTCGAAGCCGCGCCCCTCGCCGAGGAGCACGTTGGACGCCGGCACGCGCACGTCCTTCATCTCGATTTCCATGTGGCCGTGCGGCGCATCGTCGTATCCGAACACCGGCAGGTGGCGCAGGATCTTGAGGCCCGGCGTCCCGGCCGGCACGAGGATCATCGACTGCTGGCTGTGGCGCGAGGGATTGTCCGGGTCGGTCTTGCCCATCACGATGTAGATCTTGCAGCGCGGATCGCCGGCGCCGCTCGACCACCATTTCTTCCCGTTAACAACAAAATCATTGCCGTCCCGCTTCATGCGCGTCTGGATGTTCGTCGCGTCGGACGACGCCACATCGGGCTCGGTCATCAGGAATGCCGAGCGGATCTTTCCCTCGAGCAGCGGCTCGGCCCATTGCTTGACGTGCTCAGGCGTGCCGTACTTGAGCAGCGTTTCCATATTGCCGGTGTCGGGCGCCGAGCAATTGAACACTTCCGGCGCCCACTCGACGCGTCCCATGATCTCGCAGAGCGGCGCGTACTCGAGGTTGGTGAGCGCGCCGCCGTGCGACTTCGGCCGCCACAGGTTCCACAGGCCGGCTGCGCGGGCCTTCGGCTTGAGCTCCTCGATGATCGGCACGACCTCCCAGCGCTTGGCGCTCCTCGTGTGCTCGTGCCATTTGCGCTCGTTCGGGTAGATGTGCTCCACCATGAAGTCGGTGAGGCGCTTGCGCAGGTCCTGCACCTTGGGCGTGTAGTCGAAATTCAAGCGGCTCTCCTAAGAATTTTCTCCACTTGCTTCCATCCGAGCTCGGCCATCGGCTTCGCCCGGCCGCCGGCGTCGCGGGCATGCGCGGAGGCGGCAGTGCCGTCGACCACGCGCTTCATGATGCCTTGCAGGATGGCGGCGATCCGGAACAGGTTGTACGCGAGGTAGAAGTCCCAGTGCGTGGGGTCGATGCCCGTGCGGCCGGTGCGCCGGCAATAGGCCTGCACATACTGCGCTTCGCTCGGAATGCCGAGTTGCGCCAGATCAAGCCCGGCGATGCCGCGAAACTGTCCGGGCGGGATATGCCAGCTCATGCAGTGGTAGGCAAAGTCGGCGAGCGGGTCGCCGAGCGTCGAGAGCTCCCAGTCGAGGACCGCGAGGATCCGCGGCTCGCTCGGATGGAAGATCGCGTTGTCCAGCCTATAGTCGCCATGCACCACGGTCGTGCCGGTCTCCGGCGGGATGTTCTTCGGCAGCCAGGCGATGAGGTTGTCCATCGCTTCCATCGGCTCGGTCTCCGAGGCCTGGTACTGCTTGGACCAGCGAGCCACCTGGCGCTCGATGTAGTTGCCCGGCTTGCCGAAGCCCTCGAGGCCGAGGCTACGGTAGTCGAGCGTGTGCAGCAGGGCGATGACGCGGTTCAATTCGTCCCAGATCGCGAAGCGCTCCGCCTTCGACATGCCGGGCAGGCTCTGGTCCCAGAGCACGCGGCCTTCGACGCAGTCCATCACGTAGAAGGCCGTCCCGATCACCGATTCGTCTTCGCAGAGCGCGAGCGGCTTTGCCACCGGGAATCCCACGGCGTGCAAAGCGGAGATGACGCGATATTCGCGATCCACCGCATGCGCGGAGGGCAGGAGCTTGCCCGGGGGCTTGCGCCGCAGGACGAAGTGGCGCCCATCGGCCGCGCTCAGCCGATACGTGGGGTTCGACTGCCCGCCCTTGAACTGCTCGATGTCCGCGATGCGAAAGCCGAGGAATTTCTCGAGCGCCGGGCCGTCGATGCGATGGCGCTCGTCGACCGGCTTGGTCCCGATGAACTGCTCGAACATG
>DATLDY010000066.1:0-4631 GCA_035525655.1 Burkholderiales bacterium
TCGGCTCGTGGACCTTCAGCGCGATGGGCATGAAGGACTGCGCGCAATTCATCGCGAAGAAGCGCATCCCGCTCGAGCGCATCTTCTCCCACCGCTGGCGCCTCGAGCAGGCCGACGAGGCCTATCGCACCTTCGACACCCAGACGACCGGCAAGGGCGTCTTCCTCCTTTAATTCCGTACCCGGTACGTAATTATCTTGTCAGCTCTCCTCTTCGAACCCATCCAGCTGCGCGACGTGAAGGCGCGCAACCGCCTCGTCGTGTCGCCGATGTGCCAGTACTCGGCGCAGGACGGGCATGTCACCGACTGGCATCTCGTGCATCTGGGCAAGTTCGCGCAGGGCGGCGCGGGGATCGTGTTCACGGAAGCGACCGCGGTGGAGAAGCGCGGGCGCATCACGCACGGCGACACCGGCATCTGGGACGACGCGCATGTTGCGGGGCTGGCGAGGATTGCCGCCTTCGTGAAAAGCCAGGGCGCGGTGCCCGCGATCCAGCTCGCGCACGCGGGACGCAAGGCGAGCATGGCGCGGCCGTGGTACGGCAACGGGCCGCTCACCAAGGACGACTTCGAGCGCGGCGACAAGGCGTGGTCGACCGTCGCGCCGACCGAAGCGAGCCTTGGCGAGGGATGGATCGCGCCGCGCGCATTCCAGCCCGGCGACTTCCAGACGGTGATCAGCGCCTTTCGCAACGCGGTGCGACGCTCGGTTGCCGCCGGCTTCGACATCATCGAGCTCCACGCCGCGCACGGCTACCTGCTGCACACATTCCTCTCGCCGCTGTCGAATACGAGGACCGACGAGTACGGCGGCAGCCTGGAGAACCGCATGCGCTTTCCGCTCGAAGCGGTGCGCGCCGTGCGCGAGGCATGGCCGAAAGGCAAGCCGCTTTTCGTGCGCATCTCGTCGATCGACGATGTCGAGGGCGGATGGTCGCTGGACGACAGCGTGGCTTTTGCCCGGCAGTTAAAGAACATCGGCGTCGACGTGATCGATTGCTCCTCCGGCGGCATCGCCGGCTCGGCGACCGCCGCGACGAAGACGCTCGTGCCGCGCGTGCCGGGATTCCAGCTGCCCTTCTCCGAGCGCATCCGCAAGGACGCCGGCGTGCCGACCATGGCCGTGGGCCTGATCCTCGAGCCGCAGCAGGCGGAAGAAGCGCTGCAGGCCGGGCGCGCCGACCTGATCGCGATCGGCCGCGAAGCGCTCTACGAGCCGAACTGGCCGCTGCGCGCCGCGCAGGCACTGGGCGCCGATCCGGACATGGCGCGCTGGCCGGTGCAGTACGGGTGGTGGCTGACGCGCCGCGAAGGCCTGCTGAAAAAGCTCGGGATACGCAAATGAAAACTATCGCCGTCTCCGCCGCCCAGATGCAGAAGCGCATCGCGCGCTATCGCGATCTCAAGCCGCTGCCGATCCAGAACGCATCGATCCCGGAGAAGGCGCGCGATGTGGTCTATGCGCGCAAGCTCCTGTCGGTGATCGGCCTCGCGGATGCCCAGACGCCGATCAACGCCGGCGCACCCATCATCGGCGCCGGTGGCATGACGATGACGCTGGCGGTGTGCCCGCCGGGACAAGGGCCGGGACTGCATGCGCACCGGCAGACCTATGAGACGTTCACCGTGCTCAAGGGAAAGTTCGAGGTCACCTGGAACGACCAGGGCTCCGAGCGCGCGGTGCTCGAGCTCCTCGACACGGTCTCGTTCCCGCCCGGCGTATGCCGCGCGTTCCGCAACATCGGCGACGGCGAGGGCATCCTGCAGGTGATCATCACCGGCGGCGTGCACGACATGAACGACATCGACTTCTCGGAAGATGCCCGGCGCAAAATCGAGGCCGTCGGCCCCGGCCTCTCGGGCGAATTCGAGAGGGCGGGATTCAGCTTCACCGCCGGGAAATAGCTACTTCCCTTCCTTCACCGCGATAAGGCGCACCACCGGCACCGGCTTGCCGCCGCTTCTCTCCCAGTCGGCCTTGTCGACCGTGTCCTGGTAGTAAACGATGCGCAGCGTGCCGAACGCCCTGGTGAGCTCGTTCGTGCGATGGCCGTACTTCTCGCCCTGCAGGTTGTCCTTGCTGATGTCGCGGTGGATGCCCTCGACCACCAGCATGCCGCCGGGCTTTAGCGACGCGATGACCTTCGACGCGTTGCGCGTCAGGTAATCGTGCATGTACATGCCGACGACGAGGTCGTAGCGATTCTTGCCGTAGTCGAACTTGTCGACGTCGCCGACCTGCGCGTCGAGCTTGACGTCGCGTTTCTGCGCCTCCGCCAGCGCCTGCTTGACGCCCACGTCGGAGACATCGAAGCCGGTCACCTGCCAGCCAAGCGTCGCGAGGAAGAGCGAGTTCCTCCCCTGCCCCATGCCGATGTCGAGCGCCGTGCCGGGCTTCTTGCCCTTCACCGCCTCGGCGAGGAACTTGTTGAACTGGTGCTCTTTCCCCTCGCGCTTGGCGTAAAGGTCGTTCCAGGCCTGTTCCGCAGATTTTTTGGGCGCCTGCGAGAGCGCGAGCGCCGGCAGGCACAGCGCGATGACGGCGATTGTCCTGATCATTGGGTTTCCTCCCTTGGGGCAAAGCTACCGTGCCGGCTACATCCTGCGCAACTGCTCCGAATGAAATGAAATCGGCGCCGGAGAGCGCGACGATCAACTCTCCCGGGACGTTGGCGACGCCTCAGGTGCGATCGCGCCGGCGACGAGCCGCACACGGCACAGGCAGCTAAAAGCACATCGGGGCCGCACCCAATGGGCGGGGCCCCGATGTTTGCTTGCAAAATAATTACGTACCGGGTACGGAATTACGTCGCGTGCTGGCCTCCGCGCTTGCTCACGCCCTTGACCGCCTTGGTCGCGGCGCGCGTCTCCTTCACCGCCATGTCGCCGAGCGAGACGATGCCGACGAGGCGCTTGTCGCGGTTCACCACCGGGAGGCGGCGCACCTGCTCGTCGCTCATGTTCTTCGCCACGTGGTCGAGGTCTTCGTCGTCGTAGCAGTAGAGCACCTGCTCGGCACTCATCACCTCGCGTACCGGCGTCTCCGGGCCTTTGCCCAGCGCCACTGCGCGGATGGCGATGTCGCGGTCGGTGATCATGCCGACGAGGCGGTCGTTCTCGCCGACCGGTATCGCGCCGGCGTTGATCTCGTCCATGATTTTCGCCACGTCGCGGATTGTCTGTTCGGGGCTGGCGACACGCACTTCGCGCGTCATTGCTTCGCTTACTCGCATGGGATTCTCCTTCCTGTTGGGTTATTCCCGCCTTGATCCAAGCAAGACATAGACCGCCACCGTCAGAATCGTGACCGTGATCGCGATGCATGCGCCGACCGCGAACGCCGCGGCCGGGATGATGAAGATGCGCGCCTGCGCCGCGAGCGCCTGGGTCGGCGCGATGGCCAGGAACAGCGTCGCCGCGATCATCACCCAGCGGCGAATGTAGGCGACGAGGATCCAGCGCAGCGCGCGGTTGTACGACAGCGCGCGTTTTCGTACCGGCTCCGGCCCGCTGACGTCCTTGAACAGCGGAAACGGGTCGAGATAGAGCAGCACCTGCTTGCGCAGCGGCAGCCGCTCGCGCCGTGCCCGATCGAGCAGCGCTTCGACGTCCTGCTTCACTCGCCCGGCTTCGCGACGACCTGCACGCTCGTCGCCTGCGGGCCCTTCTCGCCGAGCTCGGGCGTAAAGCGCACTTCGGTGCCGATGGACAGGCGCTCGAAGTCGTCGTGCAGCACGCTGTTGCGGTGGAAGTAGAACTGCCGGTCGTCTTCAACCGTGCGGATGAAGCCATAGCCGTCATCGTCGAAGAGCTTCTCGACCATGCCGTGCGGCTGGCCGACGTCGTGCACCTTCTCCTCGTGGCGGCGAAGCGCCTGGGTTTTCTTCAGCTGCTTCTCGAGGGCGCCGAAGGCGGCGTTGATCACCGCCGGCAGCTGGGTCTGCATGTCCAGGATTTCCTTGTGCTTCTTGACGGCGAGATCCTTGTGGCCCGGCAGGCGCACCTCGACCATCACGGTGTAGCGGTTGGCCTTGCGCTGCGAGCTCTCGCGGCTGAGCGTGACGTGGCAGCTCGTGATGTTCTGCGCGAACTTTTCCAGGTGGGCGAGGCGCTCGGCGACGTATTCCTCCACCCAGGTCGAGCGGTCGATGTCCTTGAAGATCACTTCGGGTGGTATTTGCATGTTTTCTCCATGTTGTTAGGCCATGCTCCACAGGTATCGCTGGCACCAGCCGGCTGCCAGCTCGGCAACCTCCGCATCGGCGGCGATTTCGATCTCCACGTGCGCGCGCATACGCCGCATCGCTTCGTGGTTCATTTCCATTACTGGATCGTCTTGTGCCGCGACGATGAGCAGCGTCGGCGCCTCGACGTGCGGGAGCGCCTCGCCCGCGAGGTCGGGGCGGCCGCCGTGCGAGATGACGGCGTGGGTCACTTCGCGGCGCTCCGCCGCCGCCACCAATGCGGCGGCAGCGCCGGTGCCGGCACCGAAAAGCGCTACCGGCAAATGTTTAAGCTCGGCCTGCTTTCGCACCCAGTCGATGGCATCGACGACGCGCCGGCCGAGGAGGCCGATGTCGTAGGCATCCTCCTCCGCGGTCTCGAGGTCGAGTACCACCGTTGCGAAATC
>DATLDY010000075.1:0-2591 GCA_035525655.1 Burkholderiales bacterium
TACGCCCTTCCAGCCGAACTCCGGCGTGGTGGTTTTGCCCAGGAGGACTGCGCCATGCTCGCGCAGCCTCGCCGTCACGGGCGCGTCATCGTTCCACGGCCCCTTCGGATCGACCGTCTTCGAGCCGCGCAGCGTCGGCCATCCCTTGGTGAGGATGATGTCCTTGATCGACACCGGCACGCCGTCGAGCAGGCCTTTGGGCTGCCCGGCGGTCCAGCGCGCTTCGGATGCCCTGGCCTCGTCCATCGCGCGTTCGGAGACGAGGTTGAGCGCATTGAGCACCGGGTTGATCCGCTCTATGCGCTCCATCACGGCCCGCGTAACTTCGACGGGTGAGAGCTCGTGCTTCCGGTAAGCATCGAGCAACTCCGTCGCGCTAAGCGCGCAAAGGTCCTGAGTCACGCTGGCTCCCAGATGAGAAAAATAGGGACAGACCCTAATTATTTTTTAAATAGGGTCTGTCCCTATTTATTTCCGGTCGGCCTTTGCCTGGGCGAGCGCCTTTTCGCGCCACAGCGGCCAGGCGCGTTTGTAGTCCTGCAGCGGGGTCGAGGCGGTGGTCTCGGCTTCGTCGAACCAGGTGATCTTGCCATTCGCGCCGGCGAGGGTCATGGCCTGCATCTGCATGCGCGCGCTGATCTCGAGGTAGACGCTGCGGCCGACGGCGCGCGGCAGGCTTTCGCCGACGGTGACCGAGCCGTGGCCGCGCATGAGGGCGGCGGGTTTCTTGCCGAGGGTCTTGGCGAGCGATGCGCCGAGGGCCGCGTCGCGGACGAGGAGGTCGGTGCCCTTGCGCACGTCGCGGATCTCCCAGTTCGGCAGGCCATCGCCGATGAAGGCCGCCATGTGCCACAGCGCTTTCATCGGCACGCCGGTCACACTGAACGGCACGACGGAGGGCGAATGATTGTGCACGACCGACATGATGTCGGGGCGCGCCTTGAAGATCTCGCCGTGGATGAAGCGCTCGTGCACCGATTCGCGTCCCTGTGGATCGATCGGCTTCGAGTCCAAGTCGTACTCCATGATGTCCTCGACCTGCACGCGCTCCGGCGCGAGCGAGCGCGCGAGGTAGTAGCGTTGCGGATTGGTCGGCGAACGGACGCTGACATGGCCGTACGCGTCAATCACGCCGTGCTCGGCGAGGATCCGATAAGAAGCGACGAGGTCTTCGTAGAGTTCCATTAGTCCGCCTTTATTCCTGCAGCTTTCACGACTCGCGTCCAGGCCGCGAGCTCCTTCTTCACGCGCTCGCCGAGCACTTCCGGCCGGCCGCCGCGCGGCACCAGTCCCTGCTTCTCCAGCACATCGCGCACGTCGGCTTCCTTGAGCAATTCGTTTACGTCGCGATTCACGCGAGCGACGATCGCCGGCGGCGTTGCGGCCGGCGCGAAGATCGCATACCAGGTCTCCACTTCGAGATCCGGCATCCCGGCCTGCTTCAGCGTCGGCGCGTTGGGAAAGGCCTCGGAGCGCTCGGCGCTCATGACGGCGAGCATGCGCAGGCGCCCGGCCTGCACATGGGGACCGACGGTCTGCAGCGCGGAGATCATCGCCTGCACGTGGCCGCCGACGAGGTCGGCGATGGCGCCGGCCGCGCCCTTGTACGGTACATGGACGATATCGGTACCGGTCTCGAGCTTGAGGAGCTCCATGGCGAGGTGCTGCGGGCCGCCATTGCCCGGCGAGGAGTAATAGAGCTTGCCGGGCTGTGCCTTCATGAGGTCGACGAACTCGCGCATATTCTTCGCCGGCACGCCCGGATGCACATAGACGCCGAGGCCGCCGGTGGCGAGAAGCGCGATCGGCGCGAAATCCTTCACCGGATCGAAGGGCGCGGCCTTCAGCGCGGGGTTCGTCGTGAAGGAGGTGGCGGTGAGGAGAAACGTATAGCCGTCGGGCGCCGCTTTCGCCGCCGCCTCGGCGCCGATGTTGCCCGTGGCGCCGGGCTTGTTGTCGGTTACGACGCCGACCTTCCAGCGCTCGGAAAGCTTCGGCCCGAGCACGCGCGACAGGATGTCGGCGCCGGTGCCGGGCGTATAGGGCACAACCATATGGACGGGGCGGCTCGGCCACGCGTCCTGCGCCGCTGCGGGAGACCCCAGCAGCGCGAGAAACAGGCAGGTCAGCAGGCGTGGCATTCCAATATTATGGAAGCATATGAGCGCAACACCGCTCGTCCTGAACGAACCAGAGCGTCACCGTTTCGACATCAACCGCGCTGCGCTCGTCGACCCCGCGGTCTTCGCAGCGGAGCAGGCGCGCATCTTCGAGCGCTGCTGGCTGTACGTCGGGCACGAGTCCGAGGTGCGCGCACCCGGCGACTTTCGCACGCGCACGGTGTGCGGCCGGCCGATCCTTTTCTGCCGCGACAGCCAGAGCGAGCTGCGCGTGTTCCTCAACACCTGCCGGCATCGCGGCGCGGTCGTCTGCCGCGAGGCCGAGGGCAACGCCAAGCGGCATACGTGCTTCTATCACGGCTGGACCTACGATCGCGACGGCAAGCTCTATGCGATCCCGGGCCAGGACGCGTATCCGCCGAATTTCGATCGCAACGAGTATGGGCTGAAGGCGCCGCCCCGGGTGGAGTC
>DATLDY010000077.1:0-5574 GCA_035525655.1 Burkholderiales bacterium
CGAGCTCACCTGCGAATACGCCGCCACCCTCCTCAATGTGCGCGCACAGGTCGAATTGGAGTCGGGCCATGCGGCGGACGCGGCGCGCCTTGCGCAGGCCGCTGCCGAGCGCTCACGCGGTGGCGCCAATCGTGCGGAGGCGGCGAATGCGCTGCGCACGCTGGGCCGGGCGCGCAATGCGCAGGGCCAGGCCGCGGCGGCGATGGAGCCGCTGCAGCAGGCGCTCGAGCTCGATCGCGAGCTGGGCGATCCGCGCAAGATCCTCGCCGATCTCGCGGAGCTCGCGCGCGCGGCGGATGCCGCTGGCGATCTGCGCGCCGCACAGGATTACAAGCAGCGGGGACTTGCGGTAAGCCGCGCCATGAATGACGGCAAGAGCGGCGCGGAGATGGAAGCGTTACTGAGACGCTAGCGCATCCCGGGCAGCATGCCCTTCATGTTGCGCATCATGCGCTGCAGGTTTCCGCCCTTCATCATCTTCATCATCTTCTGCATCTGCTCGAACTGGCTGAGGAGCTGGTTCACGGCCTGAACCGGCACGCCGGCGCCGGTCGCGATGCGGCGCTTGCGCGACGCCTTGATGAGCTCGGGCTTGGCGCGCTCCTGCGGCGTCATGGAGTTGATGATGCCCTCGATGCGTTTCAGCTGTTTGTCGTCCTGCAGCTTGGACGGGTCGACCTGCGAGGCGAGCTGCGCCGGCAGCTTGTCGAGCATCGACGCCACGCCGCCCATTTTCTTCATCTGCGAGATCTGCTGCTTGAAGTCCTCCAGGTCGAAGCCCTTGCCCTTCTTCACCTTCTCGGCGACGCGCTTCGCCTGCTCGAGGTCCATCTTCGAGTGCGCTTCCTCGACGAGCGAAAGGATGTCGCCCATGCCGAGGATGCGCGCCGCCATGCGCTCCGGGTGGAAGGGCTCGAGGCCCGAGAGCTTCTCGCCCACGCCGGCGAACTTGACCGGCTTGCCGGTGACGTGACGCACTGAAAGCGCCGCGCCGCCGCGCGAATCGCCGTCGAGCTTGGTCAGGATCACGCCGCTAAGGGGCAGGCGCTCGTTGAAGGCGCGCGCGACGTTGACCGCATCCTGGCCCTGCATCGCGTCGACGACGAACAGCGTCTCGATGGGCTTGATTGCCGAATGCACCTCGGCGATCTCGCGCATCATGTCCTCGTCGATGGCGAGCCGGCCGGCGGTGTCGACGATGAGGACGTCCATGTAATGGGTGCGCGCGTATTCGACGGCGCGGCGGGCGATGTCGACCGGCTTCTCGCCGGTGGCGGAGGGAATGAAATCCGCACCGGCCTGCGCGGCAACCGTTTTCAGCTGGTCGATCGCAGCCGGGCGGTACACGTCGGTCGAAACCAGCGCGACCTTGCGCTTTTCGTTTTTCAGCAGCAGCGCGAGCTTGCCGCTCGTGGTGGTCTTTCCCGAGCCTTGCAGGCCGGCCATCAGCATGACCGCCGGGGGCTGCGTGGCGAGATCGAGCGGCGCGTTCGCCTCGCCCATCAGCGCGGTGAGCTCGCGGTGCACGACGCCGACGAGTGCCTGCCCGGGCGTGAGGCTGCCCACGACCTCGGCGCCAAGCGCCTTGGCGCGCACCGCCTCTATGAAGTGCTTGACGACCGGCAGCGCGACATCCGCTTCGAGCAGCGCAATGCGCACTTCGCGCAACGCCTCCTGGATGTTGGCCTCGGAGAGGCGGGCTTCGCCGCGGATCTGTTTGACGATGCCCGCAAGGCGGGACGTCAGGGTATCGAGCATGGGTGGGGTGCTAAACTGAAGAGGTGCCGGACATTGTAATTCACGGGATCGCGTCTGCCGCGTACCTCGTCCTTGCTTGGCACTTCTGGAATACGCGCTGGCGCCCCGTGTCACCGGCTCTGGCGCTTCGGGGGTGGGAACGCGCCGCCGTGCTCGCACCGCTGGTCATCCACGCCGCGCTCCTCTACCACGATCTCTTCGCCGCCGAACCGCGCTTCGGTTTCGCGCAGGCGCTTTCAGTGATGATGGGCCTTGCGGTCCTGGTTTGCTGGCTCGAGGCCCTCGCCTATCCGATCGAGGCGGTATTCCCGCTCGTGCTGGTGGCGGCGGCGCTTTGCGCGCCGTTGCCGGCGTTCTTCGCCGGACGAGCGCTGCCGGATGCCCTATCGGTCGAGTTCCGGCTGCACCTCGTGTTCGGCATGCTCGCCTATAGCCTGTTTGCCGTTGCGACGCTCCACGCGGTGCTGATCTCGCGCGTCGAGCATCGTCTGCATGGCAGCCCCGGCCTCGAGGGCCCGTTTGCCCAGCTGCCGCCGCTCCTTTCGCTGGAGCGACTGGTCTTCATGCTGATCGCCGCAGCGTTCGCCGTGCTGAGCGTGACCCTCGTGCTCGGCGTTGCGTACTCGGAAGCGTTCCTCGGGCGCGCCCTGCGCTTCGAGCACAAGACGGTGTTCGTGCTGCTCTCCTGGCTGCTGTTCGGGTGGCTGCTCGCCGGGCGCTGGCTTTACGGCTGGCGCGGCCGCACGGCGCTGCGCTGGACGGTCGCGGGCTTCGTCCTGCTCTTGCTCGCGTATCCGGGCAGCCGCTTCGTGCTCGAAGTGCTGCTGCACCGCGCCTGATGGAGCAGATCCCTCTCGCCTGGATGTTCGGCGCGCTCGCCGTGCTGCTTGCGCTTTCGGCGTTCTTCTCCATCGCCGAGACGGCGATGATGGCCTTCAACCGCTATCGCCTGAAGCACCTCGTCTCGCACCACCATCCGGGGGCGATGATGGTGCAGGACCTCCTGAACCGCACGGATCAGCTGCTGGGCGGCGTCCTTATCGGCAACACCGTCGTCATTGCGGCCTCCAGCACCATCTCGAGCCTCGTCGCCGTGCGCCTGCTCGGCGACGACAAGGCCGCCTACGCCATCGGCACGATGGTGATCTCGTTCCTCATCATCGTCTTCTCCGAGATCACGCCGAAGGTGATCGGCGCGACGTATCCCGAGCGCAGCGCGCTGCTGCTTGTTTACCTTCTCAAGCCGACCATGTGGCTCTTGAGCCCAGTCTCATGGTTCGTCAATCTGTTCGCGCGCCCCCTGCTGCTCATCCTCGGCATCCGGCCCGGCACCGAGACCGAAGAGGCAAAGCTTTCGCCGGAAGAGATCCGCACGCTGGTGCTCGAGTCGTCGACCTTCATGCCGAAGAAGCATCTGTCGATCCTGGTCAACCTGTTCGACGTCGGCGCCATCACGGTGCAGGACATCATGGTGCCGCGCTCCCGCATCGAGTCGGTTTGCATCGAGGACGGCATGGAGACCGTCTCGCGGCAACTCGCGACGAGCTACCACATGCGCGTGCCGGTGTTCCGCAACCACGAGGGCGAGCTCGCCGGCATCCTGCATCTGCGCAAGGTGCTCGCCGCGCTGCACGCCGGTCCGCTGGAGGAAGGGGCGCTGGTCGAGATCCTCGACGAGCCGTATTTCGTTCCCGCGACCACGTCGGTGCTCACGCAGATGCAGTACTTCCAGGAAAACCGCGAGCGCCTCGCGCTGGTGGTCGACGAGTACGGCGAGCTGATGGGCCTCGTGACGCTCGAGGACATCATCGAGGAAATCATCGGCAAGTTCACCACCTCGCTGCCGAGCGCGGTGCCGGTCGCCTGGGACGAGAGCGGCTCGGCCACCGCGGAAGGCGCCATGCCGGTGCGCGAGGTGAACCGCGCGCTCGGACTGTCGCTTCCGACCGACGGTCCGAAGACCCTGAATGGGCTCATCGTCGAGCACCTCCAGGACATCCCAGAAGCCGACGTCTCGATCAAGATCGGCAATGTCCCTATGGAGATCGTCCATGCGCAGGGCCGCACGATCAAAACCGTGCGCATTTTCCGGCCCGCCGCCGATGTAGAAAATACAGAGACCTCAGAGGTTTAGAACAGGAACTTCAGGCTTTACAAAGGCTGCAGCCGCGGGCATCATGCTCGGTCGAGAAGTGGGAGGGAGTTAGTACATGGCAACTGCAGCAGCCACAGCGGCCCAAGCCAAGGGGCCGAAAGAATTCGTTTTCAGTTGGGAAGGCAAGGACAAGGGCGGCAAGGTCGTTCGCGGCGAGATTCGCGCCGTGAGCGAGACTGCGGTCAACGCCACGCTGCGCCGCCAGGGCATCATGGTGCAGAAGGTCAAGAAGCAGAAGAAGGGCACCGGCGGCAAGGTCGGGGGCAAGGATATCGCTCTCTTCACGCGCCAGCTCGCCACGATGATGAAGGCCGGCGTGCCGCTTCTGCAGTCCTTCGACATCGTCGGCAAGGGCGCGACCAATCCCGCCGTTGCGAAGCTCCTGCTGGAAATCAAGACCGACGTCGAGACCGGCTCGGCGCTCGCCGCGGCATTCCGCAAGTTCCCGCTGTATTTCGATGCGCTCTATTGCAACCTGGTGCAGGCCGGCGAGCAGGCGGGCATTCTCGAGACGCTGCTCGATCGCCTGGCGACCTACCAGGAGAAAACGCTCGCCATCAAGTCCAAGATCAAGGCTGCGCTCTTCTATCCGATCGCGATCATCGCCGTGGCATTCATCATCACCGCGGTGATCATGATTTTCGTGATCCCGGCGTTCAAGCAGGTGTTCACCGCCTTCGGCGCGGATCTGCCGGCACCGACTCTGTTCGTGATGGCGATCTCGGATGCGTTCGTCGCCTACTGGTACATCATCTTCTCGGTGATCGGCGGCGGCATCTACGGCTTCCTCGAGGCCTGGAAGCGCTCGCTCGCCGTGCAGATCTTCATGGACCGCCTGATGCTGAAAGCGCCGGTGTTCGGCCACCTGGTGCGCATCTCGACCATCGCGCGCTGGACGCGGACGCTCTCGACCATGTTTGCGGCCGGCGTGCCGCTGGTCGAGGCGCTCGACTCCGTCGGCGGCGCCTCGGGCAACTACGTCTACGCGGCCGCGACGAAGCAGATCCAGGGAGAGGTGTCGAGCGGCACCGCCCTTACCGTCGCCATGCAGAACGCCAATGTGTTCCCGTCGATGGTGCTGCAAATGTGCTCGATCGGCGAGGAGACGGGCGCCCTCGACAGCATGCTCGGCAAGGTCGCCGACTTCTACGAAGCCGAGGTCGACGACGCCGTCGAGGCTCTCTCGTCGCTGATGGAGCCGGTCATCATGGTGGTCCTCGGCACCCTGATCGGCGGCATGGTCATCGCCATGTACCTGCCGATCTTCAAGATGGGGCAGGCTGTCTGATGTCATGAGCGCGGCGGGCTGGCTCGCCCAGCCGGCCGTTCTGTCGGCCGTCGCGCTGTTGCTGGGCTTGTGCGTCGGCTCGTTCCTGAACGTCGTCATCTACCGGCTGCCGAAGATGATGGAGCGCGAGTGGCGCGCCGAGTGCGCCGCGCTCACCGGCCAGCCGCTCCCCGAGGAGCCGCCGCTCAACCTGGTCGTGCCACGCTCGCGCTGTCCGTCCTGCGGCCACGGTATCACCGCGGTCGAGAACATTCCCCTGGTCAGCTGGCTCGCGCTGCGCGGCAAGTGCTCGAAGTGCCGCACGCCGATCAGCGCCAAGTACCCGCTGGTCGAGATGCTCGCCGGCCTCGGCGCCGCGTACTCGGCGTGGCGC
>DATLDY010000082.1:0-3008 GCA_035525655.1 Burkholderiales bacterium
AGTGCGCCGCCAGGTCGAGATCCTCGGGGAGGGCGGCAACATCGTTCAGGAAACACGCCTCTACGATCCGGATCGCGACGAGACGCGCTCGATGCGCAGCAAGGAGGACGCGCAGGACTATCGCTACTTCCCCGATCCGGATCTTCTGCCTCTGATTGTCACGGAAGAGATGATTGAGAAAGTTCGCGCCACGACGCCGGAACTGCCGGAAGCGCGGCGTCAGCGCTTCGTGCGCGAGTACGCGCTGCCCGCCTACGATGCCGGCGGCCTTACGGCGAGCCGCGCGGCGGCGGACTATTTCGAGGCCATGCTGAAGGCCTCGGGCGCCGATCCGAAGCTCTGTGCCAACTGGCAGATGGGCGAGCTCGCGGCGGCGCTAAACCGCGAGGAGCGAGACATCGCGGCGAGCCGCATGCCGCCCGAGCACCTCGGGTGGATCGTGCGGCAGGTCGGCGACGGCCAGCTCACCGGCAAGATGGCCAAGCGCGTGTTCGAGGTGGCATGGGAGGGCGGTGTCACGCCGCAGGCGGTGGTGGAGAAGGAGGGCCTGAAGCCGATCAGCGACGCTGGCGAGGTCGAGAAGCTGATCGACCAGGTGCTCGCCGCCAACGCGAAGCAGGTGGAGGACTACCGCGGCGGGAAAGAGAAGGCCTTCAATTCCCTCGTCGGGCAGGTGATGAAGGCGACCAAAGGCAAGGCCAATCCCGCGCAGGTGAACGAGATCCTGCGCCGCAAGCTCGCGCGCTAGGCGCGCTTAGCGCCGGACACCTTTCTTGGCCACCTCGGCGTAGCGCTTCTTGTCCTCGTCGTACTTGGCGTTGATCACCGTCACTTCCTTCTTCTTCGCGGCGAGCAGATCTTCCTGCGCCTTCATGTCGATTTCCGAGTTCTTGATGTCCTCGGCGAGCTTCGCGGGCGGCTTTGCCTTGCCCTTCTTGTCGACGTAGAACTCCAGCTCCTTGTCGTACTTGGCTCGCGCCTTCTTGATGGCCTCGATCTTGGCCTCGACGTCCTTCACCGCCTGCTCGTTTTCGGCGAGGGCCCGCCGGCGCGCGTCGTCGACGTCTTTCTCGCTCGTATAGGTGGCGAGCAGCGCCCGGTTGCGGCGCGTCTCCTCCTTGCTCACCGTGTCCTCGTCCTTCTTCTTCGCGAGGTTGGCGGCCTTCTCGGCACGCTCTTTCTCATCGCCCTCGGGATCGATGCGCTTGATGACCAGACCCTGCGAATTGATCATTTCCACCGGCCGGCCGTAGCACTGCGGCGGGATGGTCGAGCCGTAGTACTTCTTGCCGTCCTGGCTGGCGCAGCGGTAAGTCGATTGCGCCAGCGCGAACGTCGGCGCGAGCATCAGCGCCAGCGTGATCAGGATGATTCGGGATCGGGACCGCATCGCACTCCCCTAAGAGCGACGAACGATTGATTTTAGCTGCTAAAATCCGCGCCGCGCATGCACTTTGCCGATAAGGCGCTCACCGCCGAAATCACGGCCCGGATGCTCCTCGAGGTCAAGGCGGTTCTGTTCTTCGAGGACAAGCCGTTCATCTTCACCTCGGGCTGGGCGAGTCCGGTCTATATCGACTGCCGCAAGCTCATCTTCTATCCACGCATTCGCAGCCAATTGGTTGACTTCGCCGCCAGCACCCTCGCGCGCGATGCCGGTTTCGAGCAGTTCGATGTCGTGGCGGGCGGCGAGACGGCCGGCATCCCCTATGCCGCCTGGATTGCCGATCGGATGGGCCTGCCGATGCAGTATGTGCGCAAGAAGCCCAAGGGTTTCGGGCGTAATGCACAGATCGAGGGCGACATCCGCGAAGGCGCACGCACGCTGCTGGTCGAGGACCTCACGACCGACGGCCGGTCGAAGATCAACTTCGTCAAGGCGCTGCGCGACGCCGGCGCCAACGTCGACCATGTTTTCGTCAACTTCTACTACGATATTTTCCCGGAGTCGAAGAAAACGATGGCCGAGCTCAACGTACGCCTGCATTACCTGGCCACCTGGTGGGACGTCCTCGCCGTGGTGAAGAAGGGCGGCTACCTGCCGTCCGGGCAGATCTCCGAAGTGGAGAAGTTCCTGCACGAGCCGGCGAAATGGTCGGCAGCCCACGGCGGAGCGTCGAGCTTCCCATCGGGATAAGAAGCACACCATCAGGGTAATAACCCTCAACGTTAACGGCGTCCGCTCCGCAGCCAGCAAAGGCCTGTTCCGCTGGCTCGCCACGCAGCGCCCCGACATCGTCTGCCTCCAGGAAATGAAGTGCCAGGAGGCGGACCTCGACTCGAAGCTCCATGGCCTGAAGCTGTTCCAGAGCTGCCACGCATTCGCGGAGAAGAAGGGATATAGCGGCGTCGCCCTCTATAGCCGCCGGACCCCGGATGAAGTGAAGCGCGGCATCGCCGTGCGCGAGTTCGACGCGGAAGGTCGCTACGTCGAGGCGCGCTTCGGCAACCTGTGGATCGTGTCGGTCTATATGCCGTCGGGGTCGGCGGGGCCGCATCGGCAGGCCTCCAAGCTGCGCTTCCTCAAGCATTTCGCCCTGCACCTGAAGCGCCTGCGCGAACGCAAGGCGGAGATCATCCTGTGCGGCGACTGGAACATCGCCCACCAGCAGATCGATCTGACCAACTGGCGCTCCAACCAGAAAAATCCCGGCTTCACGCCCGAGGAGCGCGCGTGGCTCACCCACGTGTTCGACGAGGTCGGCTTCGTCGACGTATTTCGCAAGCTGAACCCGAAGCCGAACCAGTACACGTGGTGGTCGAACCGCGGCCAGGCGTGGGCGAAGAACGTGGGCTGGCGGATCGACTACCAGGTCGCGACGCCGGGCGTCGCCGCCACGGCCACGCGCGAAGCCATCTACAAGCGCAAGCGCTTCTCCGACCACGCGCCGCTCATCATCGACTATGACTATCCGCTCTAGCGTGCGACCGTATTTCGAGGCCGCTCCGCTGGCGGCGCTGTTCCTCGGCATCTCCTCCGGCTTCGCTTTCTCGATGATCGGCGCGAC
>DATLDY010000105.1:0-4795 GCA_035525655.1 Burkholderiales bacterium
AGGCACTGGCCGATGCCCTGCACCACGGCGCCGTGCACCTGGCCTTCGACGAGCAGCGGATTGAGCACCGTGCCGAAGTCGTTCACCGAGTGGTAGCGCACGACTTCAACCTTGCCGGTGTCGGGATCTATTTCCACCTCGCACACGTGGCAGCCGTTGGGGAACGCGGACGGGATGACCTCCGTCACGTGCTTCACGTCGAGCTTGCCCGGGAATTTCTTCGCGAGCTCCATGATGCCGATCGCCTTGTCGGTGCCGCCGATGACGAAGCGGCCGCCGGTAAATTCAATGTCCGCCGACGCCGCCTCCATCGCTTCCGCGGCCAACTCTTTGCCCTTGTCGATGACCACCTTGGATGCCTGCGCGAGGGCTCCGCCTCCCATCATCGCCGAGCGCGAGCCGCCGGTGCCGGCGCCGAACACGATCTCGTCGGAGTCGCCCTGCAGCAGCCGGATCTTGTCGAACGGCACGCCGAGGTGCGACGAGAGCACCTGCGCGAACGGCGCGGCGTGTCCCTGGCCGTAGTCGAGCGTGCCGGAGATCATCGTGACGCCACCGTGGTTGTCGAAGCGGATTCCGCCCATCTCCTTGTTCGGCGGCGCGGTAACTTCCATGTAGCTGCCGACGCCGAGGCCGCGCAGCTTCCCTCTGCTTTTCGACTCCGCCTTGCGCTGGGCAAAGTTTTTCACATCCCCAGCGGCGAGCGTCTTCTCGAAGACCGCGCCGAAGTCGCCGCTGTCGACGGTCATCTGCGCCGCGTTCTTGTACGGGATCTCGGCGGGCTTCACATGATTGCGCCGGCGCAGCTCCATGCGATCGATGCCCATCTCGCGCGCCGCTTCGTCGATCAGGCGCTCGGTGTAGTAGTTCGCCTCCGGCCGCCCCGCGCCGCGGTAGGCGCTCACCGGGGTGGTGTTGGTGAGCATCACCTTGGTGGAGACTTCCATCAGCGGGATGCGGTACACGCCGCACACGTTGCGCACCACGTTCATCGACATCGGCTGCGGCGCCACGGTGCCGACCCAGGCGCCGATATTGCCGTGGCCGGTGACGCGCAACGCCAGAAACTTGCCATCCTTGTCGAGCGCAAGCTCCGAAGTCATCTCGTGGTCGCGGCCATGCTGGTCGGAGAGGAAGGAGCCGGAGCGCTCGTCGGTCCACTTCACCGGCCGGCCGAGCGCGCGCGCCGCATGCGCGAGGCATACGTACTCCGGATAGATCGACGCCTTCATGCCGAACGAGCCGCCGACATTCGGCGTGACGAGGCGCACACTCTCCTGCGGCACGCCGAGGATCTCGGCGAGCTGGTTCCGGAGCGCGAACACGCCCTGGCTCTGGCAGGTGAGGTTAAAACGATCGCCGTCGAAGCGGCACACCGCGGAGCGCGGCTCCATCGCCGCCACCACCACGCGGGTGTTTCTCAGGGTGAGCTTGGTGACATGCGCCGCCTTCGCAAAGGCGTCCGCGACCTTGTCCGGCTCGCCGAACAGGACGTCGAGCTGCACGTTCCCCGGCACGTCGTCGTAGAGCTGCGGCGCGCCCGGCTTGGCTGCCGAGCTCGCTGTGGTCACGGCGGGCAGCGGATCGATGTCGCGCTCCACTGCCTCGGCCGCGTCCTTTGCCTGTACCGCCGTCTCGGCGACAACGCACGCCACCGGATCGCCCACGTAGCGCACCTTGCCGGAGGCGAGCGATTTCCTCACCGGCCGCTTCATCGGCGTGCCGTCGCGCATCTTGAAGTCGAGCGCGCACTTGTGCGGACCGTAGGCGGCGAGGTCGGCGGCCGTGTAGATGGCGAGTACACCAGGCATGGCCCTCGCGGCGTCTACCGAAATGCTATTGAGGACGCCATGCGCATGCTGGCTGCGCACGATGGCGGCGTACGCCTGCCCAGGCTCGTTGACGTCGTCGGTGTAGCGGCCCTTGCCGGACAGCAGCGCTGCGTCTTCCGTGCGTTCGACCGGCTGGCCAATTTCGAAGGAGGAGTTCACGCCGGGCATTCTAGGGTCGGCGGCGCGTGTCATATGCACGGTTCCGCTCACTCGAATTCACACGGGATGGCGGCGGGGAATCTAAAATTTGCCTCAGGGGGAAATAAATGGTCGGCAGCTATTCCGGCGGGCTGGTAGCACTGTCGGTGATCGTGGCGACGCTCGCGTCTTACGTGGCGCTGGAGCTCGCTTCGCGCGTGAGCGGGTCGGGCTCGCGCACGGCGCGCTACTGGCTCGCCGCCGGCGCCTGCTCGATGGGGATCAGCATCTGGTCGATGCACTTCATCGGCATGCTCGCCTTCCGGCTGCCGATCCGCATGTCCTACGACGTGGCGATCACGCTGCTGTCGCTCCTCATCGCCATCCTGGTGTCGGGATTCGCGCTCTTCACCGTGAGCCGGGGCACGCTGAGCTGGAGGCGCCTGGGCGCCTCCGGCGTGCTGATGGGCTCGGGCATCGCGGCGATGCACTACACCGGCATGGCCGCGATGGCCATCCAGCCCGGCATCCGCTACCAGCCCGGGATTTTCGCCCTTTCGGTCGGCATCGCCATCGCCGCCTCGATGGCGGCGCTGTGGATCGCCTTCAACCTGCGCACGGACGACCGCGTCTCGGGCCTGGTGCGCCGCCTGGGCGCGGCGTGCGTGATGGGCGCGGCGATCTCGGGCATGCACTACACGGGCATGGCGGCCGCGCAGTTCGCGCCCGATAGCATCTGCACCGTGCCGCCGGTCGACCTCGACAACCTGTGGCTCGCCGGCGCCGTGGCAGTGTTCGCCGTCGCTCTCGGCGCGGCGACGCTGGTGATCGTGCTCTTCGATGAGCGCCTGCACCGCGGCAGGGAGCGCCTGGAGCTCGTGGCGCGCGCCACCAACGACGCGGTGCGGGACTGGGACCTGCTGAAGGACAGGCTCTGGTGGAACGACGGCTATGCCGCGCTGTTCGGCTATTCGGCTAAGGACACCAAGCCGGGTGTCGAGTCGTGGTCCGATTTCATCCATCCCGAGGACCGCGGCCGCGTGCTGAAGGGAGTGCACAAGGTGATCGATTCCGGCGGCACCACCTGGAACGACGAGTACCGCTTCCGCCGCCGCGACGGCAGCGACGCGCATATCCTCGACCGGGGCTTCGTGGTGCGCGACGCCGACGGCCGCGCCGTGCGCATGATCGGCGCCATGATGGACATCAGCGGGAGGAAGCACGCCGAGGCCGAGCTCGCGCAGCTCGCGCAATACGACACCCTCACCGGACTGCCGAACCGCAACCTCCTGCGCGACCGCCTGGCGCAGGCCGTCGCCCGCGTGCACCGCGAAGGCTGGCTGAGCGCGGTGCTGTTCGTCGACCTCGACCGCTTCAAGGAGATCAACGACACGCTAGGCCACGCGACCGGCGACGAGGTGCTGAAGATGATGGCGGCGCGCATGCGCACGGTGCTGCGCCAGGCCGACACGGTGGCGCGCTTCGGCGGCGACGAGTTCACCATCCTCGTCGAGGACGTGAAGACGCCGAGCGACGTCGCCGGCGTCGCGCGCAAGATCCTCGGCGTGCTCGAGCTGCCGATGGCGGTGGAAGGCCGCGATCTTTTCCTCTCCGCGAGCATCGGCATCGCGGTGTGCCCGGACGACGGCAAGGATTCGCAAACGCTGCTGCAGCACGCCGACACCGCCATGTACCAGGCGAAGGCGGCGGGCAGGAACGGCTTCGAGTTCTACGCCGCGCGCATGGGGGCCGCCGCGAGCGAGCGCATGACGATCGAGGCGAGCCTGCGCCAAGCGCTCGAGCGCAACGAGTTCGTGCTGCATTACCAGAGCATCGTCGACGTGAAGACCGGGGCGCTGCGCGGCGCCGAGGCGCTGGTGCGCTGGCAGCACCCGCAGTGGGGGCTGGTGGCGCCGGCGCGCTTCATCGGCATCGCCGAGGCGAGCGGGCTCATCGTGCCGCTGGGCGAATGGATCATGCAGGAAGCCTGCCGCCAGGCCGTGCAATGGCGCGCAGCCGGCCTGCCGCCGCTGCGCATGTCGGTCAACCTGTCGGCGCGGCAGTTCAGGAAGCCGGCGCTGGCCGAGGTCATAGCCGCCACGCTGGCGCGCGCCGGCCTGCCCGGCGATTCGCTCACGGTGGAGATCACGGAAAGCCTGCTGATGGAGAACGCCCAGGGCAGCCGCAAGATGCTCGCCGAGCTCAAGACCGCCCACGGCGTGCGCGTGGCGCTCGACGACTTCGGCACCGGCTACTCGTCGCTTTCCTATCTCAAGCAATTCCCGCTGGACGTGCTGAAGATCGACCGCTCTTTCGTGCGCGATGTGACGACGGATTCCGACGATGCGGCGATCGTGCGCGCCATGATCGGCCTTGCGCACAACCTGGACCTGACGTTGACGGCGGAGGGCGTCGAGACGCCCGAGCAGCTCGCCTTCCTGCGCGAGCACGGCTGCGATACCGCACAGGGCTATCTCTTCAGCAAGCCCATCCCGGCGGACGCCTTCGCCGCGCTCTACACGGAAAAGACCGACGACTACCGGTTGTTGCGTCGCGCCCCGTAGCCCTCGCGCCCATGCGGCGCACTCGCGCGCCGCGGCTCGCAGCCCTCGATCTCCATCATCGATACCTTGTTGCCGGTGAAGCGCTCGATCTGGCGCACGAGGTTGCGGTCGTCGCGTCCGAGGAAGGTGACGGCGACGCCGGCGCGTCCCGCGCGGCCGGTGCGGCCGATGCGGTGCACGTACTCTTCCGCCATGCGCGGCGCGTCGTAGTTCACCACCAGGTTGATCCCCGGCACGTCGATGCCGCGCGCCGCCACGTCG
>DATLDY010000143.1:0-7814 GCA_035525655.1 Burkholderiales bacterium
GCGTACTCGCTGGTGAGCGACTTCGGGCCGGGCCACGACTCCGAGGAAGCCTTCGGCAAGAGCTTCACCGAAGGCGGCGGCAAGATCCTCGGCGCGGTTCGCGTGCCTTTGCAGAACCCGGACTGGGCGGCGTACATGCAGCGCGTGAAGGACGCCAAGCCCGACGCGCTGATGGTGTTCATCCCCGCCGGCAAGACCGCCACCGCGGTGATGAAGAACTTCTCCGACCTCGGCCTGGACAAGGCCGGCATCAAGCTGATCGGGCCGGGAGACATCACCACCGACGAGGAGCTGTCCAACATGGGCGACGTCGCCCTCGGCGTGCTCACCGTGCACCACTACTCCGCCGGCGCGACCCGCCAGGCGAACAAGGACTTCGTCGCCGCCTGGAAGAAGGAGTACGGCCAGAACGAGACGCCGAACTTCGTCGCGGTCGGTGCGTACGACGGCGCCGCGCTCATCGTCGAGGCGATCAAGCAGCAGAAGGGCAAGCTCGATCCGGACAAGACGATGGAGATCTTCAAGAACTACAAGAATGCGAACAGCCCGCGCGGCCCGATCTCGATCGATCCGGAAACGCGCGACATCGTGCAGAACGAGTACCTGCGCGAGGTGAAGAAGGTCGACGGCCATCTGTCCAACGTCGAGATCGAGACGGTGGGCACGGCCGTCAAGGACCCCTGGAAAGAAGCCCAGAAGAAAAAGTAGTAGGGCCTTCTGCAGGAGTTCGCCTCATCGCTCGTAAGCGTCGCCTTCCACGGCGTCGCTTACGGCATGATCCTTTACGTGATTTCCGTGGGCCTGTCGGTGACGATGGGCCTCATGGGCTTCATCAACCTCGCGCACGGCGTGTTCGCCATGGCGGGGGGCTACATCTTCGCCGCGGCGATGGCCCGCTTCGGCGCGCCTTTCGCGGTCGCCGTGATTGCCGCCTTTCTCGGCGTCGCGGCGGCATCCGTAGTGCTCGAACGCCTGCTCTACTCCCGGCTCTATCGCTCGGGCGAGCTCGCGCAGGTGTTGTTCTCCATCGGCCTGATCCTCGTCTCGATGGCGAGCGCGCGGATGATCTTCGGCGACCAGGCGGCGCGCGTGTTGCTGCCCGACTACCTGCGCGGCCAGCTCCACATGCTCGGGCGTGATTTCCCCACTTACCGCGTGGTGCTGATCGGCATCAGCGCGGTGATCATCGTGCTCCTCTGGTTCGGCGTCGAACGCACGCGGTGGGGCGCGATGGTTCGCGCCGCGGTCGACAATCGCGCGATGGCGCAGTCGGTCGGCATCAACACCAGCGTCCTCTTCATGGGCACCTTCGCCCTCGGCAGCGGCCTCGCCGGCCTCGGCGGCGCGCTCGGCGCCGACATCCTGCCGGTGCAGTGGGGCTACCCCTTCGAGCACCTCGTCTACTTCCTGATCGTGGTCGCCATCGGCGGACTGGGGAGCCTGCGCGGCCCGTTCATCGCCGCGCTCCTCATCGGCGTCGCGGATACGGCGTGCAAGTACTGGATCCCCGAGTTCGGCGCTTTTCTCATCTACGCCGCGACGATCGCCATCCTCCTCTGGCGCCCCATGGGTCTGTTCGGAGTCCGCGCATGACTCCAAAAGCTAATCGGGGTCAGAGCCCTATTCTTAATCGGGCTCTGACCCCGATTTCGTCATGAGCGGCTACACCAGCGATCCGCGCATCCGGTGGACGGAGTGGCTGCCGTGGCTCGCGGCGATCGCGTTTTTCTTTGCGATGCCGGAGTACCTGTCGCTCGGCGCGCGGATCCTCATCTACATCCTGACGGTGCTGTCGCTGGACCTGATCCTTGGTTATGCCGGCATCATCACGCTCGGGCATAGCGCGTTCTTCGGGCTCGGTGCCTATACAGCAGGCGTGCTGAGTGCGAAGTACGGCCTGACCGATCCTTTCCTGCAGCTCCTCGCCGCAGCGGTCGCGGCGGCCGCGCTCGGCATGGCGACCGGCGCGGTGATCCTGCGCACGAAAGCGCTGACGCTCCTCATGCTGACGCTCGCCATCACCTCGATCCTGCTCGAGATCGCGAACAAGGCGAGCTGGCTCACCGGCGGCGCCGACGGGCTTTCCGGGGTGAAGACGGATCCGATCCTCGGCATGTTCAAGTTCGACATCTTCGGCAGGACGGCCTTCATCTATTGCCTGATTGCGCTTTTCATCGGCTGGCTGGTGGTGCGCCGGCTGATCTACTCGCCGTTCGGGGCGATGCTGACCGGCATCCGCGAGAACACGGTGCGCATGCATGCGATCGGCGCGCCGGTGTACTGGCGCCTGGTGCTCGTCTACACGATGTCCGCGACGATGGCCGGCGTGGCGGGCGCGCTCCTCACGCAGGTGAACCAGTTCGTCGGACTCAACGTGCTGGGGCTCGAGCCCTCGGGCGATCTTCTCGTGATGCTGATCCTCGGCGGCGTCGGCCGCTTATATGGCGCATTCGTCGGGCCGGTGGTGTACCTGATCGCGCAGGATTACCTCGCCAAGCAATATCCCGAGTATTGGTACTTCGGCATCGGCGTGCTTCTCATCGTAGTCGTGCTCTTCGCCCGCGGCGGTGTGCTGGGGCTGGTGGACAAATGCCTGCAAGCGCTCTCGAGACACAGAAACTCTGCAAAAGCTTCGGCGCGCTGACCGTCGCCGAGGACATCGACTTCCGGCTCGAGCCGGGAGCGCGTCACGCCCTCATCGGCCCGAACGGCGCGGGCAAGACCACCTTCGTCAACATGCTGACCGGAAGGATCGCGCCCTCCTCGGGCCGCATCCTGCTCGGCGGTGAGGACCTGACCAAGGCGAGCCAGGCGGCGCGCGTAAGCCGCGGCCTCGGCCGCACCTTCCAGGTCACGACGCTCTTCCGCTCGCTGCCTGTGCTCGACAACGTTGCCCTGGCCATCGCAGAGCGCGACGGCGTCGCGCGGCGCATGTGGAAGCCGGCGAGCAAGTATTCGGAAATCGCGGACGAAGCGATGCAGCTCCTCGCCAAGCTGGAGATTGCCGCCGACGCGCGCACCCCGGTGCAGGACCTGCCGTACGGCCGCCAGCGCCTGGTCGAGATCGCCATTGCGCTCGGCCTGAAGCCGAAGGTCTTGCTGCTCGACGAGCCCGCAGCGGGCGTGCCGTCGCAGGATTCCGGGCGCATCCTCGAAGTGCTCGCCGCGCTTCCCGGCGACATCGCGATTTTGATCATAGAGCACGACATGGACCTCGTGTTCCGCTTCGCGCAGCGCATCACCGTCCTCGTGCAGGGGCAGGTCCTGGTCGAAGGCACGCCGCAGGAAATCGCGGCCGACGCGCGCGTGCGCTCGGTGTACCTGGGCGAGGCGACGCATGCCTGACGTCCTGCGCGTCTCCGCGCTTCGTGCCGGATACGGCGAGACAGTCATCCTCGAAGATGTGGCGCTCGCCGTTCCGGAGCGCGGCTCGCTCGCCATCCTCGGCCGCAACGGCGTCGGCAAGACCACGCTGCTCGCCACGATCATGGGCCACACCACCTTCCACGCGGGCGGCATCGAGTTCGGCGGCAACAGGGTGGAAAAGCTGCCGGTCTACGAGCGTGTGCGCCTGGGCATCGGCTATGTGCCCCAAGGGCGCGACATCTTCCCGTCGCTCACTGTCGAAGAGAATCTCACCGTCGCGCAACGTACGGGCAAGCGCTGGACGCTCGCGCGGGTGTACGACCTGTTCCCGCGGCTCGCCGAGCGCAAGCACCACCGCGGCAACCAGATCTCCGGCGGCGAGCAGCAGATGCTCGCCATCGGGCGCGCGCTGATGGGCAACCCGGCGCTGCTCCTGATGGACGAGCCGCTCGAGGGCCTCGCGCCGATCATCGTCGAGTCGCTCCTGCGCTCGCTCGAGCGGCTGATCTCCGAGGACGAGCTCGCCGTCATCCTGGTCGAGCAGCACGCCAAGCTCGCGCTGCAGGTGACGCGCGAAGCGCTGGTCATGAGCCGCGGCCGCGTGATCCACCACGGCCCGAGCGAAGCCTTGCTGCGCGATCCCGAGCGGCTGGCAAGCCTGGTGGTGGCGCAATAAACCGCCGCCTGTACTGGAGCGCCCTCGCCCTGTATGCGGTTTCCTACGCACTACCGGCCACGTTCACGCGCGGCGTGACCGGCTCGGGCGGCGAGATGGCGACGCACATCACTGCGTGGGGCTGGCAGGCCGCGCTCATTAGCGTGGTGCCGCTCATCATGTGGGTCGACCATCCGATATCCAACCTCGATATGGCGACCATGGCGCTGCTCGTAACGCCATCGAATCTCGCCTTCATTGCCGCTGCGATCCTGCTGGCCCTGCGCAAGCGGCGCGCGGCGCCCGCGTGCGCGACGATAGCGCTCGCCTCGATGATCTATGCCGGCTTCGCCATCCCCGCCCAGCAAAGCGACCTCATCCACGTTCCGGCCGGCCACCTCGGGCCCGGCTATTACGCGTGGGTGGTCGCCGGCCTGCTGATGCTATGGACCGCGTTTTCTTCGCGCTCGGCAGCGTAGCCGCCTTTATCGGCGTCGCGCTCGGCGCCTTTGCCGCGCACGGGCTGAAGAGCCGCCTCGACCCGGCGATGCTCGCTACCTTCGAGATCGGCGTGCGCTATCACATGTACCACGCACTCGCGCTGCTCGGCGTCGCGTGGGCGCATACGCGCTGGCCGGGCGCGTGGACGAGCGCCGCCGGCTGGCTGTTTATCGCCGGCATCGTGATTTTTTCCGGCACGCTGTACGCGCTGGCACTGACCGGCGTGCGGTGGCTGGGAGCGATCACACCGATCGGCGGCGTTGCGTTCCTCGCCGGCTGGCTTTGCCTTGCGTGGGGCGCTTATAGGGGAGCGAGCTGATGCGCCATCTCCTTCTCGGCCTCGCGTTCGCCGTGGGCGGGGCGGCGGCGGACGATGTGAAGGTGCTCACCGGCTCGGCGATGGACGAGCCGATGCACGTCCTCATTCCCCAGTTCGAGCGCGCAACCGGGCACCGGATCGTGATGGACTCCGACGGCGCGATCGGCGCGATGGCGAAACGCATCGAGAACGGCGAGCCGGCCGACGTGCTGATAGCCTCGCTCGCGCAGGTGCGCGCCCTAGAGAAGCAAGGCAAGGTCGCGGCGGGCACGCCGCGCGAGATCGCGCGCCTGGGCGTCGGGCTCTTCGTCCGAAAGGGCGCCCCGAAGCCCGATATCTCCACGGTCGAGGCGTTCAAGGCGGCGATGCTGGCCGCGAAGTCGATCGGCTACAACGATCCCGCTGCGGGCGCGCCGGTGAGCCTCTACCTGGTCGGTCTGTTCGAGCGCATGGGCATCGCGCGCGAGATGCAGCAGAAGACCGTGGCGTTCAAGCAGCGCAGCGAGCGCTTCGCGCCGGTCGCGCGCGGCGAGGTGGAGATCGGCTTCAACCAGGTGAGCGAGATCATCGTGCAGCCGGGAGTCGAGCTGGTCGGCCCGCTACCGGCGCCGATCCAGAACTACACCGTATTCACTGCCGGCCTCGTGTCCGCGGGCAAGAGCCCCGCCGCAGCGAAGGCTTTCATCGACTTCGTCGCCACCCCGGCGGCCGCCGAGGTATTCAAGGCGAAGGGCTTCGAATAGACGCTTCCCTCGCCGTTTTCATCGCCCTGGCATTCCTCTTCGCCGGCTTTGTAAAAGGCGCGGTCGGCATCGGCCTGCCGACGATCGTGGTGGGACTGCTGAGCATCGTGATGCCGACCTCGAAAGCCGCTGCGCTGATGGTCATGCCGGCGCTCGCGACGAACATCTGGCAGATGGCGGCGGGACCTTCGCTCCCCGCGCTGCTCAGGCGCTTCGCCTGGATGATCGTTGCGGTGTTCATCGGCACGTTCGCCACCATCCGCTTCATGTCGAACACGGCGGCGACGGGAGTCGCGCTCGGCAGCGTGCTCGCGGCTTACGGTGTCTACGGCCTTTTCGGGCGCCGCTTCGAGATACGGCGTGAGTCGGAGCGCTGGCTTTCGCCGCTCATCGGCCTGCTCACCGGGATGCTCTGCGGCGCAACCGGCGTGTTCGTGATCCCGACCGCGCCTTACCTCACCTCGCTCAGGATGAACACCGAGGAGCTGGTGCAGGCGATCGGCATCAGCGCCTTCGTCTGCCCGCTCGCCCTCGGCCTCGCGCTCGCTGCGACCGGCCAGTACCGCGCCGACGTGGCGGGCGCTTCATTCGCGGCGCTCTTCCCGGCGCTCGCCGGCATGTGGGTCGGCATGCGCCTGCGCCGGCGGCTGCGCGCCGAGGTGTTCATGCGCTGGTTCTTTGTCGCCCTGATCGTGCTCGGCGGCTACATGGTGATGCGCAGTCTCGGCCTCGCCTGACGTCGCCGGCCGGAACGAGCGCCACAGGAGGACCGCGGCGCCCCCGCCGATGACGAGAAAGGTAACGCGCGCCAGGACCAGCGCGGTATCGCTCCAGGGGAGCGGCAATAGCCCCGTCACCCAATCTTCCGGCGCGAACGCGAAAAACGCGCAGACCGCCAGAAGGATGGCGCCGATGACTCGGCCAGGCATGTCCGTCGAATGCAAATTTCCCATCACCGGGCATTTTGCTACATTGGCCTCCGGGAGGATGCACGATGTCTGCGGTTCGCAAGACGCTGGTCCTGGCGGCCATACTGTCCTTTTGCAGCACGGTCGCAGCGCAGCAGAAGCCGGCACCGATCGGCTTTCCCGACGGTCCGGGCAAGGACGTCCTCGTCTCGAAGTGCTTCCAGTGTCACGCGCCGACGATGTGGATGGACCAGCGCCAGGACCGGCGCGCGTGGGAAAGCGCGCTCTACCGCATGATCGGCCGCGGTGCCTTGTGGACGCCCGACGAGATCAAGCAGATGGCCGATTACCTCGGCAATACGTACGGGAGGAAGCAATGAGAGAGCTCGTCGCACGCTATCTCTCGCATTCCATTTCCCGCCGCACGTTCCTGAAAGGCATGACCACGGCCGGCGTCTCGCTCACCGCCGCCAAGGGCATTCTGGAATCTCTCGTTCCGGCTGCGCATGCGCAGACCGCGGAGGCATTCAAGGTCGTAGAGGGCTCAGGCGGCGAATGCTTTGCCGAGCAGCTCATCGCTTCGGGCGTCAAGTACGTCTTCGGCAACTCGGCGAGCGAGGACGCGCAGTTCTACGAAGCGCTCGTCGACCGCCCGCAGCTCAAATACATTCTCACGCCGCACGAGGGACCGGGAGCGGCAATGGCCGCCGGATACGTGAAGGCGTCCGGCGAGCCGACGATCGTGATGCAGGCAGCGGTGGTGGGCCTGGTGAACGCGATGGGGCAGATGTTCAATGCGTTCAAGGAGCAGACGCCGCTCGTGTTCTACAGCTATCGCACCGACCAGAGCGGGCGCGCCGGGCGCGATGGCTTCGAGGAAGTGGCGAACCAGGAGCAGATCGTCCAGCCGATGACGAAGTACTCGTGGCTCGCGCGCCGGCCCGACATGATCCCTGAGACCGTGCGCCGCGCGTTCAAGGCGGCGTGGACGCCGCCGTACGGGCCGACGTACTGCTCCTGGCACTCGGACTTCAACGACCAGCGCGTGCGCGCCGAGGTGGTCCACCAATCCAAAATGGATCCGCGCATGCGCGTGCGGCCGAACCCGCAGGAAGTCGAGCGCGCGGCGAAGATGCTGGTGGAAGCGCGCATGCCGGTGATGCTGGTCGGCGACGAGGTCTACAACACGCGCGCGGTGGCAAAGGCGGTGAAGCTCGCCGAGATGCTCGGCATTCCGGTGACGCAGCCGCGGCAGATGTTCGCCAACTTTCCCGAGACGCATCACCTGTGGGTCGGGACTCCGCCGTCGGCGCGCCTCGACT